>NZ_DICD01000011.1:0-315657 GCF_002415245.1 Pantoea sp. UBA5035 | reverse complement strand
GGAACTGCCAGGCATCCAAATACAGTGTGCTGATATGGCTCAGTTGGTAGAGCGCACCCTTGGTAAGGGTGAGGTCCCCAGTTCGACTCTGGGTATCAGCACCAGTTACGTAAGAGTTCGGCGAATAAAGAATTTGCCTGGCGGCTTTAGCGCGGCGGTCCCACCTGACCCCATGCCGAACTCAGAAGTGAAACGCCGTAGCGCCGATGGTAGTGTGGGGTCTCCCCATGCGAGAGTAGGGAACTGCCAGGCATCAAACAAGAAAAAGCCCTTTGCATAAGCAAAGGGCTTTTTTCTTTTCTGCGCTTTGTCTTTTTACCCACAAAAAACCCCGGAACCTGTCCGGGGCCGTTGACGCTGTGCTCAGCGTTAATGGATAACCTGCGATAAAAACGCGCGCGTACGTTCAGACGTCGGGTTTGAAAAGAAAGTTTCCGGCGGCGCCATCTCCACGATCTCGCCGCGATCCATAAAGATCACGCGATCGGCCACGGTACGGGCAAACCCCATCTCATGAGTAACGCACAGCATTGTCATGCCGTCTTCCGCCAGCCCAATCATGGTATCCAGCACCTCTTTAACCATCTCGGGATCCAGCGCTGAGGTCGGCTCATCGAACAACATAATCTTCGGTTTCATGCAGAGCGAACGCGCAATCGCCACGCGCTGCTGCTGTCCGCCAGAGAGCTGGCCCGGAAACTTATGCGCATGCTCGGCGATGCGTACGCGCTCCAGGTAGTGCATCGCCAGCGCTTCTGCCTCTTTTTTCGCGGTCTTACGCACCCAGATGGGCGCCAGCGTGCAGTTCTGCAGCACCGTCAGGTGCGGAAAAAGATTGAAGTGCTGAAACACCATACCCACTTCGGTACGCACGCGTTCGATGTTGCGTACATCATCATTCAGATGGATGCCGTCGACAACGATGCGTCCTTGCTGATGCTCTTCCAGATGGTTAATGCAGCGGATCGTCGTAGACTTACCGGAACCGGAAGGGCCGCACAGCACGATACGCTCGCGCGGCTTCACCTGCAGGTTAATATCTTTCAGGACATGAAACTGCCCATACCATTTATTCACGTTCTCGAGCGAAATCATCAAAGCTGAATCGTGATGCAAATGTTGTGTCATGGAAAACCTCAATGCGATTTACGCCCGGTGTGAAAGCGCTTTTCCAGATGCTGGCTATAGCGCGACATGCTAAAACAGAAAATCCAGTAAACCAGCGCGGCAAAGACATAGCCTTCGGTCGACATCCCGAGCCAGGCGGGATCGACGGTAGCCTGCTGCACGCTGCTGAACAGATCGAAAAGGCCGATAATGATTACCAGACTGGTATCTTTGAACAGCGCGATAATGGTGTTCACCAGGCCGGGGATCGTGAGCTTCAGCGCCTGTGGTAAAATCACCAGCAGCTGAGTTTTCCAGTAGCCGAGCGCCAGCGACTCTGCCGCTTCATACTGACCTTTCGGCAGCGCCTGCAAACCGCCGCGCACCACTTCGGCGACGTAAGCTGACTGGAACAAAATCACCCCAACTAGCGCGCGCACCAGCTTATCGATGCTGGTGCCTTCCGACATAAACAGCGGCAGCATCACCGACGACATAAACAGCACGGTAATCAACGGCACGCCGCGCCAGAACTCGATAAAAATGATCGATAGCGTACGCACGACCGGCATACGCGAGCGACGTCCCAGCGCCAGCAGAATACCCAGCGGCAGCGCGCCGGCGATGCCGACCGCGGCGATAATCAGCGTTAGCGTTAGCCCGCCCCACTGGCGCGTCTCGACGTGCTCCAGGCCAAACAGGCCGCCATACATCAGCATCCAGACGACGAGGGGATAGATTACCGCCCAGCAGGCGATATAGCGGCCGCGATGCGGAAGAGATTTCACAAACATCGGGATAATCGAGGCGACGCCCAGCACCAGCGCCAGTTTAATACGCCAGCGCAGCTCGTGCGGATAGAGTCCATACATAAACTGGCCGAAGCGCGCATGAATAAATACCCAGCATGCGCCCTCTTTGGTGCAGTCGGCGCGCGTTTCGCCAATCCAGTTTGCCTGGAATACCAGCCACTCCAGCGCGGGCGGGATCACCTCCCACATCAGCCAGAGGCAAAACAGCGTCAGCAGCGTATTAAACCAGCTGGAGAAGAGATTTTTTCGCGCCCAGACCCAGGCGCGGCTCAGCGGCGTGGTGGCTGCCGGCGAGGCTTCGTGTGTAGTAACAGACATCGTCATCCCGTTCTCTTAGCGCTCGACCAGCGCAATTTTGCGGTTATAGATATTCATCAACAGCGAAATCACCAGGCTGATCACCAGATAGACGCCCATGGTGATAGCGATAGTTTCAATCGCCTGGCCGGTCTGGTTCAGCACCGTGCCGGCAAACAGCGACACCATATCGGGGTAGCCGATCGCGGCCGCCAGCGAGGAGTTTTTTACGATGTTGAGGTACTGACTGGTAAGCGGCGGAATAATGACGCGCATCGCCTGCGGGATAATGACCTGACGCAGCGTCACCGGATTGGGCAAGCCCAGCGAGCGTGCGGCTTCATGCTGGCCGTGCGGCACGGACTGAATACCGGCGCGGATCACCTCGGCGATAAACGATGAGGTGTAGACAGAGAGCGCCAGAGTCAGCGCCGCCAGCTCCGGGATCATTACGAAGCCGCCGCGGAAGTTAAAGCCGCGCAGCGTCGGCACGTCCCAGTGCGTGGCGGCGCCGAATCCCAGGTGCGCCACCACAGGAAACAGCACGAACATGGCGAGAGCGGCGGGCCAGGTGCGGCGCAGCTGGCCGGTCTTGAGCTGATATTTGCGATGATAGCGGAACAGCGCATAGCTGCCCGCGGCGGCCAGTGCCAGCGCAACGATAAAGGGTCCGGAGCCTGGCGCATACTGCGGCCAGGGCACATAGAGCCCGCGGTTGCTGACGAAGGCGAGATCGAAGGCGCTTAACGCCTGACGCGGGCCGGGAAGATTACGCAGCACCGCGAAGTACCAGAAGAAGATCTGCAGCAGCGGCGGAATATTGCGGAAGGTTTCGATATAGATAGTCGAGAGCTTGCGCAGCAGCCAGTTATCCGACAGGCGCGCCAGGCCGATGAAAAATCCCAGCAGCGACGCGAAAACGATGCAGAGCGCAGAAACCAGCAGAGTATTGGTCAGGCCCACCAGAAACACGCGCGCGTAGGTATCGCCTTCGGTGTACTCGATGAGATGCTGGACAATACCGAAACCGGCGCTGCGCTCAAGAAAGCCGAATCCGGACGTAATACCACGGCTGGCAAGGTTGATAATCGTATTGTGGATCAGATAACCCACCACGATAACCACCGCAACAATGGCGATAATCTGGTAAAGCCAGGCGCGAACCGCGGGATTACCGAATGAAATGTCCCTTTTCACGCTTGGGCGTTGTGACATGTTGAAACCTCAGAGACAAAGCGCAGGCAGGACGCCGCGCAACGCGGCGTCCCGTTAACATGTGTGATTAGCGGACCGGTGGGGCGTACTGAATGCCGCCCTGATTCCACAGCGCGTTCTGGCCGCGCGCAATCTTCAGCGCGCTGTCTTTGCCCACGTTGCGATCAAACACTTCCTGGTAGTTGCCGACTTGCTTGATGATGTTATAGGCCCACTTGTTGTCGAGCTTCAGGTCTTTGCCAAAGTCGCCTTCGGCGCCCAGCAGATGCGCCATATCCGGCGTAGTCGGCTTGGCGGTCATCTGATCAACATTCTTCGAGTTGATGCCCATCTCTTCCGCGTTCAGCATAGCGTAGAGCGACCACTTCACGATAGTGAACCAGTCATCGTCGCCGCGACGCACGACCGGGCCCAGCGGCTCTTTCGAGATCACTTCCGGCAGTACGATAAACTCGTCCGGCTTGCCGAGTTTGATACGCAGCGCGTAGAGCTGCGACTGATCGGACGCCAGCGTATCGCAGCGACCGCTGTCGAGCGCCTTGGCAGATTCGTCAGAGCGATCGAAGGTCACCGGGGTGTACTGCATTTTGTTGGCTTTGAAGAAGTCCGCCACGTTAAGCTCGGTATCGGTGCCCGCCTGAATACAGACCGTTGCGCCGTCCAGCTCTTTCGCACTTTTCAGGCCTGCTTTCTGGTGAGTCAAAAAGCCGATGCCGTCATAGTAGTTCACGCCAGCAAACAGGAAGCCCATGCCGCCGTCGCGCGAAGAAGTCCAGGTCGTGTTGCGCGACAGAATATCCACTTCGCCTGACTGCAGCGCGGTGAAACGCTCTTTCGCGGTCAGCGGCGTATATTTCACTTTGCTGGCGTCGCCGAAAACGGCGGCGGCTGCCGCGCGGCAGACGTCAACGTCGATGCCGGAGAATTTGCCGCTGGCGTCAGCATAGGAGAAGCCCGGCAGACCATCGCTGATACCGCACTGCACAAAACCTTTCTTCTTAATCGCATCCAGCGTGGTGCCAGCGTGCGCCTGCTGAGTAACCGCGAGGAGCGCAGCGGCGGCGACCAACGTAGAGAGCATCATCTTTTTCATAAAGCATCCTGTGTGGCGTAATTATTTTGTTATGTTTGATGCGCGCTCTGCAGCGCGCTATTACCTGTCTGTGGCGGTCAGCCACGCATAGCATTGCAAAGCCAGTGCCAGGTTTGCAGAAACGTGAGTGGGCTGGAAAGATCTCTTATTAATCTGAAGAAGCAGGAAAGCAGCGTTACTATCGCGCACCAAAAGGAAGCAAAGCGAGTCGCCCCGATCACAATTAGTGCAAATAGTTTCACTATATGGAAGCAATGTGAGCCAAAGCTCAGGAAAGGATGTATGTGGAAGATGAGTTACGCTTTTCGACAATGGAGATCACTCAGCGGGCGTCAGCGCTGGCGCTGCGGGGAAACAAGGGAAGAAAAGGGAAGATGCGTCAGGGAAGAATGGAAATCAATGCGCAGGTAATTTTCACTGGCGCGATTGCAACTAAGGTTACCATTTGCGAGCGAGTTGTTTCATCGCTTTCAGCGTGAATGCGAAACGCTGCGCAAATAAAAACGCCAGCACTCAGGCTGGCGTCATTTACCGCATCAACTAAAAATCAGTTCATGCCGTATTTTTTCAGTTTCTTACGCAGAGTACCACGGTTGATACCCATCATCAGCGCAGCACGGGTCTGGTTGCCACGGGTATACTGCATCACCATGTCCAACAGGGGCTGCTCGACTTCAGCCAGTACCAGCTCATAGAGGTCATTAACATCCTGACCGTTCAGTTGAGCAAAATAGTTCTTCAGTGCCTGTTTAACCGAATCACGCAGAGGCTTTTGCGTCACCTGATCCTGTGAGTTAACGGTAGAAACGGTCAGTACGTCAGAATTTACGCGTTGTTCGAACATAGTTCTTTCAGCTCTTTATTTCGTTTACGCAAGATTTTCGAAGTATGCCTCCAACGCCTCCAGCTGTTCGCTGGCATCCTCTATGGCGTTGAATGTGCGCCGAAACTGGTCATTAGGGGCATGCTCCTGCAAATACCAGGAGACGTGCTTTCGCGATATACGGTATCCCTTGCATGGACCATAAAAGTCGTGCAGCTCACGTATATGCGCAACGAGCATACGCTTCACCTCTGCCAGCGGCAGCGGCGCAAGCAGCTCCCCAGTGTCCAGATAATGCTGGATTTCCCGGAAGATCCACGGTCTTCCCTGAGCCGCGCGGCCTATCATCAGGGCATCGGCCCCCGTATAGTCAAGCACGGCTCTGGCTTTATGCGGGTCAGTTATGTCGCCATTCGCGATAACGGGAATGGTGACACTCTGCTTAACTGTCCGAATGCTGTCGTATTCAGCTTCCCCGTTGAACAGGCAGGCACGAGTGCGTCCATGTATCGTCAGGGCCTGAATGCCACAGCGTTCAGCCAATTGGGCAATCTCTACACAGTTACGGTTTTCCGTATCCCAGCCGGTGCGAATCTTCAGCGTAACGGGCACATCCACTGCGTTAACCACGGCGGTGAGAATAGATTTCACCAGCTCGGGATACTGCAGCAGCGCTGAGCCTGCCATCTTGCGATTCACTTTTTTGGCCGGGCAACCCATGTTGATATCGATGATCTGCGCGCCAGACGCCACGTTAATACGCGCGGCCGCCGCCATATCATCGGGATCGCAACCTGCTATCTGCACGGCGCGAACGCCGGGCTCGTCACTGTGCACCATACGCAAACGGGATTTGTCACTGGCCCAGACTTCAGGGTTAGATGACAGCATCTCGGAGACCGCCATACCGGCGCCGTTCTCAAAACAGAGCGTGCGGAACGGCCTGTCGGTAATCCCGGCCATCGGCGCAGCAATGAGTCGATTACGTAGCTGGTGGTGTCCAATGCGCATGAAGAAGAAGTGACCGTAACTGTTCGCAAGGCGGCGTATATTACGCATTTTTTACCGAAGATGAAAGGCCAAACTTTGAACAATTCGCCGTAAATAACGGGATAAAGACGGTTAAACAGCAGTCAATTTTTTAATTATTATTAATATTCAATAGCTTAAAAAAATATGCTGAAATTGTGAACAAAAATTTTTCTCAAAACATGGCGTAAATCACAACATAAAAAGCGCCACATCAGGCAATTAACCAGAGATATGACGCCCATGTGCTGCTTTATTGCGCAATTTGATTGCGGCCGGAACGTAATTAACGAGCTGGGGCGCGCTTTGGTTTAGCTCAAGATAAAAGCAGGGCGGCGTAACCGACCTGCGATCATATTAGCGGCGCACGCCGGTAATGCGGCACCACTCCTCTTTTTCCGCCACCGGATCGAGCGTGAAGCGATCGGCATAGGCTTCGCAAACGCTCTCCGCCTGGCTGGCCAGCACGCCGGAAAGACCCAAATGGCCGCCCGCTTTCGGCAGCACGCCAATCAGCGGCGCCAGCTCGCGCAGCGGACCGGCGAGAATATTGGCGACCACGACGTCGGCCTGCAGGTTCTCAGGCTGTTGATGCGGCAGATAGAGCGACAGGCGATCGGCGACGCCGTTGCGCTCTGCATTATCGCGGCTGGCCTGGATCGCCTGCGGATCGATATCGATGCCGATCGCCTGCGCTGCGCCCAGCTTCAGCGCGGCAATCGCCAGAATGCCGGAACCGCAGCCGAAATCGATCACCGTTTTGCCCGCCAGATCCAGGCCGTCCAGCCAGGTGAGGCAGAGCGACGTGGTCGGGTGAGTGCCGGTGCCGAACGCCAGGCCCGGATCGAGCATGACGTTAACGGCGTCAGGATCTGGCACGTCGCGCCAGCTTGGGCAGATCCAGAGGCGCTCGCCGAAGCGCATCGGATGAAAGTTATCCATCCACTCGCGCTCCCAGTCTTTATCTTCGATCTGTTCGATCTTATGGCGAAAGCCGGATCCCAGCAGAGGATGCTGGCTCAGCTCTGCGACCACATCCTCCATCTCCGTTTCCGCGTCGAACAGGCCGATTACGTCGGTATCGCCCCACAGGCGCGTTTCACCCGGCAGCGGCTCGTAAACCGGATTATCGTGCGTATCCTGAAAGGTCACGGAGACCGCGCCGCTCTCCATCAGCGCATCGCTGAGGGGTTCGGCGTGCTCGCCGGTACTGTTAATTTTGATTTGAATCCATGGCATAGCGTTTCTCTTTATTCCAGCGCGGCATCAGGCGCGCGGCCAAACAGATTACCGACCAGAAAAGCCAGCAGGCTTATGGTCAATGACGGAACGATAGGGTGAAAGCCACCCCATTGAATATTGAGGCTGGCAAGCAGCGTGTAGCTTCCGGCGCCCGCCAGCATGCCGGAGATGGCGCCGGCAGCGTTGGCGCGCGACCAGTAAAGGCCAAGCACCAGCGGCCAGAGGAAAACGGCTTCCAGACCGCCAAAGGCCAGCAGATTGAGCCAGATAATCATATCTGGTGGATTCCACGCCGCCAGCAGCAGCAGCGCGCCCAGCAAGAAGGTAATGGTGCCGGATAGCAGGCGCAGGCGCGCTTCGTTTTCACTCTGCTGCGGCGCGATGCGCAGATAGAGATCTTTAATCAGGGTAGCGGAGGATTGCAGCAGCTGCGCGTTGATGGTCGACATGATCGCCGCCATCGGCGCGGCGAGAAACACGCCCGCGGCCATCGGCGGCAGCACGGTGATCATCAGCGTCGGGATGACGCGATCGGGAATAGTGAGATCCGGCAGGATCACTCGACCAAGCGCGCCGGCCAGATGCATGCCGAGCATCAGCACCACTACCACGATGGTGCCGAGAATAATGCCGCGATGCATCGCTTTGCTGTCTTTATAAGAGATGCAGCGCACGGCGGTATGCGGCAGACCGATAACGCCGAAACAGACCAGCACGGCGAAGGAGCTAAGGAACGTCGGGTTGATAACGTTATCGACTCCTTCCGGCGAAACCAGTTGCGGATCGATAGCGCGCAGTTTGGTCACCGCGGTGTCGAGCCCGCCCGCCTGATGAATGACGGCGAACAGCAGCAGAAAGGTGCCCACCAGCATCACCAGGCCCTGCATGGCGTCGTTGAGCACGCTGGCGCGGAAGCCGCCGAAGGCGGTATAGAGCGCGATAGTGCCGCCGAAAATCAGCAGGCCGGTATCGTAAGGAATGCCCGCAGCGGTTTCCAGCAGGCGCGCGCCGCCGATAAACTGCACCGTCATCGCGCCGATAAAGGCTACCAGCAAGCTGATACTCGCCAGCCAGATCAGCAGCGTGCTGCGATAGCGGGCATAAAGCATATCGTTTAGCGTCACCGCATTATAGCGGCGCGCCAGAATAGCGAATTTCTTCCCTAACACGCCGAGCGACAGCCACACCGCCGGCACCTGAATCATCGCCAGCAGTACCCAGCCGAGGCCATATTTATAGGCCGCGCCGGGTCCGCCGATAAACGAACTGGCGCTGATATAGGTAGTGGTGACGGTCATCGCCAGCACAAAACCGCCCATAGAGCGGCTGCCGAGAAAATATTCCGTGAGAAAACTGCCCTGGCGCTGTTTGCGCATGGCAAACACCGACAGCCCGGCGATCAGCGCCAGGTAAGCCAGCAGCGGAAGAATGATTTCAGTTTCCATCGTTATCCTCTAACGGCATATCGCGGAACACCAGACGTACCATCAGCCAGCACAGCACGATAAACAGCAGCGGGGCAAACACGCAGGAGAGTTCAAACCAGCGGGGCAGACCGATCACGCCAGCCTCATCGCCGCCCAGCCACGCGGAGACGCCCCAGACGGCCAGATAGGCGAGCGTCAGGTAGAGCGCCCAGCGCGCCTCTTTATTCGCTTGCAGAAAACGCCAGTCCATTATGCAACCTCTACGGCGACAAAAATGAAAAAGGCCGGTATTACCGGCCTGGTCTTGTTGACAAGGTGCCAACCTGGGCGCTGTCAGCAGTCAGTAACCCCGCCGGCATCACCCTTGCTGTTGCGCTTACTTATCGTACAGTCCAAGTTTCTTTTCCAGATAGTGGATGTTGGTGCCACCCTGCTGGAAGTATTCGTCGGACATGATGCGCATTTGCAGCTCGATATTGGTCTTGATGCCGTCGATGATCAGCTCAGCCAGCGCATTTTTCATGCGGGCGATCGCCACGTCGCGGGTTTCGCCATAGCAGATCAGCTTGCCGATCATGGAATCATAGTACGGCGGCACGCTGTAGCCGGCGTAAATATGCGATTCCCAACGCACGCCAAAACCGCCCGGCGCGTGGAAACGGGTGATTTTGCCCGGGCTCGGCAGGAAGGTGTTGGGATCTTCCGCGTTGATACGGCACTCGACCGCATGGCCGCGAATGATCACGTCTTCCTGCTTGATAGAGAGCGGCTGACCGGCAGCGATGCGTAGCTGCTCTTTGATCAGATCCACGCCGGTGATCATCTCGGTAACCGGATGCTCGACCTGAATACGGGTGTTCATCTCGATAAAGTAGAACTCGCCGTTTTCATACAGGAACTCGAAGGTGCCTGCGCCGCGGTAGCCGATTTCGATACAGGCGTTAGAACAGCGCTCGCCGATGTAGCGGCGCAGTTCCGGCGTAATGCCCGGCGCTGGCGCTTCTTCGACCACTTTCTGGTGGCGACGCTGCATAGAACAGTCGCGCTCGGCCAGATAGATCGCGTTACCCTGGCCGTCGGCCAGCACCTGAATCTCGATATGACGCGGATTCTCGAGATACTTCTCCATGTAGACCATGTCGTTGTTGAAAGCCGCTTTGGCTTCCGCTTTCGTCATGTTGATGGACTGCTCGAGCTCTTTATCGCTGCGCACGACGCGCATGCCGCGACCGCCGCCGCCGCCGGACGCTTTGATGATGACCGGATAACCGATACGCTTAGCGATAGCGCGGTTTTTCTCCATGTCGTCGCCCAGCGAGCCGTCGGAACCAGGTACGGTCGGCACGCCCGCTTTTTTCATCGCGTTGATGGCGGAAACTTTGTCGCCCATCAGGCGGATGGTGTCCGCTTTCGGGCCGATAAAGATAAAGCCGGAACGCTCAACCTGCTCGGCGAAGTCGGCGTTCTCAGAGAGAAAGCCGTAGCCGGGGTGGATGGCGACCGCGCCGGTAATCTCGGCGGCGGAGATCAGCGCCGGGATGTTGAGATAGCTTTTAACCGACTGCGCCGGGCCGATGCAGACGGTTTCGTCCGCCAGCAGCACGTGTTTCAGATCGCGGTCTGCGGTGGAGTGCACCGCTACGGTCTTGATGCCCAGCTCTTTACAGGCGCGGAGAATACGCAGCGCGATTTCACCGCGGTTAGCAATGACAATTTTATCCAGCATGGTGCGCCTCGTTATTCGATGACGACCAGCGGCTCGTCAAATTCAACCGGCTGGCCGCTTTCGACCAGAATGGCTTTCACGACGCCAGATTTATCGGCTTCGATCTGGTTCATCATCTTCATCGCTTCAACGATGCAGAGCGTGTCGCCAGCGTTAACTTTCTGTCCGATTTCAATAAAGGCTTTCGCGTCCGGGCTCGGCGTGCGATAGAAGGTGCCGACCATCGGCGAACGCACGATATGGCCGCTGATTTCAGCAGGCTTGGCGGACTCTACGACCGGCGCTGCGATCGGCGCGACGGCGGTGGCTAACGCAGGCTGCGGAGCTGGCGCAGCGTAAGCCTGCTGCATAACGGGATAACCCACATTGGCAGGTGCACGGCTGATACGAACGGACTCTTCGCCCTCAGAAATTTCCAGCTCAGCGATGCCGGATTCTTCAACCAGTTCGATCAGTTTTTTAATTTTACGAATATCCATGAGTGTGGTTCCGTACTCTGTTTAATTGGAGTGAGACAGGCGTTTTACTGCCGTTTGTAAAGCCCATGAGTAGCCGTCGGCGCCTAAACCGCAAATGACGCCGGCGGATACGTCGGAAAGATAGGAGTGATGGCGGAAAGGTTCACGCGCGTGCACGTTAGAGAGGTGCACCTCGATAAAAGGAATGCTTACCGCCAGAAGGGCATCGCGCAATGCTACGCTGGTGTGCGTAAATGCAGCGGGATTAATGATGATGTAATCCACATTGCCTCTGGCCTCATGAATGCGATCGATCAGCTGATATTCCGCATTGGACTGCAAATGACTCAGTTCCACATCGAGCTGGTCCGCCTGCGCGGCCAAATCGCTGACGATCTGCTGCAGCGTAGCGCGACCATACTTTTCCGGCTCGCGAGTGCCCAGCAAATTAAGGTTGGGACCGTTCAAAAGCAGAATGTGAAATTTATGCGCCATCGTGCTGCCATCTCCCGCAATCATTGAGGCATCGCGTAAAATACCTTGCTATCTTCCGTTTGTCACCCGCCGCGCCCAAAAAGGCGACGCCGCGCGCAACAAAGCCGGGCATTATATCCGTTTCGGGGCAATTCGCAGCAAAATACTGGTCTTATCTGCGAAGTTGATCCAGCGTGGCCCGAAGGCCACACCTTTTATCAGAAATAACGGGGAGAAGACAACTTAGCGCGGCAACCACTGACGAAACTTTTTGTAACGCCACGCTAACAACGCCAGCGCGCCCAGCGCGTAAAGCAGCGGCTGAGGCGAGAGCACCTTCACCGACCAGAGATAGTGAATCGGAGCGAGGATCGCCGCCAGATAGATAAAGTTATGCAGCGTTTGCCAGCGGCGGCCAAGTTTGCGCTGGGCGCGCTGGAACGAGGTCGCCGCGAGCGCCAGCAGAATCAGCCAGGTCAGGATGCCCAGCGTAAGATAGGGACGCGTGACCAGCTCGCGGCCCAGCAGCCCCAGGTTATCGACGCCCAGCTCCAGCAGGTAATAACTCAGCAGATGAAGAGAGGCCCAGACGAAGGTCCAGACGCCGAGCAGGCGGCGAGTGCGGATCAGCAGCGGCTGTTTCGCGTAGCGCGTCAGCGGCGACACCAGCAGCGTGCCCAGCAGCAGCTTCAGCGCCATTCTGCCGGTGAAGTGCTGAATATCCTTCGCCGGGTCGGCGCTCAGCCAGCCCTGGTTCGCCGCCATAAAGAGATAGACCAGCGGCAAAAACGCCGCCAGATGCAGGACCGCCTTGAGCCAGACGATCTGTTTCAGCGTCAGGCGCACTCAGTAATTCTCCCGCAAATCGAGCCCGCGATAAAGAGAGGCCACCTCGTCGGCGTAGCCGTTAAACAGCAGCGTCGGCTGACGTTTCACGCTGAGCGTACCGCCGGGGCCGATAAAGCGTTCGGTCGCCTGCGACCAGCGCGGATGGTCGACGTGCGGATTAACATTGGCATAAAAACCATATTCGTTTGCCGCGATCTGATTCCAGGTCGTCGGCGGGCGGTCGCGCGTCAGGGTAATCTTGACGATCGATTTAATGCCTTTAAAACCATATTTCCACGGCACGGTCAGGCGAATCGGCGCGCCGTTCTGCGGCGGCAGCGCTTTGCCGTAGACGCCGGTGCTGAGCAGAGTCAGCGGGTGCATCGCCTCGTCGAGGCGCAGACCTTCCACGTAGGGGTAGTCCAGCCCGCCGCCGATAAAGCGATCTTTCTGGCCCGGCATCTGATCGGGCGCATAGAGCGTCTGAAACGCGACGAAGCGCGCATTGCTGTTGGGCTCCGCCAGCTTCAGCAGCTTATTAAGCTCGAAACCGACCCAGGGCACCACCATCGACCAGGCCTCGACGCAGCGCATGCGATAGATACGCTGCTCCATCGCGAACTTTTTGAAAATATCGTCCATATTCAGCGTAATCGGCTTCGCCACTTCGCCATCGATGGTCAGTTGCCAGGGGTCGGTTTTCAGCGTGCCGGCGTTGGCGGCGGGGTCCGCCTTATCAAGGCCGAATTCATAGAAGTTGTTATAGCCGGCGACCTTATCTTCCGGCGTCAGCGTCAGGCTGGCCTGATACTTTTCCGGCTTGCTAAAGGTTAGCGGGCGTCCGGCCGGCGCGGCGGGGCGATCGTTGCCTTTGAACCAGCTCAGCACGTCCGCCTGCGCGACGCCGGGCATGCCGAGCGCCGCGGCGCTCAGGCCGAGGGTTTTCAGCACCTGGCGGCGCCGCATATTAAAGATGCTTTCCGGCGTAACGTCGGCTTCAGTCAGATATTTTGTGGGTTTCATCGCTCACCTCCCGGCTCGAATATGCCTTCCAGCATGATGACTATTGCCGATCGCCGCGACTTTCGCCGCTAAAATATGAAATTTCCTGGCGCGACGCGCCGATGAGAATGCGCCGAAAAGCTGAACGACCCGGGCTAACCGTTGTCTGGTACGGATATACTTGCTCATCTTACGCAGCGGCGCTGCCGCAGAGCGGGATTTATGCTATTTTGCTCGCGCTTGCGTCAGGCGCGGCGCAGGGCGGGCGTAAATGGGTCATTACCGCAGCGAATAGGCACAGGGATGCGATTAACCACGAAACTATCTGCGTTTATTACATTTTTAAGCTTACTGGCGATGTTTTTGATGCTGGTGGGCTGCGCTTTTAGCGTTTACTGGCTAACCCATCAGCGCGTCGAAGGACGCGTGCAGACGCTGGCGACCGAAGTGGATCAGGCGCTGCTGAAGCAACCGCCTGACGCGCTGCGCGACTGGCTGCAGCACACCATGACGGTGATAAACACCGAGCGGATCGAGCTGCGCAACGGCGACGGAATCCTGTTCCGACTCAGCCGGCATGAAAATCCGATGCTGGAAGATGAAACCAACCGCTTTATCCAGTTCGACGTGCCGCTGGTTCATCAGCCGGGCGTAACGATGCGCGTCGTGGTGCTCGATCCCGCCAAAACCTGGTTCCAGTCCTTTACCGGCGTCTATACCCTGGCGGCGATCCTCTTTGTGGTGCTGGTGATGAGCCTGCTGCTGTTTATGATGCATTGCTGGCTCAACCGCCAGTGGCGCGGCATGGAGCGGCTGGAGAAACGTGCCGAGGCGATCCTGGCGGGCGAGCGGACGCAGCTGCGCAAAGGTGATGTCGACGAGTGGCCGCCGCGGGCCAGCAGCGCCATCGACGTGCTGCTGAACGATCTGCAGGAGGCGGGCGAGCAGCGCCTGCGCATCGACACGCTGATTCGCGCCTTTGCCGCGCAGGATAGCCGCACCGGCCTCAACAACCGGCTCTTTTTTGACAATCAGCTGGCGACGCTGCTGGAAGACCAGGAGGATGTCGGCACGCACGGCGTGGTGATGATGGTGCGCCTGCCCGATCTCGATATGCTCAATGAGACCCTGGGAACCACGCTGGTGGATGAGTATCTCTACGATCTGGTCAATATGCTCTCGACCTTCGTATTGCGCTACCCCGGTGCGCTGCTGGCCCGCTACTTTCGCAGCGACTTTGCGGTGCTGCTGCCGCACCGCAGCCTGAAAGAGGCCAACAGCATCGCAGATCAGCTCATTAACGCCGTCGATTCGCTGCCGCCGATGCGCATGGTGAACCGCGACGATCTGATTCATATCGGCATCAGCGCCTGGCACAGCGGGCAGAGCGTGTCGCAGGTAATGGACAACGTCGAGATGGCGACGCGGCGGGCGACGCTGCTGGGCGGCAACAACTGGTCCAACGGCGAGGGTAATCCCCTTGATGCCGGGCGCGGCAGCGTGCGCTGGCGAACCCTGCTGGAAAACACGCTGAGCCGCGGCGGCCCGCGTCTCTACCAGAAACCGGCGGTGCTGCTGGACGGCAGCGTGCATCATCGCGAGCTGCTGATGCGTATCTTCGACGGCGATAAAGAGGTGCTGGCGGCGGAGTTTATGCCGCTGGTGCTGCAGTTCGGCATGGCAGACGGCTGGGACCGTCAGCTGGTCACGCGTATCGCCGCTCTGTCTGACGTCTGGCCTGACGAAACTCTGGCGCTGCCGATCAATATCGACTCGCTGCTGCAGCGTCCTTTCTTTAACTGGCTGCAGAACATGCTGCTGCAGTGCACCAAAGCGCAAAGAAAACGATTTTTATTTGAACTTGCTGAGGCAGATGTCTGTCAACACATCAACCGTTTAGCGCCGATATTTCATGCGCTACAGGCATTCGGCTGTCGTATCGCCGTCGATCAGGCGGGTTTAACCGTGGTGAGTAGCGCCTATATCAGGCAATTCCCCATTGATTTAATCAAGCTTGATCCTGGCCTGGTGCGCAATATCGATCGGCGCACTGAAAATCAGCTGTTCGTGCAGAGCCTGCTGGAAGTGTGCAAATCCGCCCAGACGCAGGTGTTCGCGACGGGCGTACGCACGCATGCGGAATGGCAGACGCTGATCGGCCTGGGCGTATCGGGCGGGCAGGGCGATCTTTTTGCGCCTTCCCTGCCGGTAAACAGTAATGTGAAAAAGTATTCACAACGCTATCATATTTAGCCATTTCCGGTGGCAACCGCCTAAAGCCGGATCTGGGCGGCAGGAAGAGGCAGCGGCATTGCCAATATCCTGTGGCGGAAATGTTAGATTTTATGTCGAACGAGCGCGCCTGAACGGGCGCATGAAGCCAGTAAAACGGGTGAATACCGCTGTTTTGCACCCGTGAGTTCTCGTTGACGATCGTGTAAAGCCAAATTGGTCTATTTTTTCACCGAAGCAGAACGTTTTTGCGCCTTGTGGCGGCTTCGCGTGGTTGGTAAAGTAAGCGGATTTTATTTTCCGCCCCCAGCTTGCAGGATTATCCTTTAGATATGTTTAAAAAATTTCGTGGCATGTTTTCCAATGACTTGTCCATTGACCTGGGTACCGCGAATACCCTGATTTATGTAAAAGGACAAGGCATCGTGCTGAACGAGCCTTCCGTGGTTGCCATCCGCCAGGACCGTGCCGGTTCCCCAAAGAGCGTGGCGGCCGTTGGCCATGATGCAAAACAGATGCTCGGCCGTACGCCAGGTAATATTGCAGCGATTCGCCCGATGAAAGATGGCGTGATCGCGGACTTTTTCGTCACTGAAAAAATGCTGCAGCACTTTATTAAACAGGTGCACAGCAACAGCTTTATGCGTCCTAGCCCGCGCGTGCTGGTGTGCGTGCCGGTCGGCGCGACCCAGGTAGAGCGTCGCGCTATCCGTGAATCTGCGCAGGGCGCGGGCGCGCGTGAAGTCTTCCTGATCGAAGAGCCGATGGCGGCCGCGATCGGCGCTGGCCTGCCGGTTTCAGAAGCGACCGGCTCTATGGTGGTCGATATCGGCGGCGGCACCACCGAAGTGGCGGTCATCTCCCTGAACGGCGTGGTTTATTCATCCTCTGTCCGTATCGGCGGCGATCGCTTTGATGAAGCGATCATTAATTATGTGCGCCGTAACTACGGCTCGCTGATCGGCGAAGCGACGGCAGAGCGTATCAAACATGAGATCGGCTCCGCCTATCCGGGCGACGAAGTGCGCGAAATCGAAGTACGCGGCCGTAACCTCGCGGAAGGGGTGCCGCGCGGCTTTACGCTGAACTCTAATGAAATTCTGGAAGCGCTGCAGGAGCCGTTAACCGGCATCGTGAGCGCGGTAATGGTCGCGCTGGAGCAGTGCCCGCCGGAACTGGCGTCGGATATCTCCGAACGCGGCATGGTGTTGACCGGCGGCGGCGCGCTGCTGCGCAACCTGGATCGTCTGCTGATGGAAGAGACCGGCATTCCGGTGGTGGTCGCAGAAGATCCGCTGACCTGCGTGGCGCGCGGTGGCGGTAAAGCGCTGGAAATGATCGACATGCATGGCGGCGATTTGTTCAGCGAAGAATAATCGCCTCAATCGGCTGAGACCTGAATCGAAATGCGCAGGGAGTCGCGTGGAAGCTGACGCCGCGCGCGTTGGCGTCAGACGTCCAGCCCAGGGAAGTACGGCGATGGCCGTACTTCCTTACCTGTTGTCGAGGAACACGCAGAATATATGAAGCCGATTTTTAGCAGGGGGCCTTCCCTGCAGTTGCGCCTGTTTTTGGCGGTGATAGTAGCCATCGCGATTATCGTCGCCGATAGCCGCCTGGGTTCGTTTACCCAAATCCGCAACTATCTGGACACATCGGTCAGTCCGTTTTATTTCCTGGCCAACGGCCCGCGTCAGATTCTTGACGGTATTTCCGGTTCGCTGGCGTCGCGCCAGCAGCTTGAGCTGGAGAATAAAGCCCTGCGCCGCGAGCTTTTCCTGAAAAACAGCGACCTGCTGATGCTGGGGCAATATAAGCAGGAAAACGCACGCCTGCGCGAACTGCTCGGTTCGCCGCTGCGTCAGGACGAGCACAAGATGGTGACGCAGGTGATCTCCACCGGCACCGATCCTTACACCGATCAGGTGGTGATCGACAAAGGCAGCGTCAATGGCGTCTATGAAGGCCAGCCGGTCATCAGCGACAAAGGCGTCGTCGGTCAGGTTATCGCCGTCGGCCAGGTGACCAGCCGCGTGCTGCTGATTTGCGACGCGTCGCATGCGCTGCCGATTCAGGTGCTGCGCAACGATATTCGCGTCATCGCGGCAGGCAACGGCTGCACCGAAGATCTGCAGCTGGAGCACCTGCCGGGCAACACCGATATTCGCGTCGGCGATATGCTGGTGACCTCTGGCCTGGGCGGGCGTTTCCCGGAAGGTTATCCGGTCGCGGTGGTCTCTTCCGTCAAGGTGGATACACAGCGCGCCTATACCGTGATTCAGGCACGTCCGACCGCCGGTCTGCAGCGCCTGCGCTATCTGCTGCTGCTGTGGGGCGCGGATAAAAACGGCGACATGCCGATGGCGCCGGATGAAGTGCACCGCGTCGCCAACGAACGCCTGATGCAGATGATGCCGCAGGTGTTGCCGCCAGCGGGCGAGATGGGACCGCCAGCGCCAGCCAGCAGCGGCGGCACGCAAAGCGCGCCTGCTAACGCGCGCGGAGGCCAGCCTTGAGTCGTTACCGCAGCCAGGGTCGTTGGGTTATCTGGCTGTCCTTTCTTGTCGCCCTCGTGCTGCAGATCATGCCGTGGCCGGAACAGCTCTATATGTTCCGGCCTTCATGGATCCTGCTTATCCTGGTTTACTGGGTGCTGGCGCTACCGCACCGCGTCAACGTCGGCACCGGCTTCGTGCTGGGCGGGGTGATGGATCTGATCGCCGGCTCCACCCTTGGCGTACGCGCGCTGGCGCTCAGCATCATTGCCTATCTGGTCGCCTTTAAATTCCAGCTTTTCCGCAACTTAGCGTTGTGGCAGCAGGCGTTAATGGTTATGGTGCTGTCGCTGGCGGTGGATGTCATTGTCTTCTGGGCGGAATTTTTGGTGATCAACGTATCGTTCAGGCCGGAAATTTTCTGGAGCAGCGTTATCGACGGGATTCTCTGGCCCTGGCTATTCTTATTAATGAGAAAGATTCGTCGTCAGTTCGCTGTTCAGTAAGGAATTTTATGCTATCCCTCTATCTGGCTTCCGGTTCACCGCGTCGACGTGAGCTGCTGACGCAGCTTGGCCTCTCTTTTGAACGTCTCCATACCGATGTTGAAGAGCAACGCCGCCCTGATGAAGCGGCGGAAAGCTATGTGCGTCGCCTGGCGCATGATAAAGCGCGCGCCGGCGTCGCCGTGGCGGAACAGGACCTGCCGGTGCTGGGCGCGGATACTATCGTGGTGCTCAACGGCGACGTGCTGGAAAAACCGCGCGACGCCGCCGACGCCGCCAGCATGCTGGCGCGGCTCTCCGGCCAGACGCATCAGGTGATGACCGCCGTTGCGCTGGCGGATCGCGAGCGCGCGCTCGACTGCTTAGTGACGACGGACGTGACCTTTCGCCTGCTGAGCGCGGCGGAGATCGCCGACTATATCGCGACCGGCGAGCCGATGGACAAAGCCGGCGCCTATGGAATTCAGGGCACAGGTGGAAACTTTGTCCGTAAAATTAATGGAAGCTATCACGCGGTTGTCGGATTGCCGTTGGTTGAGACAGGCGAGTTATTCAGCCATTTTCAGTCACTGCGTGCCGTAAGGGGATAACATGACGGCTGAATTACTGGTCAACGTCACGCCTTCCGAGACGCGCGTTGCCTATATCGACGGCGGCATTCTGCAGGAAATACATATCGAGCGCGAAGCGCGGCGCGGCATCGTCGGCAATATTTACAAAGGACGCGTCAGTCGCGTTCTGCCCGGCATGCAGGCGGCCTTTGTCGACATCGGTCTGGATAAAGCCGCCTTTTTGCACGCCTCCGATATTATGCCGCACACCGAGTGCGTCGCCGGCGACGAGAAGAAAAACTTTATCGTGCGCGATATCGCCGAGCTGGTGCGGCAGGGACAGGATCTGATGGTGCAGGTGGTGAAAGATCCGCTCGGCACTAAAGGCGCGCGCCTCACCACCGACATCACGCTGCCGTCGCGCTATCTGGTCTTTATGCCAGGCGCCTCGCACGTCGGCGTCTCTCAGCGTATCGAAAGCGAACGCGAGCGCGAACGCCTGAAGGCGGTGGTAGCGGACTACTGCGACGATCTCGGCGGCTTTATTATCCGTACCGCGGCCGAAGGCATCGGCGAAGAGGAGCTGGCGCAGGACGCCGCTTTTCTGAAACGCCTCTGGACCAAAGTCACCGAGCGGAAAAAACGCAATCAGACCCGCTGCCTGCTCTATGGCGAGCTGGCGCTGGCGCAGCGCATTCTGCGTGATTTCGCCGGCGCGGCGCTGGATCGCATCCGCGTAGATTCGCGGCTCACCTGCGAACTGCTGGTGGAGTTCACGCGCGAATACATTCCGGAAATGGCCGACAAGCTGGAGCTCTACGCCGGCAAGCAGCCGATTTTCGATCTTTTCGACGTCGAGAATGAAATTCAGCGCTCGCTGGACCGTAAGGTCGAGCTGAAGTCAGGCGGTTATCTGATCATCGATCAGACCGAGGCGATGACCACTATCGACATCAATACCGGCGCCTTTGTCGGCCACCGCAATCTCGACGAAACCATTTTTAATACCAACGTCGAGGCGACGCAGGCGATTGCGCGCCAGCTGCGGCTGCGCAACCTCGGCGGCATCATCATTATCGACTTTATCGATATGAGCAACGAAGAGCATCGTCGCCGCGTATTGCATTCGCTGGAGGCGGCGCTAAGCAAGGATCGGGTAAAAACCGGCATCCACGGCTTTTCGGCGCTGGGCCTGGTAGAAATGACGCGCAAGCGCACGCGCGAAAGCATTGAGCATGTGCTGTGTGAGGATTGCCCGGTCTGCAAAGGGCGCGGCACGCTGAAGACGGTGGAAACGGTCTGCTACGAAATCATGCGTGAAATCGTCCGCGTCCATCACGCCTACGACTCCGATCGTTTTCTGGTCTATGTCTCCCCGGCAGTCGGCGAAGCGCTGAAAAGCGATGAATCGCACGCGCTGGCGGAGGTGGAGATTTTCGTCGGCAAACAGGTCAAGGTGCATATTGAACCGCTCTATACCCAGGAGCAGTTCGACGTCGTCATGATGTAAGCCCTCGCTTCCGGCGAATCCCTCGTCGACGGGCTAAAAAAGCGGCCTTGCTTAGGTTAAAATGCGCATTCATACCGCTGATTGTCTGGCGACGGTTGAGTATGAGAGATAACCATCCGTCCAATGCGGAAGACAAGGAGAGGTGTGTGAGGCAGCTGCCGAGGATTATGTTACTGCTGGTTGCGACCGCGATTGTGATCGTGGCGCTGCTGGTCAGCGGGCTGCGTCTGGCGATGCCGCACCTCGACAGCTACCGCAGCGAAATTTTGTCGACGGTGTCGCGCGCCAGCGGCGTCAGCGTGACCGCCGACGCGCTGAGCGGCCGCTGGGAAACCTTCGGGCCGACTCTGCAGATCCGCGATCTGCGCGTCGATATGCAGGAGAACGGCAAGCTCGACATTGCACGCGTCACGCTGGCGCTGGATGTCTGGCAGTCACTGCTTCACTGGCGCTGGCAGTTTCGCGATCTCACCTTCTGGCAGCTACGCCTCGACAGCAACCGTCCGCTTTTCTCCAGCGATAAAGAGAAAAACAGCTTCCGACCCGGCCGCATCAACGAACTTTTCCTGCGTCAGTTCGATCACTTCGACCTGCGCGACAGCTCGATCTTTTTCCGCACCCCTTCCGGCCAGCGCGCCGAGCTGGCGATCCCGAAACTCACCTGGCTGAACGAAAAAAACCGCCATCGCGCGGAAGGCGAGGTGAGCCTCTCCAGCTTTACCGGCCAGCACGGCGTGGTGCAGGTGCGGCTCGACTTAAACGATAGCGAAGGCTTACTCAACGACGGCCGCATCTGGATGCAGGCGGACGACGTCGACGTGCGGCCGTGGCTGGGGCGCTGGATGCGCGACAATACGCGGCTCGACAGCGCGCGGTTTAGCCTGGCGGCCTGGGTCAGCCTGAGTGAAGGCGAGCTCTACGCAGGCGATCTGCTGCTGCGCAAGGGCGGCGCGAACTGGCAGAGCGAAGAGGGCGCGCATCACCTGCAGGTCGACGGCCTGACTGCGCACCTCTCGCGCTATCAAAACGGCTGGATGGTCAGCGTGCCGCAGACGCGCCTCAGCACCGACGGCGAGGCGTGGCCGGCAGGGCACTTCGCGCTGCTGTGGCGTCCGCAGGATAAAGAGCTGCTCGGCCCTGAACATCAGGGCGAAGTGCGGGTCAGGGCGACGCAGCTGGCGCTGAACCGTATCGCGCCGCTGGTGCCGCTTTTCGCGCCGCTGTCGCCGTCGCTGTTCGAAAACTGGCGCGCGCTGCAGCCGCAGGGCACCATCGAAGGGCTGGCGCTGGATATTCCGCTGGAGCAGCCGGATCAGACGCGGATGCAGGTCAAATGGCGCGACTTCCGCTGGCAGCCCTGGCAGCTGCTGCCGGGCGTCAGCAACCTGAGCGGCGAGGCGCGCGGCAGTCTGAGCAATGGGCAGGTCAAGGTCGCCATGGGCCGCACCGATGTAGCCTATAGCGCCATGTTCAACGCGCCGCTGGAGATCCACCAGCTGCACGGCTCGCTGAGCTGGCTGCGCGACGCGAACGGATTAACGCTCGACGGCCGCGATCTCGATGTGCAGGCGCGATCGCTCTGGGCGCGCGGCGATTTCCGCTATCAGCAAAATCTTGGGCGTGATCCGCGCCTCGACATTCTCGCCGGCATCCGCGTTACCGACGCGGGCGACGCCTGGCGCTACTTCCCGCAGCCGCTGATGGGCAAGGCGCTCACGCGCTATCTGAGCGGCGCCATCAAAGGTGGCCAGGTCGATAACGCCACGCTGCTCTTCGCCGGCAATCCGAAGCTGTTCCCCTTCAGCCACAACGACGGCATGTTTCAGGTCTGGGTGCCGCTGCGACACGGAACCTACGCCTTTCAGCCCAACTGGCCTGACGTGACGCAGCTCGATATCGATCTCGACTTTATCAACGACGGGCTGTGGATGCGGGCGCCGCGCTTCAGGCTGGGCGAAGTAGACGTCAGCAATTTCAGCGCGGTCATCCCGGACTATCTGAAAGAGAAGCTGCTGATCGACGGCGATATCAGTGGCAATGGCGATCAGATCGCGCGCTATTTTCAGGACACGCCGCTGAAAAAGTCGCTGGGCGCGGCGCTGGAGCAGCTGGAGATAAAGGGAAAAACCCAGGGGCACCTGAAGCTTGATATTCCGCTCGACGGCGAGCTGGTGCACGCCAGCGGCAACGTCGATCTCAACAATAACGCTTTGCACATTAAGCCGCTCGACACTACCCTGGAAAACCTCACCGGCCGGTTCCGCTTTAATAACGGCAATCTGGACAGCGATACGCTGCGCGCGAACTGGTTCGGTCAGCCGGTCAGCGTCAGCTTTAGCACCAAAGAGAATCCGCAGGACTTCGGCGTCAATATCCAGCTCGACGGCGACTGGCAGCCGGCGAAGCTGTCGCAGGTGCCCGCGCAGGTCGCCAGCCAGCTTAGCGGCCACCTGCCATGGCAGGGCAAGGTTAACATTACGCTGCCGCATCAGGGCGGAGCGCACTATGACGTCGAGTTGAAAGGCGATGCAAAAGAAGTAAGCAGTCGCTTACCGGCGCCGCTCAACAAGGCTGGCGGCGAAGCGATGCCTATCGCGGTTAGCGCCAGCGGCGATCTGAAACAGTTCGAACTCAGCGGCAGCGTGGCGAATCGCCATCGCTTTAACAGCCGCTGGCTTCTTGAGCCGCAGCTACGCGTCGAGCGCGGCGTCTGGCTGAACGATGCGCGCAGCAAACCCGCCTTGCCGGATCGCGCGGGCATGGTATTGAATCTACCCGCGCTGGACGGGGAGGCCTGGGCCGGACTGATGATGGCGGGCGGCGCCGCTCAGGGCGGCGGCGCGAGCGAAATGGGCGGCGTGGCTCTGCCGGGCGACGTCACCTTGCGCACGCCGGCGGTCACCCTGGCCGGGCAGCAGTGGCATGATATCGACGCGACGCTGGAGCAAGGCGCTAAGGGCAGCAGCAACGTCAGCATCACAGGGCGCGAAATTCGCGGCTCGCTGGCGATGGCGCAAAACGCCGCATGGCGCGTCGCCCTCGACTACCTCTATTACAATCCCGAATGGCAAAGCGGCGGCGACAGCGGTGCGGCGCGCCAGCAGCAGCAGGCGAGTAAAATCGACTTTAGCCGCTGGCCCGCGCTGCAGCTGAGCTGCGCCGAGTGCTGGCTGCGCGGTCAGAAATTCGGGCGTATCCAGGCGCAGGTCGCGCCGAAAGGTGATACGTTAGCACTTACTAACGGTCTGGTGGATACCGGCAGCTCGCGTCTCAAGGTCTCCGGCGAATGGGTCAACAGCCCTGATGCCCCGCGCACCTCACTGAAGGGCTCGCTGAGCGGCAGCAATATCAACAATGCCACCAACTGGTTTGGCGTCAATACGCCGCTGCGCGACGCCTCCTTCAAGGTTGATTACGATCTGCACTGGCGCTCGGCGCCATGGCAGCCTTCGGAAGAGACGCTGAGCGGCACGCTTAAAACCCACTTCGGCAAAGGGCAGATCGCCGACGTCAATACCGGCGCGGCGGGACAGCTGCTGCGTCTGGTGAGCTTTGATGCGCTGCTGCGCAAGCTGCGTCTCGATTTTAACGATACATTTAATAATGACGGTTTCTACTTCGACTCGATCAACGGCACCGCGTGGATTGAAAACGGCGTGATGCGCACCGATAACCTCCTGGTGGATGGCCTTGAAGCGGATATCGCGATGCAGGGCAAGGTCGATTTAGTGAAGCGCAATATCGATATGGAAGCGGTGGTCGCACCCGAGATCTCCGCCTCGGTCGGCGTAGCCACCGCCTTTGTGATTAATCCGGTCGTGGGTGCGGCGGTCTTCGCAGCGAGTAAGGTGCTGGGTCCGCTGTGGAATAAGATCTCGCTGCTGCGCTATCACATCGACGGCCCGCTGGATAAGCCGCAAATCAACGAAGTTCTGCGCAAACCGCGCGAAGACGAGAAGAAGTGAATTTGACGCCGTCAGGGAATTGCCGCAGGCTAGTAAAATCTGACGTTATTAGCGCAGGGCCACCGGGCTCTGACGCACAATGAGTGTCACACCCTCATTATCTGAGCATAAAACGAGCGAGATACGATGACTCTGAACCTGGTAAGTGAGCAGTTGCTAACTGCTAACAATATTAATCAGCAGGACCTGTTTTCCCTGTTAGGGCAGCTTTCAGAACGTCGTCTGGATTATGCCGACCTCTATTTTCAGTCCAGCTTCCATGAATCCTGGGTGCTGGAAGACAAGATTATCAAAGACGGCTCCTGGCATATCGACCAGGGCGTCGGCGTGCGCGCCGTCAGCGGCGAAAAAACCGGCTTCGCCTATGCGGACCAGATTACCCTGAACGCCCTGCGCCAGTCTGCGGAAGCGGCACGCAGCATCGTGCGCGAGCAGGGCAACGGCAAGGCGCATACCCTTTCTAACGTTATGCATCGCGCGCTTTATCAGCCGCTTAACCCGCTCGACAGCCTGACGCGCGAAGATAAAATCGCCTTGCTACAGCGCGTGGACAAAGTAGCGCGCGCCGCAGACGCGCGCGTGCAGGAGGTCAACGCCAGCCTGAGCGGCGTTTACGAGCAGGTGCTGGTGGCAGCGACCGACGGCACGCTGGCAACGGACGTGCGTCCGCTGGTGCGCCTCTCCGTCAGCGTGCTGGTAGAGGATAACGGCAAACGCGAACGCGGTTCCAGCGGCGGCGGCGCGCGCGTCGGCTACGAATTCTTCCTCGCTGATGAAAACGGCGACGTGCGTGCTGACGCCTGGGCGAAAGAGGCGGTGCGCATGGCGCTGGTCAATCTTTCTGCCGTCGCCGCGCCGGCAGGCACGTTGCCGGTGGTGCTGGGCGCGGGCTGGCCGGGCGTGCTGCTGCACGAAGCGGTAGGCCATGGCCTGGAAGGCGACTTCAACCGCCGCGAAACCTCGGTATTCAGCGGTAAAATGGGCCAGTTGGTGGCGTCCGAGCTCTGCACCGTAGTGGACGACGGCACCATCGAAGGGCTGCGCGGTTCGCTGGCGGTAGATGACGAAGGGGTGCCGGGCCAGTACAACGTGCTGATCGAAAACGGCGTGCTGAAAGGCTATATGCAGGACAAGCTCAACGCGCGTCTGATGGGCGTCGCGCCGACCGGCAACGGCCGCCGCGAGTCCTATGCGCATCTGCCGATGCCGCGTATGACCAACACCTATATGCTGGCGGGCAAATCGACGCCGCAGGAGATTATCGAAAGCGTCGAGTATGGCATCTACGCGCCTAACTTCGGCGGCGGCCAGGTCGACATCACCTCCGGCAAATTTGTCTTCTCGACCTCAGAGGCCTATCTGATTGAGAACGGCAAGGTGACGAAGCCGGTGAAAGGCGCCACGCTGATCGGTTCCGGCATTGAGGCGATGCAGCAAATCTCGATGGTCGGCAACGATCTGGCGCTGGATAAAGGCGTCGGCGTGTGCGGCAAAGAGGGGCAGAGCGTGCCGGTCGGGGTTGGCCAGCCGACGCTGAAGCTGGATAAACTTACCGTCGGCGGCACCGCCTGATCCTCCGCCCTCGCTGAGAGCGCGCGCGTCTGGCAAGGATGCCGGACCGGGCGCTTTCGATCGCTGGGCACGGCGCAGGCCGTCAGCTGGCGCGATGCTGCTGATACTGCTCCGCCACCTGCTGGAAATACTCCGTGAGATAGTCGATGCACACCTGCACCTTCAGCGGCAGCTTATCCTTTTCGGTATAAAGCGCATAAACCGGACGCGGATCGGACTGATACTGCGGGAAAAGAATATCGATCTCCCCTGCGTTAATCTCCTCTATCACCCACATCATCGGCACATAGGCGATGCCGTTGCCAGCCTTGAGCCAGCGGATCAGCGTCAGCGAATCGTTGGTGACGAAACGGCCCTGCGGCGAGAGGCGCGAAACCAGTCCTTCGGGCGCGATCAGCTCGAAATTGTTATCGGGACGCACGCTGTACTCAAGCCAGGCGAAGTTATCGACGTCGGCCGGCTTTTCCGGCGCGCCGTGCTGCTGCAGATAGCTTTTCGCCGCGCACACCACCATCGGCATCGCGCCGAGGCGGCGAGAGAAAAGGCTGGAGTCCTTCAGCGCGCCCACGCGGATCACCAAATCGAGCCCGTCGGCGATCAGATCCGGCGCCGGAATGCCCGCCACCAGATTCACGCTCAGGCCAGGATACTCGCGCAGCATATTGCTGGTCATTTCGGCCAGGACGTTTTGCGCCATGGTTGAGGAGCTGCCGATGCGCAGCGTGCCGACCGGCGTATTGTTGAACGCGTAGAGCTGCTCGTGCACCTGCGTGGCCTCAGCCAGCATGCGGCGACAGCCCTGATAATAAATTTTGCCCGCCTCGGTCAGGCCGATACTGCGCGTGCTGCGGTTCAGCAGCTTAACCTGTAGCTCATCTTCCAGTTTCGCCACAATCTGACTGATAGACGAAACGCTGAGGTGAAGCTGGCGTGCGGCGGCGGTAAAAGAACCTAATTCAACCACTTTGGCGAAAATTGACATGCCTTTCAGTCGTTCCATTGTTTACTCTGATTAAAAAGTGATTTAGCTCACATTCTGTAGAAAACGTATAGTCAGGCGCGTTACTATATGCGCGCCCGGGTATTCCCCGGTGATTCGCTTTTGCCCGGGAAGGGTTAAGCCGACCTGCTGCAAAACGTCTGTTGCCGCCCGATGATACGCTATTATTTACTCAGCAGTGGTTCGGATGCTGTCATCCGCCACCCAGCCGTTGCGGCTTGCAGCCGGGCAGGCTAAGGATCATCCCGGCAAGGTCGTACTAAGGATCCCTGATGAGTGTGCTTCCGGTTTTTGTCGTATTTGGGCTCTCTTTCCCGCCCATCTTCATTGAATTAATCGTCTCGCTAATGCTGTTCTGGTTGGTGAAACGACTGCTGACGCCAAGCGGTATCTACGATCTCGTGTGGCATCCGGCGCTTTTTAACACGGCGCTCTACTGCTGTGTGTTTTACCTGGTATCCCGTCTATTCGTCTGAGGTTTAAGTGAAATCGCTAATAAGAAAAATCGCGCGTTACGCGATTACTATCCTGCTGGTTATCATCGCTATTGTTATCATCTTTCGCGCCTGGGTGTTTTACACCGAGTCGCCGTGGACGCGCGACGCTAAATTCGCGGCGGATGTCGTGGCGATTTCGCCGGACGTGACGGGTTTGATTACCGACGTGCCTGTGCATGACAACCAGCTGGTGAAAAAGGGCGATACCCTTTTTGTCGTGGATCGTCCGCGCTATCAAAAAGCGCTGGATCAGGCGCAGGCCGACGTCGAGTACTATCAGGCGCTGGTCAGCGAAAAACGTCGTGAGGCGGCGCGCCGCAACCAGCTAGGCACCTCGGCGATGTCGCGCGAAGCGATCGACCAGGCGAACAACGATCTGCAGACCACGGAACATCAGCTGGCGAAATCGATCGCCACGCGCGATCTGGCGAAGATCGATCTGGATCGCACCGCCATCACCGCGCCGTCCGACGGCTGGGTAACCAACCTCAACGTCTATGAAGGCGAATTCATCACTCGCGGCTCTGTCGCGGTGGCGTTGGTGCAGCAGCACTCTTTTTACGTGCTGGCCTATCTGGAAGAGACCAAGCTGCACGGCGTCGAGCCGGGCTATCGCGCGGAAGTGACGCCGCTCGGCAGCAACGTGGTGCTGCGCGGCACCGTCGACAGCGTCGCCGCTGGCGTGACCAACAGCAGCAGCTCGGTCGACAGCAAAGGCATGGCGACCGTGGACTCCAACCTCGAGTGGGTACGCCTGGCGCAGCGCGTCCCGGTGCGCATTCGTCTCGATCAGCAGCCCGGCAATCGCTTCCCGGCGGGCACCACCGCGACCGTGGTGATCACCGGCCAGAGCGATCGCGCCGATACCCAGGTGTCGCCGATGTCGCGTCTCTTCAATCGCCTGCGTGAGTTTGGTTAAGCGGGGCCGATATGATCGAGTTCCTGCGTTTCCCGATCAAGCTGACCTTCGCGCTGGTGGCGGCGCTGATGATCGGCTTTCATCTTAACCTTGAAACGCCTCGCTGGGCGGTGATGACCGCCGGCATCGTCGCGGGCGGCACCGCTTTCGTCGCCGGCGGCGATCCCTACTCCGGCGCGCTGCGCTATCGCGGCGTGCTGCGTATTATCGGCACCTTTATCGGCTGTATCGCCGCGCTCACCATTATGATCGCTACCGTGCGCGCGCCGGTGGTGATGCTGCTGCTCTGCTGCATCTGGGCGGGCGTCTGCGTCTGGCTCTCCTCGCTGATTAAAGTTGAAAACTCCTATGCACTGGGGCTGGCAGGCTATACCGCGCTGATTATCGTGGTGACCGCCGACGCCAACAATGGCCTGACGCTGGTGCCGCAGTTTGCGGTTGAACGTTGCAGCGAGATTGTGCTCGGCATTCTCTGCGCCATTCTGGCGGATATGATCTTCTCGCCGCGCTCGATTAAAAAGGTTATCGACAGCGAAGTCGATGCGCTGCTGGTGGCGCATTACCGCCTGCTGCAGCTCTGCGTGGCGCATGAAGATAAAGAGGAGGTCGACAAGGCGTGGAGTGCGCTGGTGCGTCGCACTTCGGCGCTCGGCACCATGCGCGGCCAGCTGATGATGGAGTCGTCGCGCTGGCAAAACGCCAACCGTCGGCTGCAGATGCTCAACACGCTGTCGCTGACCATGATTACCCAGGCGGCGGAAACCTTCCTCATTCAGAATTCGCGCCCGGAATATATTCCGTCGCAGTATCGTCTGCTGATAGAGAAGAAGGTAGAAAGCGTTGCCGACGTGCATCGGCGCATGAAGGTGATGCGGCGGGTGATTGGCGCCAGCGAAGAGGGCAAGGCGCCCGTGACGCTGGCGAGTTGGGTCGGCGCGGCGACAGAATATTTGCTGCTGCTGAAAGGGATTAAAAGCAACAGCCGCATCACGACGCTGGAAGAGGGTATTCTCGAGCGCGAAATCGTTATCCAGGCGCGCTCTGCTGAAACCCATCACGCGATGATTAACGGCATCCGCACCTTTGTCGCTACTGCCCTCGGCTCGTTGTTCTGGCTCTATACCGGCTGGACCTCCGGCAGCGGCTGTATGGTGATGCTGGCGGTGATCACCGCGCTGGCGATGCGCGTGCCGAATCCGCTGATGATGGCGAAGGATTTTTTCTACGGTATGATTTTTGCGGTGCCGCTTAGCTCGTTCTATTTTATGTACCTGCTGCCCAGCACCCAGCAGAGCGTGCTGCTGCTCTGCATCGCCATTGGTCTGCTCGGCTTCATTAGCGGCATCCTGATACAGCGTCGTCAGCTAGGCACGCTCGGTGCGCTGGCCGGTACCATCAATGTGCTGGTTCTGGATAATCCCATGACCTTCCACCTGAGCGTGTTCATCGACAACGTGCTGGGGCAGATGATCGGTGCTTTTGTCGCCCTGATGGTTATTCTGCTTATTCGCGACAAATCGAAAGCGCGCACCGGACGTAAACTGCTGAACCGCTTTATGTATGCCGCGGTGTCGGCGCTGACCACCAACCAGGCGCGCCGTCGCGAAAACCATCTTCCCGCGCTCTATCAACAGCTGTTTATGCTGCTGAACCTGTTCCCTGGCGATATCGACAAGTATCGCATCGCGCTGACGCTGATTATTGGCCATCAGCGGCTGCGCAGTGCAGACGTGCCGGTCAACGCCGACCTGTCGGCCTTCCATCGCCAGCTACGCGCGACGGCGGATCGCGTGATTTCAGCGCGCAGCGATGAGAAACGGCGCCACTACTTTGAACAGCTGCTGGCGGAGTTCGAGGTCTATCAGCAGAAGCTGGTGCAGTACGATGCGCCGCTCAGCGTCACCGAGCCGGTGAAGCGCCTTGCCGATATGCTCAGCAAATACCAGAACACCCTCATCCAAATCTGAATCTGGCCGCTGCCCGGCGCAGCGGCCGCTCCAGTGCCACGCCTTCCCTAAAACCCTCGCTTTTGCCATCTATACTTTTCTGACAGGAAGAGAAACTGACAGGAGCGACCCTATGACGACCCCACTGCACGACAGCGAATTTTTTCAGACCGGCTATCTGGCCGATGGCGAATGGCATCGCGCCGCAGCTACCTTTGATGTGTTGAACCCTGCCACCGGCGAAGTGCTGGCCGCCGTGGCGAAAGCGGGCAAGGCCGAGACCGAACAGGCTATCGCCGCCGCCGAACGCGCTTTCCCCGCCTGGCGCGCGCAGACCGCCAAAGCGCGTGCCGAAATCCTCTATCGCTGGTATCAGCTGATGATCGACAACAAAGCCTGGCTGGCGCAGCTGATGACTGCCGAACAGGGCAAGCCTTTGAAAGAGGCGGAAGGCGAGGTGGAATACGCCGCCAGCTTTATTCAGTGGTTCGCCGAGCAGGCGAAGCGCGCTAACGGCGAAATCATTCCGCCGGCCAAACCCGGCTCGCGTATTCTTGCCACGCGCGAGCCGATTGGCGTCGTTGCCGCGATCACGCCGTGGAACTTCCCCATGGCGATGCTGACGCGCAAGCTCGGACCCGCCCTGGCGGCAGGCTGCACCGGCATTATCAAGCCGGCAAACAACACGCCGCTGAGCGCTTTTGCGCTGCTGGCGCTGGCGAAAAAAGCGGGCGTGCCGGACGGCGTGCTTAACGCGGTGGCCGGCGATACTCACGCCATCAGCGATGCGATTATGGCCAGCAAAGCGGTGCGTAAAATTTCCTTCACCGGCTCGACCGCGGTCGGCAAAACGCTGGTGCGCAACGCCGCCGATACCATGAAAAAGGTGTCGATGGAGCTGGGCGGCAACGCGCCCTATATCGTTTTTGAGGATGCGGATATCGACGCGGCGGTTAAAGGCGCCATCGCCAATAAATTCCGCAATGCCGGCCAGGTCTGCGTCAGCGTCAACCGCTTCTATATCCACGACGCCGTGTATGACCGTTTTGTCAGCCAGCTGGCTGAGGAAGTGAAAAAACTCAAGGTTGGCAACGGCGTAGAAGAGGGCGTGGTCGTGGGCCCGCTGATCGAGGCTTCCGCCGTGGATAAAGTAGAAGAGCACGTTAAGGACGCCAAAGCCAAAGGCGGACGGATCGTTACCGGCGGCGAACGTCATGCGCTGGGCGGCAACTTCTGGCAGCCGACGGTGATTGCCGACGCGCACGAAGCGATGAAGCTGGCGCAGGAAGAGACCTTCGGTCCGGTCGCGGCCTGCTTCCGCTTTAGCGACGAGCAGGAGGTGATTCGTCGCGCTAACGACACCGAGTTCGGCCTTGCGGCCTACTTTTATACGCAGAACCTGCAGCGCGTCTTTCGCGTCTCCGCCGCGCTGGAAAGCGGCATGATCGGCATTAACGAATGCGCTGTGTCGACCGAGCTGGCGCCGTTTGGCGGCGTAAAAGAGTCGGGGCTGGGGCGCGAAGGTTCGGTGCTTGGCCTGGAAGAGTATCTGGAGGTCAAGGCGCTGCATATCGGCGGCCTGAGCGAAAGCTAACGTGCGGGCGGCCTCGCGCCGTCCGGTGAGGAAGGACAGGAGCCTTCACTATGAAAACCGAGCGTTTCGACTTTGACGAGATTGTCGACCAGTCGCATTTTTTTCGCCAGTTCAGCGAGCGCTTCGCTCTGAACACTTATCGTATTGGCGACCTGGATGCGTTATGGGACGTACTCACCGGCGAAGAGCTGCCGATGCCGCTGGAAATTGAATTTATCAATCTGGGGAAGGGGCAGAAACGACGCTATGGCGCGCTGATCCTGTTATTTGATGAGGCGGAAGAGGAGCTGGAAGGCCAGCTCCGCTTTAATATTAAGTAACCCAGCAAAAAGGGCCCCGACAAGCGGGGCCAAAGGGTTCGTCAGCGATTGACGAGGAATTACTTATAGAGTTCAGCAGTGAAGTGGTAGCTGTCGCCGGTGCGCGCTTCGATCACTTTATAGGCGCTGGCGCCTTGTTCATCGGCTTTCTGCGAAAGCTGCGCGCGGTAGTCCATCGGCGAGCCGGCTGTACCACTGATTGTCACTGTCCCCGCAGGCTGCATGTTCTGCGCCTGGTCGCCGGTAATCAGCTGCGCTGCCTGAGCGCCGAATGCGATTACGGAAAGCAGGCTAACGGTTGCGATGGTTGTTTTGATTTTCATTGTTCGTCTCCTCATTACAATCAACAACCTGCGGTTGACATCATGATGCGGGTCGTCGATATAGCAGGCGTCGCATGGGCGCCCGATCGGTTAATTATTTATAGAGCTCAGCCGTGACGTGATAGGTGTCGTCCTGGTTGTTCTCGATGATGCGGTAGTGGCTTGCGCCCTGTGCGTCAGCCTTCTGAGAAAGCGCCTGACGGATATTGGTCTGATCGCCGTCATGACCGCTGATGCTAATGGTCTGGTTCAGCGGCTGCAGCGTTTCGGCCTGTTGATTCGATACCAGACTGGCTGCGCTGGCGCCGAACGACAGCGCGGCGGTCAGAGCGGCTAAAGCGATAAGTGATTTGGTTTTCATGGTCTACTCTCCTGAATTCATCGATAAGGCCACCCGATGCGCAATGTGCGCTTCAATAAGGTCGCCCGTCCAACGGCGTCTGGCTAACACGCTTATTTATACAGCTCGGCGGTAGCGTGGTAGTTGCCGTTGTTATAAGCCTCGATTACGCGGTAGGCGCTGGCGCCTTTCTGTTCTGCCTTCGCGTTCAGCTCTTCTTTAATCTGCATGGGAGAACCGGCCACGCCGCTGACGCTTACTGAGCCGATAGACTGCAGATTTTGTGCCTGCTGCGCGTTAATGGATTCTGCTGCAAAAGCGCCGAATGACAGAGCAGATAGAATGCTCAGGGTTGCGATAGTAGTTTTAACGTTCATATATGTTTCCTCGTCGTCTGTTTTTGTCTTTTTGTTTGATGTGATTTGCATCACGAAAAGAAGTATAGAACTAATAACGTCTGAAATTAATATCTGCCTAATAATGTTTTGTTGTGATTCTTTATCCTTATGACTCTTTTTTATTCTTTATGGTTATAAAAAGTGATTAAAAAGCAGTCATTCTACCTAAAATACCTTTAAAAACAGGATGTTAATTGACTTTAACTTTTTGTGCGAAAGGGCGTGGTGAATGTGGCTGGTTATTGATTTGGATCTGGGTATTCTCGCTAATCACGTAGTGTAAAGCAGCGTAAAATAGCGCAAAAGGTTAAGCAGGCAGAAAGGTATGACCATAGCCGCTCAAGGCATCAGTCGGAAATAGAATAAGTTAACGGACTGAATAAGCAGGATATGAAATGGCTAACGGGGCAGATAAGGCGACCGGCAGCGCGACTGCCGGTCAACGACGCGGATTACAGCTCTTGTTCAAAGACGGTAAGAAGCGCGCCATGCAGCTTTTTGACGGTAAAGGCACGCGCAGGGGTAATAAATATCGTATCGTCGCCGGCGATGGTGCCGAGAATGCCTTCCGCTTTGCCCAGCGAGTCAAGCAGACGGGCAATCAGCTGCGCTGCGCCAGGACTGGTGCGAATCACGATCAGCGCATCGTTATAGTCGATATCCAGCACCAGATTTTTTAACGGGCTGGTGGTCGTCGGCACACCCAGTTCCGCCGGCAGACAGTAAACCATCTCCATTTTGGCGTTACGCGTGCGCACCGCGCCGAATTTAGTCAGCATACGAGACACCTTCGACTGATTGATATTGTCGAAGCCTTCCTCCTGCAGCGCCTGTACAATCTCGCCTTGAGAGCTGAATTTCTCTTGTTTTAACAAGGCTTTAAACGCTTTAATCAATTCGTCTTGTTTAGATGGGTTTCGCATAAGCTACCAGTAAAGAAAAATGCCGAACGCCCGCCGACGGCAGATACATTATTATGCATATGAATGAATTTTTATGCAATTAGTCGATAAAAAAGGCGGGCACCGCGGGTTGCGGGCGGCAATGATAACAAAATTTTTTGCGCAGACCAAAACGACGCAAGAGCAGGAAAAGCGAAGGTTGCAGAATTGTTATACAATTGAGGTGTCATATGGATAGCTATCACGGCCGTGCTCTATCTGCCATCGACATCGTTGTCGGTCATTCAGGCGCGTTGTGCTGACAAAGTAGCAACCCAAAAGATTAAGTGCTGCTGCACGCATAATGAACAGTGGGTTTGTCATCGTCTGAGAAGTTGATTCAGGTCTGGACACAGATGGAAATTCGGCTCTACTCTGCCCCACCTTAATAAGGAGTACAGAATGAAAGTTGCCGTTCTTGGCGCTGCTGGCGGAATCGGTCAGGCGCTCGCCCTTCTGTTAAAAACCCAGCTTCCTGCGGGTTCCGAACTCACGCTCTATGATATCGCGCCGGTGACGCCCGGCGTAGCGGTAGATCTCAGTCATATTCCTACCGCGGTTAAAATCCAGGGCTTTAGCGGCGAAGACGCGACGCCTGCGCTGCACGGTGCGGACGTCATCCTGATCTCGGCGGGCGTCGCGCGTAAGCCGGGCATGGATCGCGCCGATCTCTTTAACGTTAACGCAGGCATCGTGCGCAACCTTATCGAGCAGGTGGCGCAAACCGCGCCTAAAGCGCTTATTGGCATTATTACCAATCCGGTCAATACCACGGTGGCAATCGCCGCCGACGTGCTGAAAAAGCACGGCGTCTATGACAAAAATCGCCTGTTCGGCGTCACTACGCTGGATATTATCCGCGCCAATACCTTCGTCGCCGAGTTAAAAGGCAAGCAGCCAGACGAGGTCGAGGTGCCGGTAATCGGCGGCCACTCCGGCGTGACTATCCTGCCGCTGCTGTCGCAGGTGAAAGGCGTGAGCTTTAGCGACGATGAGGTCGCCAGCCTGACGAAACGTATCCAGAATGCGGGGACGGAAGTGGTTGAAGCTAAAGCGGGTGGCGGATCCGCGACGCTGTCGATGGGCCAGGCCGCGGCGCGCTTCGGCCTGTCACTGGTGCGCGCCCTGCAGGGCGAGGCGAACGTGGTGGAGTGCGCTTACGTAGAGGGCGACGGCGAGTACGCCCGTTTCTTCTCGCAGCCGCTGCTGCTGGGCAAGAACGGCATCGCCGAGCGTCGCGCTATTGGCGCGCTGAGCGATTTTGAACAGCAGGCGTTGAATGGCATGCTGGAGACGCTGAAGAAAGATATCGCGCAGGGCGAGGAGTTTGTGAAGCATTAAGGGCTGCGTTCAGACTTTTTTCACCGCTGACGAGGCCCGGCTTAACGGGCCTCTGCGGCATGCGAGCCGCTTCCCACTTCCCTTCATTACGCCCCTTTACCCGTTCACCGCCGCGCTACAGACCGCCAGACTTAAAAGTACGCGCTGCCGGCGTGCCGTTGCTGGCTGGCGTCTTCTTGCCCAGCGTCTCCATACGCACCTGGAAAGGCGGGAAGGGCATTTCGATGCCGTGCTCGGCAAAGCCTTTCAGGATCAGCTGATGCAGCTCGTGACGCAGCGGCATGCGGTGGCCCATTTCCGCCGCGTGGATACGCAGCTCGAACAGCTGAATGCCCTGCTGCAGATCGACCAGAAAGACATCCGGCGCCGGCACGTCCAGTACATAGCTGCAGCGTTCGCACGCCTGTCTCAGCACCGTCGTCACCTCTTCGCTGTCCACATGCGCGGGCGCAGGGATAGTCAGCACCACGCGCGTCACCGAGTCGGAAAGCGACCAGTTGACGAACTGCTCGGTAATAAAAGCCTTGTTCGGTACGATAATCTCTTTGCGGTCCCAGTCGATAATGGTGGTGGCGCGCGTATTGATGCGCGTAATGCTGCCGGTCAGATCGCGGATGGTTACGGTATCGCCGATACGGATCGGCTTTTCGAACAGGATAATCAGGCCGGAAATAAAGTTGGCGAAAATCTCCTGCAGACCAAAACCGAGTCCCACACCGAGCGCGGCGACCAGCCACTGCAGCTTCGACCATTCGATGCCGATCATCGAGAAGCCAATCAGGCCGCCGACCAGCATTAGCACATACTTGGTCAGCGTGGTAATGGCGTAACCGGTGCCGGGCGTCAGATTAAGGTGCTGCAGCAGCGCCAGCTCCAGCAGCGCGGGCATATTGCGCACCAGCTGGGTGGTGATAATCAGCACCAGAATCGCAATCAGCACCGAGCCCAGCGTAATAGGCTGAATGCTCTCTACGCCCTGCACCGTGGTGCTGACGTCCCACAGTCGAATATTCTCGAGAAAGCCGAAGGCGGAATGGATCTCCGACCAGAGCACGATCACCGACACCAGCGCAATCAGGGTAAGGATCGAGCGCACCAGCCGCAGCGACTGCGCGCTGATGGCGTCGAGGTCGATAATCGGCTCATCTACCTCGACCTCGCCGTTTTGCGCGGCGGACTCTTTCTCGTCTTCGTGACGCGCGCGGTTGGCCAGCATATCGGCACGGCGCTGACGCGCGCGGTCAAAGGCGATGCGTCGGCGCTGGATCAGCATCCAGCGGCGGATAATGTGATAAATCACCAGCAGCAGGAACCAGATAGCGACAGAGGTCTCCAGTCGCGCCAGCAGCGCCTGCGCGGTCGCCAGGTAACCGATCATTGAGGCGAGGGCGGCCGCGAGCGGAATGGCGATCATCAGGTTCCACAGCACGCGGTTCACCAGATTCTCGCCGTTGCCCTCTTTATCCAGATAGAGCGGGATGCCGGCGCGCTTCAGGCTCACGGTAACGATCGACAGCGCGCCGCAGATCAGGATAAAGCAGAGTCGGCCAAGCGAGGCGGAAAACTGGCGATCCTCCATATTGGCGAAGGCGATCAGCAGCATAATCAGCGGAACGATCAAGCCAATGGTCAGCGAATAGTAGCGGGTCGCGCGCGCCACGCGGGTTTGCGGCCAGCGAAAATGCACCACAAACAGGCCGTTCGGCCGGGCGAACGCGGCGCTGATCATAAAGGCCCATAGCAGCGGCAGCGTCGCCGTAATGCCGTCGCCGAATGCCACCGCGATAGGGTAGGGCCAGGCGTGCTGTAGCCCGTAGCCGAGCGCCGCCCAGAGCACCGGCAGCGGCAGCGCCACCAGAATCGACCAGAAAACGGTGCGCACCGTCAGACGAAAGCGATCCTGCGTTACTTTGCCCACCTTGCTCGCCGAGCGCGCCAGGAAGGCGTTGAAATGGCGACGCGTTCTGAGGCTGAAGCCGACCAGCAGCACCGCGCCAATTAAGGGCAGCACGGTCTCGCGGCTGGTGACCATCATCGCCAGCGCTTTGCCCAGCTGGCCCAGGGTATCGAGCGACAGCAGGCGCGACAGATCCCGCGCCACTTCCACCGGATAGTTCAGGCCGATCGGGCTGATGTCCGCCGTCCAGAACAGGTAGCGGTGGGTGGCGTCTTTCACGTCGGTCAGCGCATCCTGCAGCTGGGTATTGGCGACCTTGAGCTTGGTAATTTCGAGGATCAGCGTATCGCAGCCGGAGATCAGCGAATTAAGCAGCTCTCGCTGGGTTTTCAACTGCGCATCAAGAATACGGCGCTGTTCGGCGCTGAAGGACTTTCCGTCGGGCTGATGCGCTTTGCGCAGCGTCTCCTGCTGCTGCAGCAGATCCTCGTAGCGCAGGCGCTGCACGCGCAGCTGCGCCATTTCGTTGTCGATCTGCTGCGACTTAGGCATATCAGGCAGTCGCGCCACCTGCGCGCGCAGCGCTTCGCCCAGCAGATTGGAGGCGCCGAGCCACTGTGACTGTTCGCGCAGGGTGCCCAGCGCCTGACGCACCTGGATAATCTGATTGGTCGCCAGCCGCTGCTGAGAGGCTACCAGATCCATGCGCTGCGCCTGCTGGTTCAGTGCGGCGGAAAGGTCGCGGTTAACGCGAAACTGATCGCTGATAACGGGCGGCAGGTCGCCGCTGTTTTCCGCCAGCTGTTCGGTGCGCGCCAGCGCCAGCTCCGCCTCGCGCTGGCGCTGTTCGTTTAACTGATTGCGCAGCGCCTGCAGATAGTTGTCGAGCTGCGCCGCTTTGCGCTGATGCAGATCGGCGCGCATGCGTGCCAGCTCCTGACGATTGTTGGCGGAGAGCTGCGCCAGCTCCAGCTCGTCTACGCGCGCTTTATTGACCGCGTTTTCCGCCTGGCGCGCCCATATCTGCGCCTGGCTCTGCGGCGAGGCGGCGGCGGCTCCGCTCTGCAAGCGGCGATCGCTTTCGGTCATCGCCCGGCGCGCGTCGGTTTGCTGCTGCGGAAGCTGCGACAGCGAGTCGCTGATCTCGCGGGCGCGGTCCTGCTCCTGCTGCGCCAGGCGGCCCTCTTCCAGCAGCTGGCTGCTGACCTGCAGGATCTCCTGATCGAGCTGAGCGCTGCTCATGCTGCTGGTGCTGCGCGCGCTTTTGCTGCCGTCGTCTAGCGAGGTGATTTGCTGGCGCAGTTCGCGCGCGAGGCGGGGGAAGTCGTCGATAACCTGCTGATACTGCTTTGCGCGCTCCAGCGACGCATCGCGTTCGGAAAGATAGTTGAGGGCAGCCTCAAGAGACTGCACCTGCTCCGCCTGCGCGGGAGAGCTTTTTGCCGCTTTCGCCTCGTCCAGCGCCTGTTTAAGTTGGCTGGCGTCCGGCACGGTGGCCGCCAGCGCTGAGGTGCTGAGCCAGAAGCTCAGCAGCAGGATGAGAAACGATCGCACAGCAAAAACACTCTCAGCGGTTAGTCGACAATAACGTCGACGGGGTCGGTCTGCGGCAGCGCGATAGCCAGCGGCTGGCCGAGGCGCGTCTTGCTTTCCGCTTCCAGGCTCTCTGCCAGCTTCACGCGTCCCGGCTCGAACAGATTGATCACGGTGGAGCCGAGCTTAAAGCGGCCCATCTCCTGGCCTTTCAGCAGCACAACGGCGCCTTCGCTATCCGCAGCCGGATAGTGCCAGCGTTTGATCACCCCTTCGCGCGGCGGCGTAATGGTGCCGGCCCAGCTGGTTTCGATGCTGCCGACGATAGTGGCGCCCACGAGGATCTGCACCATCGGACCGATATCGGTATCGAAATAGCAGATAACGCGTTCGTTGCGCGCGAACAAATTGGGGATATTGCGCGCCGTCAGCGGGTTCACCGAGTAGAGATCGCCCGGCACGTAGATCATCTCGCGCAGAATGCCGTTGCACGGCATATGCACGCGGTGGTAGTCGCGCGGCGCAAGGTAAGTGGTAACGAAATGGCCGTCGCGGAACTGCGCCGCCATCGCTTCCTGGCCCGCCAGCAGCGCGTCGAGGGTATAGTGATGGCCTTTCGCCTGGAAAATCTGGTCGCCTTCGATGCGGCCCAGCTGGCTGATGGCGCCGTCGGCGGGCAGCACGATCAGGTTCGCGTCGGGATCGACTGGACGCGCGTCATCTTTCAACGGGCGAACAAAGAAGTCGTTAAAGGTGCGATAGCTGGCGGTATCGGACTTCCGCGCTTCCGACATATCCACTTTGTAGAACCAGACGAAGATATCAATCACCAGTTTGGTCAACCAGCCGCCACGACGGCTGGCACCCCAACCGGCAAGTTCCGTTAACCATTTTTTCGGCAGTACATGATTCAGGCCGAGTTTTACACGATCAAACACCTTAGCCTCCTGGCTTTGTTTCGCGTCAGTCAAAAAGGGGGCGAATCATATCAGCGCCCCGGTCAGATGGCGAATTTCCCCGTGATCCCGTCTGTTACAGAGGCGATGCAGGGTCAATGCCGCGGTAAGCAGCGAGTATCACTCGCTGGAAGAGAAATTCTTGCGCGTTTTCACCTGCGCCATGCTCTCCAGAATACGGTGATAGTTGTCGAAGCGCGAAACGTCTATCTGGCCCGCCTCGACGGCGGCGCGAATAGCGCAGCCGGGATCGCTGCCGTGCTTACAGTCGCGGAACTTACAACTGCCGAGAAATTCACGAAATTCGACAAATCCGCGGGTAATTTGTTCCGGCTCAAGATGCCACAAGCCGAACTCGCGCACCCCCGGCGAATCGATCACGTCGCCGCCGTGAGGAAAGTGGTACAGGCGCGAGGCGGTGGTAGTGTGCTGGCCCAGCCCGGAAACGTCAGAGACGTCGTTGGTCACGATGGCGGTTTCCACCGCCGCGTCCAGGCCGAGCAGGGCGTTCAGCAGGCTCGACTTGCCGACGCCGGACTGTCCGGCAAATATGCTGATGCGATCGGTCAGGGCCGCTTCGAGATCCGCCAGGCCCGCTTTAGCATGGCTGGAGACCATCAGCACGCGATAGCCGATACGGCGATAGATATCCATCTGCTGGTCGACGAAGGCGCGCGCCTGGTCATCCAGCAGGTCGGTCTTGTTCAGCACCAGCAGCGGTTCGATGCCCAGGGTTTCGCTCGCCACCAGATAGCGGTCGATAATATTAAGCGACAGCTCAGGCAAAATCGCCGAAACGATAATGATCTGGTCGATATTGGCAGCGATCGGCTTCAGCCCGTCGTAGTAGTCGGGGCGCGTCAGCACGCTGCTACGCTCGTGCACCGCTTCGACAATGCCTTTGCCGCCGCCGAGCGCCGGGCGCCAGACGACGCGATCGCCGGTCACCAGCGAACGGATAGTGCGGCGCAGGTTGCAGCGATGCACCTCGCCCGCGCGGTCTTCGACGTCTGCGTGCATGCCGAAACGGCTAATCACGACGCCTTCCGCCGCTTCACCGAACAGATTGTCGTCAGCTTCCGGCGCATCGCGCTGGTTCAGACGACGCTGATGGTTAGCGCTGACGCGACGTTGTTGACCTTTCGACAGTTTATTTTTGCTCACGCATCCTCTCAGGCTTTCGTCAGACTTCGCCCGGTTGGGCAAAACGTCTATGATACACCTTATTCACTCTTGATGACGACTACGGCTACGGCGGGAAAAAAGCATGGCGACAGGAAATGAAAATAATCTGATTTGGATCGATCTGGAGATGACCGGACTGGATCCGGAGCGCGACCGCATTATCGAGATTGCCACGCTGGTGACCGACGCGAATCTCAATATTCTGGCGGAAGGGCCGGTCATGGCGGTGCATCAGTCCGACGCGCAGCTGGCGCTGATGGACGAGTGGAACGTGCGCACTCATACCGCGAGCGGGCTGGTGGAGCGCGTCAAAGCCAGCGAGTTCGACGATCGCCGCGCCGAACTGGCGACGATTGAATTCCTTAAACAGTGGGTGCCTGCTAACAGCTCGCCGATTTGCGGCAACAGCATTGGCCAGGATCGCCGCTTTCTTTTCAAATACATGCCGGAGCTGGAAGCCTACTTCCACTATCGCTATCTCGACGTCAGCACCTTAAAAGAGCTGGCGCGTCGCTGGAAGCCGGAAATTCTGCCAGGCTTCAAAAAGGCGGGCACGCATCAGGCGCTGGATGATATTCGCGAATCGGTCGCCGAACTGGCATACTACCGCGAGCACTTTTTGCAGCTTTAGCCCTGAAAGGTGCGCAGGAAAACAGCAGGTTGCTGCTTTAATCGGCAAACGAATCGAAAGCGCAAAATTTTGCTTTTAGACTCTTGCAGCAGCAATAATTTCTCGTATAATGCGCACCCCGTACCGATGAAGAATTTATACAACGGTACAAGGCGCGGGAATAGCTCAGTTGGTAGAGCACGACCTTGCCAAGGTCGGGGTCGCGAGTTCGAGTCTCGTTTCCCGCTCCAAAATTTGATTAGCAGTACCTTTCCTAAGCGGGAATAGCTCAGTTGGTAGAGCACGACCTTGCCAAGGTCGGGGTCGCGAGTTCGAGTCTCGTTTCCCGCTCCAAAATTTGTTTAGCAGTACCTTTCCAGTGCGGGAATAGCTCAGTTGGTAGAGCACGACCTTGCCAAGGTCGGGGTCGCGAGTTCGAGTCTCGTTTCCCGCTCCAAATTTTACATCACTAAAAATCATACGCTTAGTTGAGCCGTTGACGATCGCCGCACGACGCTGCGCTTATCAGGTTATCCACAGCGCGCCAGCCGTGTTTCACCGCTGCTCAGGGCGATCTGTAAAACTATTTTAAACAGAGTTATCCACAACTTCCTCTCTGTCTCCGCACGCTATCCACATTCTTATTTGTACACATTATCTGTTTAACTGCTTGAATTAAAAGGTAGTGAAGATATTTCATTTTGTTAAAATCTTCTTTGACGCGCTCTGTGGCAGTTGAATGACAACAGCTTTTTATTTTTATGCACAGCTTGTGGAAAAGTAGCTGGCGATCGCCGCTGGTTAATCATGCGTCACGCGGCAAACCCTTCTCAATAGCGCGTACCAGCCGTTTTTGCTGCGCGGGCTGCACGTCAATCGCCAGCGCCTGCCGTTTTTCCTGCTGCTGAAGCAGCGCCCATTCAATATGTTCATCAAGCAGCGGGTTTTCGCCTAGTCGCTTCTCCAGCACGCCCGCGATTTCAGCGCGCCAGGGGGCGTTGCCTAGCGCCACGGCGATATTGCGCAGCCAGCGCAGATGGCCGATGCGGCGTATCGCCGAGCCTTCCGTCACGCGTAAAAAGGTTTTCTCATCCCACTGGAACAGCGTCATTAGCTCCGGCGCATGCAGCGCGGCGCGCGGCGAGAAGGCCGTTTCGTCGCTGAGTTGCCCATAGCGATTCCAGGGACAGATCAGCTGACAGTCGTCGCAGCCGTAAATGCGGTTGCCCATCAGCGGACGCAGCGCTTCTGGAATAGCGCCCTCAAGCTCGATGGTGAGGTAGGAGATGCAGCGGCGCGCATCCACCACATAGGGTTCGACGATGGCGTTGGTCGGACATATGGTCATACAGGCGACGCAGCGGCCGCACTGCTCTTCCTGCGGCGCGTCGATCGGCAGCGGCAGATCGATCAGCAGTTCGCCGAGGAAAAACCATGAGCCCGCCTCGCGGTTCAGGATCAGCGAGTGTTTACCGGTCCAGCCGAGGCCCGCTTTGGCTGCCAGCGGGCGTTCCAGCAGCGGCGCAGAGTCGACAAAGGGGCGGAAATTGAGCTCGCCGCACTTTTCCTGAATCATTTCTCCGAGCTTTTTCAGACGATTGCGCAATACTTTGTGGTAATCGCGTCCCAGAGCGTAGCGGCTGACATAGCCGAGCTGCGGGTTTTTCAGCGTACTGGCAAAGGCGGCTTTGGCCGGAAGGTAGTTCATGCGTACGCTGATAACGCGCAGCGTGCCGGGCAGCAGTTCATGCGGACGTGCGCGCATCATGCCGTGGCGCGCCATCCACTCCATTTCGCCGTGATACTGTTTGTCCAGCCACGCCTGCAGACGCGGCTCTTCCGCGCTGAGATCGGTGTCGGTGATGCCGACCTGCTGAAAGCCGAGATCCTTGCCCCACTGTTTAATCTGTTGAGCAAGCTGATGAAGATCGAGAGGGTATGACATGAGTAACCAGGAATCGAAAGCGAACGGCTGCAGTTTACCATATTCCGTCTGGCCTGCGCAGGCTCTGCGCCAGCTGGAGCGCGACGGCGCCGACGCGCTGGGCATTACGCTTTACGAGCTGATGCAGCGCGCCGGGCAGGCGGCGTTCGAGCTGGCGCGCGCGCAGTGGCCGCAGGCGCGCAGCTGGCTGATTCTCTGCGGGCATGGCAATAACGGCGGCGACGGCTATGTCACGGCACGCCTGGCGCAGGCGGCGGGCTATGCGGTCACGCTGCTGGCGTGCGACAGTGATAAACCGCTGCCCGACGAGGCGCAGCGCGCGCGCGAGGCCTGGCTGGAAGCGGGCGGCGAGATCCATGCCGCTGACGCCCCCTGGCCGGAGCAGGTCGATCTTATCGTCGACGCGCTGCTGGGTACCGGCATCAACCGCGCGCCTGCCGAACCTTACTTCAGCCTGATTAAACAGGCGAACGCTCATGCCGCGCCGGTGCTGGCGATCGATATGCCGTCAGGGCTGTCGGCGGCGACCGGCTGCGCGCCGGGCGAGGCAATCGTTGCGACCCAGACGCTGAGCGTTATCGCGCTGAAGCCCGGCCAGATCACCGGCAAAGCGCGCGACCTTATCGGCGAGCTGCGCTACGCCGATCTCGGGCTAGGCGCCTTTCTCGCCGGTGAAAATGCGCCGATGGCGCGCTACGACGCGACCTCGCTTTCGCGCTGGCTGAAGCCGCGCAAGCCAACCTCGCACAAAGGCAACCACGGCCGCCTGCTGGTGGTGGGCGGCGACACCGGCACCGCCGGCGCGATTCGCATGACCGCCGAAGCGGCGCTGCGCGCCGGATCGGGTCTGGTGCGTGTCCTGACGCATCGCGATAATATTGCGCCGGTACTAACGGCGCGTCCGGAGATCATGGTGGACGAGCTGACCGACGCCAGCCTGCAAAGCGGGCTGGCGTGGGCGGACGTCATCGCCATCGGTCCGGGCCTGGGGCAGCGGGAATGGGGACAGAATGCGCTGAAAGCGGTCGCCGCCAGTGAAAAGCCGATGCTTTGGGACGCTGATGCGCTTAACCTGCTGGCAATCAATGCGGAGAAACGTCAGAATCGCATCATTACGCCGCACCCAGGCGAAGCGGCGCGACTGCTGGGCATTAAGACCAGCGAAGTCGAGAGCGATCGCCTGCTCGCCGCACAGCAACTCGCGGCGCGCTACGGCGGAGTCGCGGTGTTGAAAGGCGCCGGCACCCTTATCGCCAGCGAGCAGGGCGACATGGCCTTCGCCGACGTCGGCAACGCCGGCATGGCCTCCAGCGGCATGGGCGACGTATTAAGTGGTATTATCGCCTCGATGATGGGGCAGCAACTGGCGCTGTTCGACGCGGCCTGCGCAGGCTGCGTGGCGCACGGCGCGGCGGCGGACGCAGTGGCGGCGCGGCGCGGAACGCGCGGCATGTTGGCAACAGATTTATTCGAGCTGCTTTGGCAGTTTGTTAATCCAGAGATGACCCAATAATAAAGCATGAAGACCTGTGTTATTTCCTTGCCCGATGAGGCGGCGACCCTCGATCTGGGCGCTAAGCTGGCCCGCGCCTGTACCGGCGCGGCGGTAATCTATCTCTATGGCGATCTGGGCGCGGGTAAAACGACCTTCAGCCGTGGATTTTTGCAGGCGCTTGGCCACCAGGGCAACGTCAAAAGCCCGACCTATACGCTGGTAGAGTCATACCAGCTCGACGCGCGCGCGCTCTATCACTTCGATCTCTATCGCCTGGCCGATCCGGAAGAGCTGGAGTTCATGGGGATCCGCGACTATTTCACCGGCGAGGCTATCTGTCTGGTGGAGTGGCCGCAGCAGGGCGCGGGCGTCTTGCCGCCGCCCGATCTGGCGCTAACGCTAAGCTACGTCGGCGCCGCGCGCGAGGCGCGCCTTGAGGCGCACTCCGCGCTGGGCGAACTCCTGACAGAGCAGGTGGCGCAGGCATGATCGCACGGATGAAAAGCGCGCTGCTGCTGATACTCTGCCTGGCGACAGCGCCCGCGCTGGCGGCCAGCCTCTCCGATATCAAAGTTGAAAACGGCGACAGCAAGGCGACGGTAACCCTGAGCTTCGCCGGGCAGCCGGTGTACGGCTTTTTTCCGCTGCGCAACCCCGATCGCGTGGTGCTGGATATTCGTCAGAGCGGCGTGATTCAGGGGCTGCCGCTTAACTTCAGCGGCGAAAATATCGTCAGGCGCATTCGCACCAGCACGCCAAAGGATAAGCAGAGCATTCGGCTGGTGTTCGAGCTGACGCAGGCGGGCAAAACCCGCGCGGTGACCCAGCGCAACGGCAGCAGCTACAACGTGGTGTTCACTATTCAGGGCAAGCAGCCCGTCAGCCGCGCCGCGCCGGTTTCGACCGCGACGACGCCGAGCCGGGCGGCACCGAGCCGACCCGCCGCGAACCCGTTCAACGCCAACCAGGTGACGGCGGTCAGCAATACCAACACCACCACGCGTCCAGGCAATGCGCTGCCCACCAGCAACGACACGGTGATTGTGGCGATCGACGCCGGGCACGGCGGCCAGGATCCCGGCGCTACCGGCCAGCGCGGACTGCATGAAAAGAACGTCACCATCGCCATCGCGCGCAAGCTGAAGGTGCTGCTGAACAACGACCCGATGTTTAAAGGCGTGCTGACGCGCGATGGCGACTACTTTATTTCGGTGATGGGCCGTTCCGAAGTGGCGCGTAAAGAGAACGCCAACCTGCTGGTTTCCATTCACGCCGACTCGGCGCCGAGCCACAGCGCCACCGGCGCGTCGGTATGGGTGCTGTCGAACCGTCGCGCCAACAGTGAAATGGCGAACTGGCTGGAGCAGCGCGAGAAACAGTCTGAGCTGCTGGGCGGGGCAGGCGATCTGCTGGCGAACAGCCAGGCCGATCCCTACCTGAGCCAGGCGGTGCTGGATCTGCAGTTCGGTCATTCGCAGCGCGTCGGTTATGACGTGGCGATGAAAGTATTGCAGCAGCTGCGCGGCGTTTCGCCGCTGCATAAGCGTTTGCCGGAGCACGCCAGCCTCGGCGTGCTGCGTTCGCCGGATATTCCCTCGCTGTTGGTGGAAACCGGCTTCATCAGTAATGCCTCGGAGGAGCGACTGCTCGGCAGTAGCGCTTACCAGGATAAAATTGCGATGGCTATCTACAAAGGCCTGCGCAATTATTTCCTGGCGCACCCGCTACAATCGCTCCCAAAGGAGGAAAACCGTCCGATCGGCTCATCGCCGACGGTGAGCGTCGCCAGTAATCCGGCGACCGGCACCACGCAGTATACTGGCGCGGTGCAGCGTCATACCGTCACCCGCGGCGAAACGCTCTCCGGCATCGCCGCGAAATATGGCGTCAGCATGGGGACGCTGCGCGAGATGAACCGGCTGAAGCGCGATGTGGTCTGGGTCGGACAGCGCCTGAAGGTGCCGGCCAGCAATACGGTGGCCGCGCGCGGCCCGGCGCGTCATAAAGTGGTGCGGGGCGACTCGCTGACGGCTATCGCCGCGCATTACGGCGTCAGCCCGCAGGCGATCATCCAGGCGAACAATATGAAGTCCTCAAACGTGATGTTGGGGCAAACCCTGAAAATACCCGCCTCCTGACGGTCAGCCCGGCCAGGCGCCGGGCCAGGCTCTACAAGGATAATCACCATGCCCATTCAAATTTTACCGCCGCAGCTGGCTAACCAGATTGCGGCGGGCGAAGTCGTCGAGCGTCCCGCATCGGTGGTAAAAGAGCTGGTGGAAAACAGCCTCGACGCCGGCGCGACGCGCATCGACATCGACATTGAAAAAGGCGGCGCGAAACTGATCCGCATCCGCGATAACGGCTGCGGCATCAGCAAAGAGGAGCTGGCGATGGCGCTGGCGCGCCACGCCACCAGCAAAATCGCCTCGCTCGACGATCTGGAGGCGATTATGAGCCTGGGCTTTCGTGGGGAAGCGCTGGCCAGCATCAGTTCAGTTTCGCGCCTGACCCTGACTTCGCGCACCGAAGCGCAGAGCGAGGCCTGGCAGGCGTATGCCGAAGGCCGCGAGATGGCGGTCACGGTTAAGCCTGCGGCGCATCCGTGCGGCACCACGCTGGAGGTGCTCGATCTCTTCTACAACACGCCCGCGCGTCGCAAATTTATGCGCACCGAGAAAACCGAGTTTGGCCATATCGACGAGGTGATTCGTCGCATCGCGCTGGCGCGTTTTGACGTCTCCATCTCGCTCAGCCATAACGGCAAGCTGATGCGCCAGTATCGCGCGGTCAATGATGAGGCGCAGCGCGAACGGCGGCTGGGAGCGATTTGCGGCACGACCTTTATGCAGCATGCGCTGCGCATCGACTGGCGACATGACGATCTGCTGCTGCGCGGCTGGGTCGCCGATCCGGCCGGATCGCGCCAGCTGACCGATATTCAGTATTGCTACGTCAACGGCCGCATGATGCGCGACAAACTGATCAATCATGCGATACGTCAGGCGTTTCAGACGCAGCTGCAGGCCGACCAGCAGCCAGCCTATGTACTCTACCTGGAAATCGATCCGCATCAGGTGGATGTCAACGTGCATCCCGCCAAGCATGAAGTGCGCTTCCATCAGTCACGGCTGGTGCACGACTTTATCTTTCAGGGCGTGATGAGCGTGCTGCAGGAGAGCAGCGCGCCGACCCTGCCGTCGATGCAGGCGGAAGAGCCGGCGCCGCGCTGGCAGCCGGAAAATCGCCAGGCGGCGGGCGGCAACCACTTTTCCCAGCCCGCCGCGCCGCGCCGCAGCGAAGGCGGCGCAGCGGCGCCAGCATCACCGCCAGCCGCGCAGCCGGGCTGGCAGCATAAAGAGAATGGCTACAGCAAGCGCGAAGGCGCGGTCTATCAACAACTGCTGAAAACGCCGACCGCAGGTCAGCGCGTGCCGGCTGAACCGGCCGCGCCGTCGGTGCCGTCGCGCGCGCAGCCAGCCGAGGCGCCGCTTTCCTCGCATGCGCAAAGCTTCGGCCGCGTGTTAACGGTGGTGCGGGAGCGCTATGCGCTGCTGGAGCAGGAGCAGGCGCTGCTGCTGCTGTCGCTGCCGGTGGCGGCGCGCTGGGTGCGGCATGCGCAGCTACAGCCGGGCGAGACGGGGCTGAAGTCACAGCCGCTGCTCATCCCGGTGCGCATGAAGGTCGCGCGGCCGGAGCGCCAGAGCGCCGCAGAGAAGCAGAGCCTGCTGAATGAGATGGGCATCGATCTGCAGCCTGAAGGCGACCACGTAACCCTGCGCGCGGTGCCTTTACCCTTGCGCACGCAAAATTTACAAATCTTGATTCCAGAGCTGCTAGGCTATCTCGCCCAGCAGCCGGAGAGCGGCGCCCCTCAGCTGGCTCAATGGCTGGCGCGACGTTGCGATACCGACGCGCTCCACTGGAATCACTCGCAGGCGATTACGCTGCTGGCGGAGCTGGAACGGCTCTGCCCGCAACTGCTGAAATCGCCGCCTTCTGGCCTGATTCAGGCCCTGGATATTGAGAGCGCGCTTGCTGCATTAACCCATGAGTGAACAAAACCCGGCTGGCCGACCAAAGGCTATTTTTTTGATGGGGCCGACCGCCTCGGGCAAAACCGCGCTGGCGATAGCGCTAAGAAAGCAGCTGCCGGTGGAACTTATCAGCGTCGACTCTGCCTTAATCTATCGCGGGATGGATATCGGCACGGCCAAACCCTCGGCGGAAGAGCTGGCGCAGGCGCCGCATCGCCTGCTGGACATCCGCGATCCTTCGGAAGCCTATTCCGCCGCCGACTTCCGCCGCGATGCGCTGGCGGCGATGGCGGAGATCGTTCAGCGCGGCCGGATTCCGCTGCTGGTCGGTGGAACCATGCTCTATTTCAAGGCGTTACTGGAAGGATTGTCGCCGCTCCCCTCGGCCGATCCTGAGATACGTCAGCGCATTGAACAGATGGCGCGCGAAAAGGGGTGGGAGGCGCTGCATCGTCAGCTGTGCGACATCGACCCGGTGGCCGGGAGTCGTATTCATCCGAATGATCCGCAGAGACTTTCGCGAGCACTGGAAGTTTTTTTTATTTCGGGTAAAACTTTAACGGAACTGACTAAAACATCCGGCGAAGCGTTACCCTACGATGTGTATCAGTTCGCCATCGCCCCCGCGACCCGTGAACTGCTGCATCAGCGCATCGAACTACGCTTTCAGCAGATGCTGGCGTCAGGATTTGAAGCGGAGGCTCGGGCCCTGTTTGCACGAGGTGATTTGCATACGGATATGCCTTCCATTCGCTGTGTCGGTTATCGTCAGATGTGGTCGTACCTGGCTGGCGAGATCGATTACGACGAGATGGTTTATCGGGGAATTTGCGCAACCCGGCAGCTCGCTAAACGCCAGATGACCTGGTTACGCGGCTGGGAAAATGTACGCTGGCTTGACAGCGACAGCCCAGAATCCGCGCGTGACGAGGTGCTTCAGGTTCTTAGTGCGAAGCATGGGTGATTGTGTACAATTGGCTGGTTATCGTGCGCAAATTTTTACGCAGTTTTTTCAGAACTTCGGTTCTACAAGTAATAAACAACAAGCATATAAGGAAAAGATAGAATGGCTAAGGGGCAATCATTACAAGACCCGTTTTTGAACGCACTGCGTCGTGAACGTGTTCCGGTTTCGATTTATTTGGTCAACGGTATCAAACTGCAGGGACAAATTGAGTCTTTCGATCAATTCGTTATTTTGTTGAAGAACACGGTAAGCCAGATGGTTTACAAGCACGCCATTTCTACCGTGGTTCCATCGCGCCCGGTTTCTCATCACAGCAACAACACCGGTGGCGGCAGCAACAACTACCACCATGGCGGTAGCAACGCTTCTGCGCCGTCGCAGCCACAACAAGACGGCGATAACGCGGAATAACGCGCTACCCGTACAAGCCAGGGCGGGAGAACGCAGACCGTTTTCCGTCCTGGTCTTCTATTTTCTAAGCGAGGTTATAGCTTGTTTGACCGTTATGAAGCCGGTGAGCAGGCCGTACTGGTACACATCTGGTTCTCCCAAGACAAAGAGATGGAAGATCTCCAGGAATTTGAAACCCTGGTCTCTTCTGCGGGCGTAGAAGCGCTGCAGGTCATTACCGGCAGTCGTAAAGCGCCACATCCCAAATATTTTGTCGGTGAAGGAAAGGCAGCTGAAATTGCCGATGCGGTAAAATCAAGTGGAGCATCGGTCGTATTATTCGATCATGCCTTAACCCCTGCGCAGGAACGCAACCTGGAGCGTCTGTGCGAATGTCGCGTCATTGACCGTACCGGTCTGATCCTGGATATCTTCGCCCAACGCGCCCGAACGCATGAAGGTAAGCTGCAGGTCGAACTGGCCCAGCTGCGCCATCTTGCTACCCGACTGGTACGCGGCTGGACGCACCTTGAACGTCAGAAAGGCGGCATCGGCTTACGCGGCCCGGGCGAAACCCAGCTGGAAACCGACCGTCGTTTGCTGCGCAATCGAATCAGTCAGATTTTGTCCCGCCTTGAACGCGTAGAAAAACAGCGCGATCAGGGACGTCAGGCGCGCGCCAAAGCGGACGTGCCGACCGTGTCGCTGGTCGGCTATACCAACGCCGGTAAATCCACCCTGTTTAACGCCGTCACCTCCGCTAACGTCTATGCGGCGGATCAGCTGTTTGCGACGCTCGATCCGACGCTGCGCCGTCTGAACGTGGCGGACGTCGGCGACGTGGTGCTGGCGGATACCGTCGGCTTTATTCGTCATCTGCCTCACGATCTGGTGGCCGCGTTTAAAGCGACGCTGCAGGAAACGCGACAGGCGACGCTGTTGCTGCATGTGATCGACGCCGCCGACGTGCGCGTCAGTGAGAACATCGAAGCGGTCGATGCGGTGCTGGAAGAGATCGAGGCGCATGAAATTCCCACGCTGCTGGTGATGAATAAAATCGATATGCTGGACGGCTTCGTTCCGCGCATCGATCGCAATGAAGAAAATCAGCCGATCCGCGTCTGGCTTTCCGCACAGAGCGGCGAAGGTTTGCCGCTGCTATGGCAGGCGCTCTCCGAGCGTCTGGCAGGCGAAATCGCACAGTTCGAACTGCGCCTGCCGCCGGAAGCGGGGCGCCTGCGCAGCCGCTTCTACCAGCTGCAGGCCATTGAAGATGAATGGAATGAAGAAGAAGGCGGCATCGGCCTACGCGTGCGTCTGCCGATGGTTGACTGGCGACGCCTGTGCAAGCAGGAACCGGCGCTGCTTGATTACATAGTTTGACACGTTGCCCAAACGTCCTTACGCAATAGCTGGTATGGTGTAGCAGGCGGCTGCCGCTTTTCTGGGATCTTTTTCTTTAGCTCTTTAGGGCGAACAAAGGCAGCCAACACAGCTACAGCCTGAAAGCTGCAGGGTAAACAGCGCACTTACAATAAATGGAGTAGAACATGGCGTGGAATCAGCCCGGTAATAACGGACAGGACCGCGACCCGTGGGGAAGCAGCAATAATAAAGGCGGCAACTCTGGGGGAAACAAAGGCGGTCGTGAACAGGGACCGCCGGATCTGGATGATATCTTCCGTAAGTTGAGCAAAAAGCTCGGCGGACTGGGCGGTGGCAAACAGAGTGACAATGGCCAGCGCAGCGGCGGCAGCGGTGGCAAACTGGTCGGGATCGTCGCTGTCGCGGCGGTTGTAATCTGGGCCGCCAGTGGATTCTACACCATTAAAGAAGCGGAGCGCGGCGTCGTTACGCGCTTCGGCAAGTTCAGCCATCTGGTGGAGCCAGGCCTGAACTGGAAACCGACCTTTATCGATCAGGTGCGCGCGGTAAACGTTGAAGCGGTGCGCGAGCTTGCTGCCTCCGGCGTGATGCTGACCTCCGATGAGAACGTGGTACGCGTCGAGATGAACGTACAGTACCGCGTGACCGATCCTGAACGCTACCTGTTCGCCGTCACCAGCGCGGACGACAGCCTGCGCCAGGCGACCGACAGCGCGCTGCGCGGCGTCATCGGCCGCTCTACCATGGACCGCATTCTGACCGAAGGCCGTACCGTGGTGCGTAGCGATACGCAGCGCGAAATCGACGAAACCATTCGCCCTTACAACATGGGCATCACGCTGCTTGACGTCAACTTCCAGGCGGCGCGTCCGCCGGAAGAGGTGAAAGCAGCGTTCGACGACGCCATCGCCGCGCGTGAAAACCGCGAGCAGTACGTGCGCGAGGCGGAAGCCTATGCGAACGAAGTGCAGCCGCGCGCTAATGGTCAGGCGCAGCGTATCCTCGAAGAGGCGCGCGCTTATAAAGAACGTACCGTACTGGAAGCGCAGGGTGAAGTGGCGCGTTTCGCCAAGCTGCTGCCTGAGTACAAGGCGGCGCCGGACATCACTAAAGAGCGTCTCTACATCGAAACCATGGAACGCGTGCTGAGCCATACCCGCAAAGTGCTGGTTAACGATCGCGGCAATAACCTGATGGTGCTGCCGCTCGACCAGCTGATGCGTGGCGCAACCGGCGCGGCGCAGGGCGGCCACAAAGGCGCGAGTCTGAACACGCTGCCCGCTTCGCCTGGCAGCACTGCCAGCCGCAGCGACACGTCAGCCTACAATCCAGAGAGCATCATGGATCAGCGTCGGGCCAATGCTCTGCGCAACGATACCCAGCGCGAAGGGAGAGAGTAATCGATGCGTAAGCCCATAATTGTAGTCATTATTGTTGTACTGGTGGCGCTCTACGCTTCACTGTTCGTGGTGCAGGAAGGCGAACGCGGCATTGTGCTGCGCTTCGGCAAAGTGCTGCGCGACGATGAAAACAAACCGCAGGTGTTCGCGCCGGGTCTGCATATGAAAGTGCCGTTTATCGAGACGGTAAAAACGCTGGACGCGCGTATTCAGACCATGGACAACCAGGCGGATCGCTTCGTCACCAAAGAGAAGAAAGACCTGATCGTCGACTCTTACATTAAATGGCGCATCAGCGACTTCAGCCGCTACTACCTGGCGACGGGCGGCGGCGACGTTTCACAGGCGGAAGTGCTGCTGAAGCGTAAATTCAGCGACCGTCTGCGTTCCGAGATGGGCCGTCTTGATGTGAAAGATATCGTGACGGACTCTCGCGGCCGTCTGACCACCGACGTGCGCGACGCGCTGAATACCGGCAGCGCCGGCAGCGACGACGAAGTGCAGACGCCGGCGGCGGATGACGCCATCGCCAGCGCGGCGGCGCGCGTCGAGCGCGAAACCAACAGCAAAGAGCCGGCGATTAACCCGAACAGCATGGCGGCGCTGGGCATTCAGGTCGTCGACGTGCGCATCAAGCAGATCAATTTGCCGACCGAGGTCTCGGACGCGATTTACAATCGTATGCGCGCCGAGCGTGAAGCCGTCGCGCGCAGCCAGCGTTCTCAGGGTCAGGAAGAGGCGGAAAAACTGCGTGCGCAGGCGGACTATCAGGTCACCCGCACGCTGGCGGAAGCGCAGCGTACCGCGCTGATTACGCGCGGTGACGGTGATGCTGAAGCAGCGAAGCTGTTTGCCGACGCATTCAGCCAGGATCCGGACTTTTACGCCTTTATCCGCAGCCTGCGCGCCTATGAAAATAGCTTCAGCGACAATCAGGACGTGATGGTGCTCAGCCCGGACAGCGATTTCTTCCGATATATGAAAGCGCCCTCTAACGCGACGCGATAAGAACTGCTATAACCTACGGGCCGACAATGATGTCGGCCTTTTTTTTGGGAATGGTAAATGAATAAAACCATATGGATGGCGCTGGCGCTGGTACTGGTGCTGGAAGGGCTGGGGCCGATGTTTCTGCCGCGCATCTGGCGTCGTATGATCCTGAGCATGGCGCAGCTGCCCGATCGTCTGCTGCACCGTTTCGGCGGCGGACTGGTGGTGGCGGGCGTGGTCATTTACTACATGATCGGCGCGCACGGCGGCAGCTGATTGCTCTACCGGCAGGGCTAAATTGTGCCTCCCGCGCGCCCATTCCCCAGGATGTTGTAGTGCGCAAAACTCAGGCGAAAAATGCGCGCAAACGTATGCTAAAAGTGCTGAAAGCCGCAAGATCAGATGGTAGAATCCATTTTTAAGCAATCGGTGATTTTGAAAATGGGTAAGAACGTCGTCGTACTGGGCACCCAATGGGGTGACGAAGGCAAAGGTAAAATTGTAGATCTGCTGACTGAACGCGCTAATTACGTGGTGCGTTACCAGGGTGGCCACAATGCAGGCCATACGCTTGTCATCAACGGTGAAAAAACCGTCCTCCATTTAATTCCATCTGGCATCCTGCGCGAAAACGTTACCAGCATCATTGGTAACGGCGTGGTGCTGTCGCCTGAAGCTCTGATGAAAGAGATGAAAGGCCTGGAAGAGCGTGGCGTACCGGTACGCGAACGTCTGCTGATTTCTGAAGCCTGCCCGCTGATCCTGCAATACCATGTCGCAATGGATCTGGCGCGCGAGAAAGCGCGCGGCGCCAAAGCCATCGGCACCACCGGTCGCGGCATCGGCCCGGCCTATGAAGATAAAGTGGCGCGCCGCGGTCTGCGCGTCGGCGATCTCTTCAACAAAGAGACCTTTGCCGTTAAGCTGAAAGAGATTGTCGATTACTACAACTTCCAGCTGGTGAACTACTACAAAGAAGACGCGGTTGACTACGACAAAGTGCTGAGCGACGTGCTGGCGGTAGCCGACGTGCTGACCAGCATGGTGGTTGACGTCTCCGATCTGCTGGATACGGCGCAGAAGCGCGGCGACCTGATCATGTTCGAAGGCGCGCAGGGCACGCTGCTGGATATCGACCACGGCACCTATCCCTATGTGACCTCCTCTAACACTACCGCTGGCGGCGTGGCGACCGGTTCAGGCATCGGTCCGCGCTGCGTCGACTACGTGCTGGGCATCGTGAAGGCTTACTCAACGCGCGTTGGCGCGGGCCCGTTCCCGACCGAACTGTTCGACGACATCGGCGAGTTCCTGTGCGCTAAAGGCAACGAGTTCGGCGCAACCACCGGCCGTCGTCGTCGCACCGGCTGGCTGGATGCGGTCGCCGTGCGTCGCGCGGTGCAGATTAACTCCCTGTCAGGTTTCTGCATGACCAAGCTGGACGTGCTGGACGGTCTGAAAGAAGTGAAAATCTGCGTAGGCTATCGCCTGCCGGATGGTCGCGAAGTGACCACCACGCCGCTGGCGGCAGAGAACTGGGAAGGCATCGAGCCGATCTATGAAACCCTGCCAGGCTGGAGCGAAACCACCTTCGGCGTGAAAACGCTGGAAGGTCTGCCGCAGGCCGCGCGCGACTATATCAAGCGCGTGGAAGAAGTAACGGGCGTACCGGTTGATATCATCTCTACCGGCCCGGACCGTAGCGAAACCATGATTCTGCGCGATCCGTTCGACGCATAATCCTGCAAAGGCCGGCGCTGCGCCGGCCTCTGTTTCCCGCTTAGCAAGCCGCTTACTCTCCCTTCGCTTTGCCGCATCGCCGTTCGGCTGAAAAAAACACACTCTGGATTCGACTCTGGTTTATCATCTACAGTAGCCGCAAGCCGGTTTACTATTAAAATCAACCGCAACGCGGACGAAATGAATAAACACGCTATGGGTGATCTACCGAGGTAATTGTGCAGCTGACAAGTTTTACCGATTATGGTCTGCGGGCCTTGATTTATATGGCTAGTTTGCCACAAGGCAGAATGACGAATATTACTGAAGTCACCGAGACCTACGGCGTGTCGCGCAACCATATGGTGAAAATCATCAATCAACTCAGCCGGGCGGGCTTTATCGCCGCGACGCGCGGCAAAAACGGCGGCATCCGTCTTGGGATGGATCCGCATAATATCGTCATCGGTGATGTAGTGCGCAAAATGGAGCCGCTACAGTTAGTAGACTGCGCGACTTGCGCCATCACGCCAGCCTGCCGCTTAAAAAAGGCGCTAAACGATGCGGTACAGCTGTTCCTGCGGGAACTGGACAGCTATACGCTGGCAGACTTAGTCGAGGGGAACGAACCCTTATACCAAATTTTATTGTCCGAACCGCCGGTGGCAATGAATCTGAAATGACATCGGAGGAACCGCTATGTCAAACGATCCTTTTCAGCAACGAGAAGCTGAAAAATATGAAAACCCTATTCCGAGCCGTGAGTTTATTCTGGCTCACCTGGAAAAACGCGAAAAGCCGGCCAGCCGTGACGAGCTGGCGCAAGAGCTAAACCTTACCGACGAAGAGCACCTTGAAGCGCTGCGTCGTCGTCTGCGCGCCATGGAGCGTGACGGTCAGCTGGTCTTCACCCGCCGCCAGTGCTATGCGCTGCCGGAACGTCTCGATCTGCTGCGCGGCAAGGTCATCGGCCATCGCGACGGCTACGGCTTCCTGCGCGTGGAAGGGCAGAAAGATGACCTCTATCTCTCCGCCGAGCAGATGAAAATGTGCATGCACGGCGACGTTATCCTGGCGCAGCCGCTGGGCGCCGATCGCAAAGGCCGCCGCGAAGCGCGCGTGGTGCGCGTGCTGGAGCCGCGCAACAACCAGATCGTCGGCCGCTACTTCACCGATGCGGGCGCTGGTTTCGTGGTGCCGGACGACAGCCGTCTGAGCTTCGACATCCTGATCCCGCCGGAAGAGACCCTGCAGGCGCGTATGGGATCGGTGGTGGTGGTCGAGCTGGTGCAGCGCCCGACGCGCCGCACCAAAGCCATTGGTAAAGTCGCAGAGATCCTCGGCGACGATATGGGTACCAGCCTGGCGGTCGATATGGCCCTGCGCACCCATGAAATCCCGCACAGCTGGCCGCCGGAAGTTGAAAAACAGGTGAGCAAGCTCAGCGAAGAAGTCCCTGAAGCGGCGAAAAAAGGGCGCGTCGATCTGCGCCAGCTGCCGCTGGTCACCATCGACGGCGAAGACGCGCGCGACTTCGATGATGCGGTCTACTGCGAGAAAAAACGCGGCGGCGGCTGGCGGCTATGGGTAGCCATTGCCGACGTCAGCTACTATGTGCGTCCCGGCACGCCGCTGGACGACGAAGCGCTGCAGCGCGGCACCTCGGTCTACTTCCCGTCGCAGGTAGTGCCGATGCTGCCGGAAGTGCTCTCCAACGGGCTCTGCTCGCTCAACCCGCAGGTCGATCGTCTCTGCATGGTGTGCGAGATGACTATCTCCTCCGCAGGCAAGCTGACCGGCTTCAAACACTATGAAGCGGTAATGAACTCCCATGCGCGACTCACCTATAACAAAGTGTGGAATATCCTGCAGGGCAACCCGGAGCTGCGCGAACAGTACGCACCGCTGGTGAAGCCGCTGGAAGAGCTGCACAACATGTATAAGGTGCTGGAACAGGCGCGCGAGTCGCGCGGCGGCATCTCGTTCGAGACCGAAGAAGCGAAGTTTATCTTCAACGCGGAACGCCGTATCGAGCGCGTAGAGCGCACCGTGCGCAACGACGCGCACAAGCTGATCGAAGAGTGCATGATCCTCGCCAACATCGCGTCGGCGCGCTTTGTCGAGAAGCACCAGGAGCCGGCGCTGTTCCGCGATCACGATCGTCCCAGCGACGACAGCATCACCAGCTTCCGCACCGTGCTCAACGAGCTGGGCCTTTCGCTGCCGGGCGGCGTCAAGCCGGAACCGATCGACTACGCCGAGCTGCTGACGCAGATCGCCGATCGGCCGGACGCGGAAATGCTGCAAACCATGCTGCTGCGCTCAATGAAACAGGCGGTCTACGATCCGGAAAACCGCGGACACTTCGGCCTGGCGCTGCAGTCTTACGCGCACTTTACCTCGCCGATCCGTCGCTATCCCGACCTGCTGCTGCACCGCGCCATTAAATATCTGCTGGCGCAGGCGGAAGGCGAGGTGAAAGGCAACACCACGGCGACCGGCGGCTATCACTACGAAATGCAGCAGATGCTGCAGCTCGGTCAGCACTGTTCGATGACTGAACGCCGCGCCGACGAGGCCACGCGCGACGTCGCCGACTGGCTGAAATGCGACTTTATGCAGGATCAGGTCGGCAATACCTTTAACGGCGTCATCTCCAGCGTCACCGGCTTCGGCTTCTTTGTGCGCCTGAACGATCTCTTTATCGACGGCCTGGTGCACGTCTCCACGCTGGACAACGACTACTACCGTTTCGATGCGGTGGGACAGCGTCTGATCGGCGAGTCGGGCGGACGCACCTATCGTCTGGGCGATGCGGTTGAAGTGCGGGTAGAGGCGGTGCATCTGGACGAGCGCAAGATCGACTTCGCGCTGATCTCCAGCCAGCGTCAGCCGCGTGGCGAGGGCAAAACCGCGCGCGACAAAGCAAAGCGCGAAGGCAAACCAGCGTCGAAGCGTCGTCGTCAGGTCGGCAAAAAAGGCAACTTCGAGCCGAATGAAGCGTTCCGCGATGCGAAGTCGACGCCTGACAAGGCGAAGACAGAGAAAAAAAGCAAAACCCCGTCGGAAAAAACCCGTAAAATCGCCGCCGCCACCAAGGCGAAGCGCGCCGCGAAAAAGCAGGCCTGATTTAGCCTGATGCGTTAACGGACGCTTTCTGCCGCGCAGAAAGCGTCCGCTGAAGTCCATTCAATTCCTAACTGAGCAGATCGATGAGCGAAATTATTTTTGGTATCCATGCCGTGCAGGCGCTGCTGGAGCGCGATCCCCAGCGCTTCCAGGAAGTCTTTATCCTCAAGGGCCGCGACGATCGTCGCCTGCAGCCGTTGGTGGCGGCGCTGGAAGCTCAGGGCATCGTTATCCAGCTGGCGAACCGCCAGTGGCTGGACAGTCAGGTTGAAGGCGGCGTGCATCAGGGTATCGTGGCGCGCATCCGACCTGGCCGTCAGTACCAGGAGGGCGACCTGCCGGATCTGCTGCAAAGTCTGGAAAAACCGCTGCTGCTGGTGCTGGATGGCGTGACCGACCCGCATAACCTCGGCGCCTGCCTGCGCAGCGCCGACGCCGCAGGCGTCCATGCGGTGATCGTGCCGAAAGACCGCTCCGCCTCGCTGAACGCCACGGCGAAAAAAGTCGCCAGCGGCGCGGCGGAGAACGTGCCGCTGATCCGCGTCACCAATCTGGCGCGCACGCTGCGTCTGCTGCAGGAGTACAACATCTGGGTGGTCGGCACGGCTGGCGAAGCGGATCATACGCTCTATCAGAGCAAAATGACCGGGCCGATGGCGCTGGTAATGGGTGCGGAAGGCGAAGGCATGCGCCGCCTGACGCGCGAGCACTGTGACGAGCTGATCAGCATACCGATGGCGGGCAGCGTCTCATCGCTTAACGTCTCTGTGGCCACCGGCGTCTGTCTGTTCGAAGCGGTACGCCAGCGCGGGGCGTGATCGCCGCCGCAAAACCTCCTCAGTGCCAGGCATAACTGCGCGTCGCTCTCCCATACTTAGCGGGATACGCATCGCGAGGAGTGGTTATGACCTGGACAACCCATACCGTTTTTAATCAGCCGCAGCCCCTCAGCAACAGCAACCTCTTTCTTTCCGACACGCCGCTGCGCGAAGCGCTTGCGCGCGAAGGCGCCGAGTGGGATCGCGAATGGCTGGCCTCGGTCGGCGCGCAGCTTGGCGGGGCCGAATCGCTGGAGTTAGGAAGGCTGGCCAACGCCGCGCCGCCGGAGCTGCTGCGCTACGACGCGCGCGGCGTACGCATCGACGAGGTCCGTTTTCATCCCGCGTGGCACCTGCTGATGCAGGGCGTCTGCGCCAGCCGACTGCATAATCTCAGCTGGCAGCCCGACGTGCTCGATCGCGCCATGGTGGCGCGCGCCGCGCGCTTTATTCTCCACGCTCAGGTCGAGGCCGGCACGCTCTGTCCGGCGACCATGACGCACGCCGCCGTACCGCTGCTGCAGCGCTGGCTGCCTGACGCTTTCAGCGGCTGGCGCGACCCGCTGCTCAGCGATCGCTACGACACCCACGCGCTGCCTGGCGATCAGAAGCGCGGCCTGCTGATCGGCATGGGCATGACGGAAAAGCAGGGCGGCAGCGACGTTACTACCAACACCACGCGCGCGGAGCCGCTGGCGGATCGCTCGCCCGGCTCGATCTGGCGCATTACCGGCCATAAATGGTTCTTCTCCGTGCCGCAGAGCGACGCGCATCTGATCCTCGCGCAAAGCGGCAGCGGCTTAAGCTGCTTCTTCCTGCCGCGTCTGCTGCCGGACGGCACGCGCAACGCCATTCGCCTGGAGCGGCTCAAAGATAAGCTGGGCAACCGCGCCAACGCCAGCAGCGAAGCGGAGTTTCAGGAGGCCACCGGCTGGCTGGTGGGGGAAGAGGGCGACGGCGTGCGGCTGATCCTCAAAATGGGCGGCATGACCCGATTCGACTGCGCGCTCGGTAGCCACGGCCAGATGCGCCGCGCTTTCTCTGTCGCGCTGTACCATGCGCACCAGCGCCAGGTCATGGGCAAAAATCTGGTGGATCAGCCGCTGATGCGTCAGGTTTTAGCGGCGCAGGCGCTGCAGCTTGAGGGACAGACGGCGCTGCTGATGCGGCTGGCGCGCGCCTGGTCGCAGCCGGCGCAGCCGCTGGAAGGCGCGTTCGCCCGACTATTCACTCCGGCGGCGAAGTACGCCGTCTGCAAGGCAGGCATGCCCTTTGTCGCCGAAGCGATGGAAGTACTGGGCGGCGTGGGCTACTGCGAGGAGAGCGAACTGCCGCGCCTCTACCGCGACATGCCGGTCAACAGCATCTGGGAAGGATCGGGCAATGTGATGTGTCTCGACGTGCTGCGCGTGCTGCGCAAACAGCCCGGCGCGGCAGAGATGCTGCATCAGGAGTTTGAAGCGGTCAGAGGCGTGAATCGCCTGTTTGACGCCGCCTGGCGCCAGCTAAAGCTGCGCCTGAACCGACTGCAGGAGAGTCAGGGGCGGGAAATCGCCCAGCGCCTGTTTCTGCTGGCGACCGGCGCGCAGCTGCTGAAATATGCCGAGCCGCCGCTGGCGGACGCCTGGTGCCGGCAGTGGCTCGACGCGCGCGGCGTCCGACCGCTGGAAAGTCAGGTGGCGGAACGCTTACTGCTGCGCGCCAGCGGCGGGTGACGCGCCGTAAAGGATCGCCGTGGCGTACCAGTATCCCGGCGTCACCGTTTCGTCCACCATGATGACCTGATAGTAGACCGCGCCACGCTGATTGGCTTCCGCCGCCAGCGCGCGCTGCGCGTCATCCGGCGAGCCGCGAACCTGCGTGCTAACGCTGCCGAGCCTCGGCAGTCCGCCGCTCTGCGCGCGCGTGATTTCCTGCGCCTGATGGGTGGGCGCAGGCGGCGGCTGCGGCGTGGTTTTCAGCGCGGAACAGCCGCTCAACAGCAGCGCCATTGTCAGTAAGTAAGCGTAACGCATAAGGTTTACTCCAGAGGGACGGTGCAGTAAGTGTAAGCCACCGTCCCAAAGCGGGTCAGGATTTCAGATGAAATACGCTGACCAGCTGCGTCAGATGATGACCTTTGTGACTCAGGTTCTGCGCCGACGCGTCTGCCTGCGCCATCAGCTCGCTGTTCTCATGGGTCGCCTGGCTGATCTGGTTCATCGCCTGATTCACCTGACCGATACCGGCCGCCTGCTGCTGCGCCGCGACGTTGATTTCGCTCATCAGCGCCTGCACCTGTTCGATATGCGACACGATATGGGTCATGGCGTCATGCGTCTGCTGCGACAGCTGATGCCCTTCCGAGACGTTGCTGATCGAGGTGGCGATCAGGCCGTCGATCTCTTTCGCCGCCTGAGCGCTGCGCTGCGCCAGCGCGCGCACTTCCGCCGCGACCACCGCGAATCCGCGACCGTGTTCGCCGGCGCGCGCCGCTTCTACCGCCGCGTTAAGCGCCAGAATATTGGTCTGAAACGCGATCGACTCAATAACGTGGGTGATATCGGCAATGCTCTGGGAAGAGATCTGAATCGCCGACATGGTGTTAACCGATCGGCTCACCGTCTGGCTGCCGTGGGTTACCAGACTGCTCGCTTCCGCCACCAGCGTCATCGCCTGGCGCAGGTTGTCGGCGGTATGCTCGACCGTGGCGCCGAACTGCTCCATGCTCGCCGAGGTCTCTTCGACGCTGCTCGCCTGGCGGCCGATCTGCTCGCTGATATTGAGGCTGCTGGCGGCGATGGTGTCGGTGCCGTCGCTGATCTCCTGCGCGGCGACGCGCACCTGACCGACAATCTTCTCCAGCCCGTCGCCGATGCCGTTGATAGCGGTAATCAGCTGGCCGACTTCGTCATGACGGCGCGTATCCAGATGGACGCGCAGGTTGCCCGCCGCGTACTCTTCGGCCAGGTGGATCACCTGCTGCAGCGGACGCGTAATGGCGCGGCGGCTGTAAAACACAAAGCCCAGCGCAAAAAGCAGCACCAGCGCCAGGCCGGTCAGCATAAACAGGTTGCGGCTGTGGGTAATCGGCGCCAGCAGCGTGTCGCGGCTCACCTCGCCCACCACTATCCAGTTCCAGCCTGGCAGCTGCTGCCAGGCCAGCATCTTGCTTTCGCCGTTCAGCTCCGCTTCCTGCACGCCCTGCGGTTGGCTCAGCAGCGCCTGCTGCACGCTGGCGTCCCAGCCTGGCAGTTTGCCTTCATTCTGCGCGGCAAAAAGATATTGTCCCTGCGCCGCGCCCGGCGCGCCGTTCAGCACGTAGAAATGGCCGCTGTCGCCCAGCTTGCGCGCCAGCACCTTATCGCGCATCAGCGCGTACTGCTTATCGATCTGCACGCCGACGAACAGAATGCCGACCACCGCGCCGCTTTCATCTTTAACCGGCTGATACTGCGTGATATAGCGGTGGCCGAACAGCGTCGCCAGCCCGCGATAGATCTCGCCGCGGCTGACGCTTTTCCAGGCCGCGCTGGCGCGATCGAGGCGGGTGCCGATGGCGCGGCTACCGTCCTCTTTCTTCAGCGAGGTAGAGATACGGTAGTAATCGTCGCCGTCGCGCACGAAGATGGTGGAGACGGCGGTGGTGCGCTGTAAAAAGTCGTCGACCGCGACCTGATCGAGGTTCAGGGTTTTCAGACCGGCGCGCAGGGTCGGGGTCGAAAACTCCCCGACCTGAATACGCGAACTCTCGTCGCGGCTAAAGCGCTGCGGCAAAAAGCTGGCGAACAGCTGGGTGTAATTGTTGACCTCTTCGGTGAGGGTAGCGTTAAACATCGACGCCATTTCGCTGATGCCCTGCACCTGATTGTGCATATCATCCGTGGCGAGGCTTTCCAGCTGACGGGCTGCGTTGTGGCTTTGAGTCAGTGTCAGGACGAGCAGCAGCAGCGCGACGCTGAGAGACGTCAGTACAGACAGCTTGACTCCAAGACTCATGGGGCTGAGAGAGAGACGCTTCATAAAATACCTTTGGATCGGTTTAGGGGATATACGATTAACGGCATCGGCAGCAAAAGGTTTACGCCCTAAATTGAACAGCGGATGTGTGAAGTCGTTCGCAGATTAAGCGCGGGGCACGTAAACTCAGCGGAGTCGATATCCACAGCGGAGCGAACATGATTGAACTGAATACGGAACGGCTGGCGGGCATTCAGGTGCTGCACGCCGCGCCTGCGGGCCAGCGCGAAGCGGCGCTGCCGACGGTGCTGCTTTACCATGGCTTTACCTCCTCTAAAGAGGTCTACGCCTATCTGGCCGTGGCGCTGGCGCAGGCGGGATTTCGCGCCGTGATGCCCGACGCCGATCTGCACGGGGCGCGAGACAACGGCAACGACGCGGTGCGGCTTTCCCGTTTTTGGCAGATCCTGCAGCGCAATATCGACGAGATGCCGCAGCTGGAGAACGCGCTGCGCGCCGCGGGTCTGATCGACGGCGACCGCTTCGCCGTAGCGGGCGCGTCGCTGGGCGGCATGACCGCGCTGGGGGCGATGGCGCGCTATCCGCAGATCCGCAGCGTCGCCTGCCTGATGGGATCGGCTTACTTTATGCAGCTCAGCCACTCGCTATTTCCGCCGGTAAGCGTCAGCTCCCCTGAAGATCGGGCGCAGTTCGATCGGCTGATGGCGCCGCTGGCGGCTTACGATCCCAGCGAAAAGCTGGACGCGCTGGCGAACCGGCCGCTGCTGCTGTGGCACGGCGAAGCGGACGATGTGGTGCCTTTCGCGGAGACCGCGCGGCTGGTGGAGGCGCTGCAGAAGAGTGACCAGGCGGACAAGATGACCTTCTTCGCGGAAAAAGGCATCAACCACAAAATCACCCCTTTCGCGCTGCGCGCGCTGGTGGATTTCTTTAAGCGGAATTTATGACGCAGCCGGGCTGACGGCGTGCCGTCAGCCCGTTGCCCTGCAGAGATCACAACTGATTCGATAATCGCTGCGCCGCGCTGGTCGTTGCGCTGGCGTGCGTATTGCCCGGCGCGTCCAGTCGATTGACGTAGACATAGCCTGAGGCCGCTTTGCTGCTGTTACTTCTCATCTGCTGCGCACAGTCAGTCTGGCTGGCAAGGGCGGGTGGAGACAGGAAGAGACCCAGTAAAGTGGCGATGACGAACGTTTTCATGCCCGACTCCTCACTGATGGGAACACACTCTGCGACGCTGCTGATTAAAAAAGCGTCGTCATTGGTTAATTTTAGCGCGCGCCGTCGCCAATGCCAGACCGCGCCGTTGAACACCTTCATCAGGAAAATTGATAAAGGCCGCGCAACCCGCTGAATCGCCTGCCTTAGCACGGAAAGCCGCTTTAATGACGATTTAATGAAATGTGCGCTTGAGTTTAGCGCCCTGCGTCAGTATGATTACGCGTCAATTTTTCAGCTGCATTCAGGGGCGCGTTACATTCAGCGAATGTTTCACGACCTATAACGTTCCTTGCTTCCGTGGGCCGCAGCTGACCCTGACAGGAGGCTGAATAATCCGTAAGGAGCAATTTCGATGCGTCATTACGAAATCGTATTTATGGTCCATCCTGACCAGAGCGAACAGGTTCCGGGCATGATCGAGCGTTACACCGGTGCTATCACTGGTGCAGAAGGCACGATTCACCGTCTGGAAGACTGGGGCCGCCGTCAGCTGGCTTACCCGATCAACAAACTGCACAAAGCTCACTACGTTCTGCTGAACGTAGAAGCGCCGCAGGAAGTGATCGACGAGCTGGAAACGAACTTCCGCTTCAACGACGCCGTTATCCGCAGCATGGTTATGCGCGTTAAGCACGCGGTAACCGAAGCATCTCCGATGGTTAAAGCGAAAGACGAGCGCCGTGAGCGTCGTGAAGATTTTGCTAACGAAACCTCTGACGAGTCAGATGCTGGGGATTCTGAAGAGTAATCATCCGTGACGGCCAATCGACTGCGCCTGTCTGGCACCGTGTGCAAGACGCCGGTTCGAAAAGTGAGCCCGTCAGGAATTCCTCACTGTCAGTTCGTGCTTGAGCACCGCTCAGTGCAGGAAGAAGCCGGTTTCCACCGGCAAGCCTGGTGCAGAATGCCCGTGATTATCAGCGGCACGCTCTATCAGGAGATTACTCAACATATAACGGTCGGCACGCCGCTCATTCTCGAAGGCTTCATTAGCTGCCATCAGGCGCGAAATGGACAGAGTAAAATGGTGCTGCATGCCGAGCAGATTGAATTGATAGATTCTGGAGACTAGCCAAATGGCACGTTATTTCCGTCGTCGCAAGTTCTGCCGTTTCACCGCGGAAGGCGTTCAAGAGATCGATTATAAAGATATCGCAACGCTGAAAAACTACATCACTGAAAGCGGCAAGATCGTACCGAGCCGTATCACCGGTACTCGCGCAAAATACCAGCGTCAGCTGGCTCGTGCTATCAAGCGCGCGCGTTACCTGTCTCTGCTGCCGTACACTGATCGTCATCAGTAATCGGCAACTGTCCATTAACGACTTTAAGAGGATAAGGTAATGCAAGTTATTCTGCTTGATAAAGTAGCAAACCTGGGCAGCCTGGGTGACCAGGTCAACGTTAAAGCGGGCTACGCGCGCAACTTCCTGGTACCGCAGGGCAAAGCTGTCCCGGCTACCAAGAAAAACGTTGAATATTTCGAAGCTCGCCGCGCTGAACTGGAAGCCAAACTGGCTGACGTTCTGGCTGCTGCCAACGCACGCGCTGAGAAAATCAATGCACTGGGTTCAGTGACCATCGCCTCTAAATCAGGCGACGAAGGTAAACTGTTCGGTTCTATCGGTACTCGCGACATCGCTGACGCTGTAACTGCGGCTGGCGTTGAAGTGGCTAAGAGCGAAGTTCGTCTGCCGAACGGCGTTCTGCGCACCACCGGTGAGCATGAAGTTGACTTCCAGGTTCACAGCGAAGTTTTCGCTAAACTGGTTGTGAATGTAGTTGCTGAGTAATTTTACTCGGTAATGCGAAAAAGCCGGCCTTGTGCCGGCTTTTTTGTTTTTGCCGCACGGCTACTGCGCGCGAATAAAGCTGCCGTCCGGCTGACGCGTAAAGAGCACCGGCCCGCTGGCGCCGTCCACGGTCAGTCCCGTCACCACGCCCTGCGCATTCTGTCGAATCTTCACCTGCTGTCCGCTCTGCAGCGCGCTCAGCGGCTGATCGCTGCCCTCGACGCGCGCCATGGCGAATACGTCGCCCACCGGCAGATTATTGTCGCGAAACAGCTGTGCCAGGGTCTGGCCTGAGGCGATGGTATAGTTGCGCCACTCGCCCTGAGAATCCGCTTTCGGCGGCTGCGCGTTTTGCTGCGGCGCTTTCTGGTCGTAGATCTCCGCCTGCATCGGCACCTCTTTTTCGCCGCCTGCCGTCTGCGGACGCTCGACAGGATACTGCGGCGAGCTGGAGGGCCACAAAAACGCCAGCAGCATCACCAGCAGGGCGATAACGATGCCGCGCCGGTGCGCGGGCGGCAGCGGGGACATCCAGCGGATAGTATCCGTATAGTGCCAGACCGTGCTGAGCCAGGCGGGCAAACGGGAAGGCGCCTCTGAAGCCATTCGTGAATCCTCCTCATCGCCAGCGGCGCGCGACGGTTTAGCAGGCCGCCAGGCGAAGCGTTGGCGCAATGTGCGCAAAGTGCGTGGCGCGCGCGTCCTGCGGCGTTGTGGGGCGATTTGACCCATGTATCTTCTCTTCTTTCAGTACGCTGCCGAGGTTGCCCTCGTCCAGAGTTATAGTATGGGCAATACGGGCGCGACGTGCCTGTCAGCCTTAAGAAATATGACCTGCGTATTGTTTCTGTTTCACCGCCAAAAGTCACCTGCGCGGCGCGGGATTTTACGCCAGCGGCCCACGCTGCTATGCTGCCGGTTCAAATTAGCGAAAGAGACAGGTATCAAGATGACGACCCCTTCATTCGACAGCGTCGAATCACAAGCAAGTTACGGAATTGGTTTACAGGTTGGCCAGCAGCTGCTCGAGTCCGGTCTGCAGGGACTTCAGCCGGAAGCGCTGCTCGCGGGCCTGCGCGACGCGCTGGAAGGGAATTCGCCGGCCGTGCCGGTCGACGTCGTGCATCGCGCGCTGCGTGAAGTGCATGAGCGTGCGGAAGGCGTACGCCGCGAGCGCGTCGAGGCGATGGCTGCCGAAGGCCAGACCTTCCTGGCGGAAAACGCGCAGCGCGAAGGCGTCAACAGCACCGAGTCGGGCCTGCAGTTCAGCGTGATCAAGCAGGGCGACGGTCCGATCCCGTCACGTCAGGATCGCGTGCGCGTGCACTATACCGGTAAGCTGATCGACGGCACGGTATTCGACAGCTCGGTCGCACGTGGCGAACCGGCGGAATTCCCGGTGACCGGCGTGATTGCAGGCTGGATTGAAGCCCTGACCCTGATGCCGGTCGGCTCGAAGTGGGAGCTGACCATCCCGCACAACCTGGCTTACGGCGAGCGCGGCGCAGGCGCATCGATTCCGCCGTTCAGCACCCTGATCTTCGAAGTCGAGCTGCTGGAAATTCTTTAATCTTCGCCGCTTTTCAGCACGCAAAAGCCAGCCTTCGGGCTGGCTTTTTTACGCGCTTATTTCTGCTGTAAGTCGACTTTCCACAGCGCAAAGCCGATTTCATCGCTGCCCTGCGGCTGCATCGGATAGCGCGCATGGCTGCGAATAAAGGCAGTCGCCTTTTCGCCCGGCGCGGTTTCGAAGCGGATATCGAGCGGAACGCTGCTCTCTATCGGCGCCAGCCGCCAGTTATTGTCCGCCTGCGGACGCACTTCGCCCTGTTTTTTGGTCTCGGCGCTGATATAGGCCGCAACTACCGCACGGTTCTCATCGGGCGAGGCGAAGGCGATAAAGCGATCGCCGGTGCCGGCGAACTTGCCGCCGTAGGCGCGATAGTTATTAGTGGCAACCAGGAAAGTGGCGTGCGGATCGACCGGTTTGCCCTGCCAGCTCAGGTTTTTAATGCGTGAAGCCTCTGGATGGATTAGCTGGCATTCGCCGTCGTAGCGGGCCGGTTGGGTGACATCGATCTGATAGTTAACGCCGTCGATCACGTCGAAATTGTAGGTGCGGAAATCCCAGTTGATCAGCGACTGAGGATCGCGGCGCTGCGGATCGATCTGGTTGAACTGGCCTGCGGCGCACTCCAGCCACTCTTTCACCTGCGCGCCGCTGACTTTCATCACCACCAGCGTGTTGGGATAGAGATAGAGATCGGCGGCGTTGCGGAAGGTGAGCTCGCCTTTCTCTACTTCGGTATAGCTGGCCGGATCGTTCTTGCGCCCGCCCGCCTTAAAGGGCGCGGCGGCTGAGAGCACCGGCAAATGGCCCAGATCGGGATCGCCCTGAATAAAATGCTCTACGTAGGCACGCTGCGCGTTATTGACGATCTGCACGGTCGGATCGTCCTGCACCAGCGAAAGATAGCTGTACATCACGTCCGCCGACTTGCCGATCGGCTTCGCGACAAATTCGCGCGTGGCGCGGTGATCGTCCGCCAGCACCTTCACCAGCGCCGGATCCTCTGCCGCCAGCGACTTTTTCTGCGCCGCATCGTAAATCGGCCGCGCGGTTGCTTTGCGATCGCTGACCTGCCAGCGGCCAGCTTCATTGGTCAGCACCAGATCCACCACGCCGAGATGATCGCCCCACATGCCGGGCATCACCGCCGCAACGCCGTTCAGCGTGCCTTTCTCAATATCGGCCCCTTTGATGGCGGCGAACTCCTTGCCGGGAAAGACGGCGTGTGCATGACCAAAGAGAATCGCGTCGATGCCTTCGACCTGGCTGAGGTAGTAGACCGAGTTCTCCGCCATGGCATGGTAAGGCTCGCTGCTGAGGCCGGAATGGGGGATCGCCACCACCAGATCTGCACCTTGGGCGCGCATCTGCGGCACATAGCGACGCGCGGTTTCGGTGATGTCTTCGACGCGCACTTTGCCCTGCAGGTTGGCTTTGTCCCACACCATAATTTGCGGCGGCGCGAAGCCGATAAAACCGATCTTCAGCCGCTGCGGCTTGCCGTCGCGATCCGTCACCTCAACCGTCTTAATCAGCCAGGGCGTAAACATCGGCCGGTTGGTCTGGAGATCGATAATATTGGCGTTCACATAGGGAAAACGCGCGCCCGCCAGCGCCTTGCGCAGGTAGGGCAGGCCGTAGTTGAATTCATGATTGCCGAGGTTGCCGACGCTGTAGTCCAGCGTATTCATCGCCTTGTAGACCGGATGGATCTCGCCCTGCTGCAGGCCTTTCGCCGCCATATAATCGCCGAGCGGGCTGCCCTGAATAATATCGCCGTTATCCACCAGCACGCTGTTCTTTACCTCCTGACGCGCGGCATGGATCAGCGACGCGGTGCGCACCAGCCCGAACTTTTCGGTCGGGGTATCTTTGTAGTAGTCGAAATCCATCATGTTGCTGTGCAGATCGGTGGTTTCCAGCAGACGTAGATCGACGGTGGCGGCGTGCAAACTCAATGAGAGACTCAGCGCCAGAAGGGTGAGAGTGGGTTTAAACATGCGTGCTCCTGCTGCAAAAAGTTAAGTCTCTCAAATTAATGTAAAAGAATGATGATGTGTCAGAGGATTACGTGATGGGTTTAACGTTTTGCGCGTTGAAAAAGCTGAAAAGCGCGCGGCGTAGCGGCGGGTCGCAATCTATGGTATTGATATTGTTAAAATATTGAGACTTTAGCGCCTGGAAGGCCGGGCGGAAGCGCAGTAGCTGCTAAAATTTAACCGAAGTAGCGCACGATAACGTCGTGCGGCTGCCACCGAAAAGGAGGTGAAAAATGTTAGAGCAAATTTGCCAGCTGGCGCGCGAAGCGGGCAACGCGATCATGCTGATTTATGAAAAAGAAACGCCGGTAGACGTTTCCCGCAAATCCGACGACTCCCCGGTGACCGCTGCGGATATTGCCGCGCACGATATTATTCTACAGGGGCTTAAACAGCTAACGCCGGAAGTGCCGGTGCTGTCGGAGGAAGATCCCCCTTCATGGAGCGAGCGCCAGCAGTGGCAGCGCTACTGGCTGGTCGACCCGCTCGACGGCACCAAAGAGTTTATCAAGCGTAACGGCGAGTTTACCGTCAATATCGCGCTGATCGATCAAGGCAAGCCGGTACTGGGTGTGGTCTACGCGCCTGCGCTCGGCGTGCTTTACGCCGCCGCAGAAGGCAAAGCCTGGAAAGAAGAGGGCGGCAACAAGACGCAGATCCACGTGCAGGAGGCGCGGCCGCCGCTGGTGGTAGTGAGCCGTTCTCACGCCGATGAAGAGCTGAAAGAGTATCTCAAGCAGCTGGGCGAACATCAGACCGTCGCCATCGGCTCCTCGCTGAAGTTCTGCCTGGTGGCGGAGGGCAAAGCGCAGCTCTATCCGCGCTTTGGGCCGACCAACATCTGGGATACCGGCGCGGGGCACGCCGTCGCCGTGGCGGCCGGCGCGCACGTTCACGACTGGACAGGCAAAACCCTGGATTACGCGCCGCGCGAATCTTTCCTTAATCCGGGATTCCGCGTCTCGCTGTTCTGATCACGAAGGGAGGCCACCGCCTCCCTTTTTTCAGGATTTAAGCAGCGTCCGCACCAGGCTAATCACCTGCATCACCTCCTCCTGCGTCAGCGCGCCGTCTTTAACGAAGCGCACGCGGCCGCTCTTATCCAGCACCACAATCGCCGAGCCGGCGTCCGCCAGCTGCCAGACGTGCTTTACGTTGCCTTTGCTGTCGACGATAAACTGCGACCAGGGATACTGCTTTTTATTGCTCTCAATACTGCTGCGCACAAACATCCCGGTGCCGGGAATGGCGTCGTCGGTATTGACGATGGTGGTGGTCTGGTAGCGATCGTGCGGGAAGGCCGCGGCTTTAATCGCCTCAATCACGGCGGCGTTCTTCTCTTTCGCGGAGGAGCGCCCGGCGATGTGCTGAATCACGCGCACCTTGCCGGCGAGCTGCGCGCTGTTCCAGCGCTGGTAGCGGAAATCATCCTGCTGATAGATCAGCTCTCCTTTATCCTCGACGCCAACCGCGGGCACGCGCTGGTCTTGTTTCAGGCTGTGGGCGAAAACGGCGCCGGGCAAGAGAACCAGCGCAAACAGAGTGCAGGCGAGTCGCATTATCAGTCTCCTCGGTGATCGGACCAGTTAGTCATTTTTCTGCAATAGTAAGCGGGGATGATGCGCCTGTCTTGTTAAGGTGTCAGGTTTGCTATGTATGCCACAATCTCTTAACAAGTTTGGATTTATACTGTGTTGGTAAAGCGACATAACAGACTATTCTGTAATGATGTGTCAATTCAGTAAAAAAGTTCAGTTTTCGGAACATTACCCCAGTGGAGTGTTCTATAGTTTACCGGCACTTTGCGCTTCATGGGCTCGTACCGAACTTGGCAACGGCGAAGCGTATTTATAAATGTACAGGAGTTAGACAGCATGAAGATCTTCCAACGCTATAATCCATTGCAAATAGCGAAATACGTAAAAACGCTGTTCAAAGGACGGATGTATATCAAGGACGTTGGCGCGTTCGAATTCGACAAGGGAAAAGTGTTGATTCCGCGCGTAAAGGACATTCAGCATCTGAGCGTAATGTCCGAAATTAACCGTCAGGTTCTGCGCCTTCAGGCGGAGTTCAACTGATAAAAAAGGGCGCCGACGGCGCCCTCTGATTTTCTACTCTTCAGCTTCCGTGGCTTTCGCCACATTCAGCACCGGCGGACGATCGTCAATCCGCGTCACCAGCAGCTGATCGATACGATAACTGTCGATATCCACCACTTCGAACTTAAATCCGGCGAACTTGACGAAATCGGTGCGCTTCGGGATCTTGCGCAGCATATACATCATAAAGCCGCCGATGGTTTCGTAGTTGCCCGACTGCGGGAATTCGTCAATATGCAGCACGCGCATCACGTCGTCGATCGGCGTGCCGCCCTCTACCAGCCAGGAGTTTTCGTCGCGCGCCACGATCTGCTCTTCCAGCCCCTGGCCCACCAGATCGCCCATCAGCGTGGTCATGACGTCGTTGAGGGTGATAATCCCCACCACCAGCGCGTATTCGTTCATGATCACCGCGAAGTCTTCGCCGGCGGTTTTGAAGCTTTCCAGCGCTTCGGAGAGCGTCAGCGTATCGGGCACGATCAGCGCCGCGCGGATCTGCACGCCGCTGTTGAGCGCCATGCTCTGATTACCCAGCACGCGCAGCAGCAGCTCTTTGGAGTCGACATAGCCGACGATATGGTCGATATCGCCGTCGCACACCAGGAACTTAGAGTGCGGGTGCTGGGCGATTTTAGTCTTCAGCGTGGTTTCATCTTCCCGCAGATCGAACCAGACCACGTTTTCGCGCGAGGTCATCGAGGAGGGCACGGTGCGCGACTCCAGCTCGAACACGTTTTCGATCAGCTCATGCTCCTGCTTACGCAGCACGCCCGCCAGCGCGCCCGCTTCCACCACCGCGTAGATATCGTCGGAGGTGATATCATCTTTACGCACCATCGGCAGCTTAAAGACGCGGAAGAAGACGTTCGCCAGGCCGTTGAAGAGCCAGACCAGCGGACTAAACACCAGCAGGCAGAAACGCATCGGGTTGATGATGCGCAGCGCCACCACTTCCGGCGCGATCATGCCGACGCGCTTCGGCGTCAGATCGGCGAACAGAATAAAGAAGCTGGTGACGATGATGAAGGAGCAGATAAAGCTGAGCTGGTCGGCGAGCGCCGGCTCCATAAAGCGGCTGAAAAGGCTGCTGAAGGCGGGCGAAAAGGCCGCATCGCCGACGATACCGCCGAGGATAGCCACCGCGTTCAGGCCGATCTGCACCACGGTAAAGAAGGTGCCAGGCGTTTCCTGCATCTTCAGCACGCGCTGCGCGTTAATATTGCCTTCGTCGGCCAGCAGTTTGAGTTTGATCTTGCGGGCGGCCGCCAGCGAGATTTCCGAGAGAGAGAAAAAGGCGCTGATCACGATCAGCAACAATATGACAAGCAAGCTATCTAACATAGGGTTTCCAAAGGGTTATCCACTTGTCATTTTTGGCCTGGGCAGCGCGCCTGAAGGGCGTACCGATTCGTACTCACCTCATAGTCTGGGCTGTCCGTGCCAAAAATGTCTGCGCCTTATCGACGATGCGAAGCAGCGCCGGGGCAGAAATAGAGCAGGCGAAGCCTGCGCCGCTGATTATAGCAGCAGCGCCCTCAACGCCGCCAGAGTTCGCAGCAACACCGTTGAGCTCAGATTAATCCGAGTGGCGCGCGCATCTGTTGCGCAGCGGTTGTATCGCTCCGGCCATTTGCCGACAATAGGGCGCTATTTGGCTTTGTTACCGTTTTTTCGCAGCCGCAGGCCGCTTTCTACGGCTATGATGATCACTGCGCCGCTGCGATGTTCTTATCCAGGGATATATCACGCCCCGCGGAATAGGGGTCGGCATGATTAACAGGAGTACGCGTGCCACGAATTCACGTCTGTTTTATGACCTGCCTGCTGGCCGCCGCGCCGGTCGCTGAGGCAGCGAAAGTGCGCCTTGAAGTGCAAGGCTTAACCGGGGACCTTAACAAGAACGTGCGTGCTCGCCTCTCGACCATCGGCGCCGACGAGGTGTCGAACGATGGCCGTTTTCGCGCGCGCGTTTCAGAGGCGATCCAGCAGGGACTCAAAGCGCTCGGCTACTACGAGCCCGATATTGACTTCGAGGCGCGTCCGGCACCGCCGCAGGGCGGACGGCCGGTGCTTATCGCCCACGTCAAACCCGGCGAGCCGGTTAAAATCGCCGGCAGCACCATCGTGCTCGAAGGCGACGCGCTGCGCGACCCCGACTATCAGGCCTGGGTAAAAGAGGGCACGCCGAAAAAAGGGCGGCAGCTCAATCACGGCGAGTATGACAAATTTAAAAGCGGCTTCTCGAACCTTGCGCTGCGCAACGGCTATTTCGACGGCGACTTTAAAAAGAGCCAGCTCGGCGTCTCCGTCGAGCGGCGCGAAGCCTTCTGGGATATCGACTACGACAGCGGCCAGCGCTACCGCTTCGGCGACGTCAGCTTCTCCGGCTCGCAAATCCGCGAGGAGTATCTGGAAAACCTGGTACCGTTTAAAAAAGGCGACTACTACAGCTCGCGCGAGCTCGCCGAGCTGAACCGGCGCCTGTCGGCCACCGGCTGGTTTAACTCGGTGGTGGTCGCGCCGGAGTTCGCGCAGGGGCGGAAAACAAAGGTGCTGCCGCTCAACGCCGCCGTTACGCCGCGCACCGAAAACACCATCGAGACCGGTGTCGGCTACTCTACCGACGTCGGGCCGCGCCTGAAGACAACGTGGAAAAAACCCTGGGTTAACGACAGCGGGCACAGCATGGCGGCCAGCGCCTATCTCTCCGCGCCGGAGCAGCAGCTCGACCTGAGCTACAAAGTGCCGCTGCTGAAAAGCCCGCTGGAGCAGTATTACATCTTCTCCGGCGGACTGAAGCGCACCGATCTGAACGATACCAAGGCCGACACCACCACGCTCGGCGTGTCGCGCTACTGGGAGAACAGCACCGGCTGGCAGAAAGCGGTCAACCTCAAGTGGAGTCTCGATCACTTTACCCAGGGCAGCGTCACCAACACCACGATGCTGCTCTATCCGGGCGTCAGCTTGAACCGTACGCGCTCGCGCGGCGGCCTGATGCCGACGTGGGGCGATTCGCAGCGCTACTCTATCGACGTCTCCGACACCACATGGGGATCGGACGTCGACTTCCTGATCATGCAGGCGCAGAACGTCTGGATCCGCACGCTGGCGGATAAGCACCGCTTTGTGGCGCGCGGCAACCTCGGCTGGATCGAAACCAACAACTTCGAAAAAGTGCCGCCGGATCTGCGCTTCTTCGCGGGCGGCGACCGCAGCATTCGCGGCTACAAATATAAAGATATTTCCCCGCGCGACGACGACGGCAAGCTGACCGGCGCCTCGAAGCTCGCCACCGGCTCGCTGGAGTATCAGTACAACGTCACCGGGAAATGGTGGGGCGCGGCCTTTATCGATTCAGGCGAAGCGGTCAACGACATCAAACAGAGCAATTTTAAAACCGGCGCGGGCTTCGGCGTGCGCTGGGCGTCGCCGGTCGGGCCGATCAAACTGGATATCGCCCGGCCGATTGGCGACAGCGAGGAGCATGGTTTGCAATTTTATATCGGACTGGGGCCTGAACTATGAAGCTGTGGAAAAAGGTCCTGATCGGCGTACTGATTTTTCTGGTGGTGCTGCTGGGCGGCGTGGCGTTTTTAATCGGCACCACGCCTGGCTTGCATCTGGTGCTGAACGGCGCGGCGCGCTGGGTACCGGGCTTATCGATCAAGCAGGTCGACGGCGGCTGGCGCAACCTGACTATCCGCGGGCTGCGTTATGAGATGCCCGGCGTCAACGTTGATGCCGGCACGTTTCATCTGGCGGTCGATCTTAACTGCCTGCTGCACTCCTCGGTGTGCGTCAACGATATCGCGCTGAAGGATGTCAGCGTGGTAGTCGACAGCAAAAAGATGACGCCAGCGCAGGAGGCGCCGCCGGAAGAGGAGAGCGGCGGCGGCGATCTCAGCACCCCTTATCCGATTACGCTGCGTCATCTCGGCCTGCATAACATCAACGTGAAGATCGACGACACCGCTATCTCGCTGCTCGACTTCACTACCGGTCTGCAGTGGCAGGATCGCGCGCTGACGCTTAATCCGACCCATATCCAGAGCCTGCTGGTGGCGCTGCCGAAAGCGGCGCAGGTCGCCAACGAAGAGGTGGTGCAGCGCAAGGTGCAGCAGCCGCAGCCGGATGAGAAGCCGCTGGGCGAAACGCTACAGGCGATGTTCGCCAAACCGCTGCTGCCTGAACTGCCCGACTTCCGTCTGCCGCTCGATATCGACGTGCAGGAGATCCTCGGCGAACAGCTGCGCCTCACCGGCGATACCGACATTGCGGTGAATCGCCTGCTGCTGAAGGCGAAAACCGCCGACCGGCGTCTGCAGCTGCAGACGCTGGACGTCGATTCGAACCTCGGCCAGCTTAACGGCAGCGGCGAAGCGACGCTGGCGGACAACTGGCCGGTGAATTTTACGCTTAACGGCACGGCGAACGTCGATCCGCTGAAAGGAGAGAAGATCAAGCTGGATCTTGGCGGCGCCATGCGCGACGAGCTGAAGCTGGGTCTGAATCTCTCTGGTCCGGTACGCGCCCAGCTCGACGCCGCCACCCAGCTGGCGGTGGCGGGGCTGCCGCTGTCGCTGCGCCTCACCAGCCCGCAGCTGCGCTGGCCGCTGACCGGCGCGGTGCAGTACCAGGCGGACAATCTCGACTACCAGTTCAAAGGCAAAGCCACTGACTATGTGATGTCGCTGCGCACGGCGGTGAAGGGCGACAGCGTGCCGCCCGCCACCGTGGCGCTGGACGGCAAAGGCAACGTCGAGCAGTTCAACCTCGACAAGCTGCGCATCGGCGCGCTGCAGGGCAACATCGACCTGACGGCGCTGGTGGACTGGAGCAAAGCCATCAGCTGGCGCAGCGAGCTAACGCTCTCCGGCATCGACACCGCGCGCCAGTATCCTGACTGGCCGGCGAAGCTGGACGGCAAAATCGCCACGCGCGGCAGCCTCTACGGCGGCAGCTGGCAGATGAGCGTGCCGCAGCTGCAGCTGAAGGGCAACGTCAAACAGAATGCGGTCAGCGCCGAAGGCTCGCTGAAAGGCAACAGCTATAACCAGTGGGATATCCCGGGCGTGAAAATCGTGCTGGGCCGCAACAACCTGGACGTCAAAGGCTCGCTGGGCGACGCGCTTAATCTCGACGCCATCATCGACGCGCCCCATCTCGATAACGCGCTGCCGGGGCTGGGCGGCGTCGCCAAAGGCACCATCAAGGCGCGCGGCACGCTGCAGGCGCCGCAGCTGCTGGCCGATCTCAACGCCACCGGCCTGCGCTGGCAGCAGCTGCAGATCCGTCGCGTCACGCTGGACGGCGACGTACGCTCCAGCGATCAGGTGGCCGGCAAGCTGCAGCTGCGCGTTGAACAATTGCAGCAGGACGCGCTCAAGATCGGCCTGCTGACGCTCAACGCCGACGGCAATGAAAAAGCGCATCAGCTGAAACTTAACGTGCAGGGCGAGCCGGTCTCCGGCCAGCTGGCGCTCAACGGCAGCTTCGATCGCCAGCAGCAGCGCTGGCAGGGTACGCTTAACAATACGCGCTTTGATACGCCGGTGGGCGAATGGCGCCTGACGCGCGCGATGGCGATCGACTACCTCAACGCGAAGCAGACCGCCACCATCGGGCCGCACTGCTGGCAGAACCCCAACGCGCAGCTCTGCGTGCCCGAGCCGATTGAAGCTGGCCCGAGCGGCCACGCGCATATTCAGCTTAACCGCTTCGACCTCGCGATGATTAAACCCTTCCTGCCGGATGAAACCCAGCTGGCAGGCGTCTTTAGCGGCGACGCGCGCGTGAACTGGACGGCGGACGGCGCGCTGCCGACCGGCACCGTCTCGCTGAAAGGCAACGGCGTCAAGGTGCGGCAGGACGTACAGGGCAATACGCTGCCCATCGATTTCAGCGCGCTCAACCTCAACGCAGCGCTGCGCAACGGCCGCGCCGATCTCGACTGGCTGATCCGCATCGCCAACAATGGCCAGCTCGACGGCAACGTGCAGATCGGCGATCCGCAGAACCGCCGTACGCTGGGCGGCAACGTCAACATCCGCAATATCTCACTGGCGATGCTCAATCCGGCGCTGATGCAGGGCGAGAAGATCAAAGGCAACCTTAACAGCGCGCTGCGCCTCGCCGGCAGCGTGAAGCAGCCGCAGATCTTCGGCCAGCTTGGCCTGCAGGGCGTCGACGTCGACGGCAACTTTATGCCGGTCGATCTCACCGCCGCGAACCTGAATATGGTGTTCAACGGCATGAGCTCGACGCTCAACGGTCTGGTGCAGACCGCGCAGGGCAATATCAACCTCAACGGCAATGCGGACTGGAGCCAGCTCGACAACTGGCGCGCCCGCATCGCCGCGCAGGGCAGCCGCGTGCGCGTGACCGTGCCGCCGATGGTGCGCATGGACGTCTCGCCGGATCTGGTTTTCGAGGCGACGCCGGCGGCCTTTAGCCTGGATGGCAGCGTCGATATTCCCTGGGCGCGCATCACCGTGCAGGAGGTGCCGGAGAGCGCCACCGGCGTCTCCTCGGACGAGGTGCTGCTGGATAAAAATCTGCAGCCGATTCAGCCGAAAACCGCCGCCATCCCGATCAATAGCAATCTGGTGATCCACGTCGGCAACGACGTGCGGCTGTCGGCCTTTGGCCTGAAGGCGAAGCTCAACGGCGACCTGAAAGTAGTGCAGGACAAAACCGGGCTGGGCCTCAACGGCCAGATCAATATCCCGTCCGGCCGCTTCCACGCTTACGGTCAGGATCTTATCGTGCGCAAAGGCGAGCTGCAGTTCGCCGGTCCGCCGGATCAGCCCTATATCAACCTCGAGGCGATTCGTAACCCCGAAGCCACCGAGGACGACGTGACGGCCGGCCTGCGCGTGACCGGGCTGGCGGATGAGCCGAAGGTCGAGGTCTTCTCCGATCCGGCGATGTCGCAGCAGGAAGCGCTTTCCTACCTGCTGCGCGGCCAGGGACTGGGCTCGGACGGCGACGGTAACGCATTAACCTCCGCCTTAATTGGCCTGGGGGTTGCGCAAAGTGGTCAGGTTGTGGGTAAAATCGGCGAGACGTTCGGCGTCAGCAATCTTGCCCTGGATACCACCGGCGTTGGCGACAGCCAGCAGGTGCAGGTCAGCGGCTATGTGCTGCCGGGTCTACAAGTAAAATATGGTGTCGGCATATTTGATTCACTGGCGACCTTAACCTTGCGTTATCGCCTGATGCCCAAACTCTATTTGGAAGCCGTGTCTGGTGTGGACCAGGCTCTTGATTTGCTCTATCAGTTTGAGTTTTAGCAATGCGAATAATTGTCTACGGCAGTTTACGGCGCAAACAGGGAAACAGTCACTGGATGACGAATGCGCAATGGCTGGGGGATATGCAGATTGAGGGCTACGAGCTCTACAGTCTCGGCCATTATCCGGGCGTGATCCCGGGCGAAGGAACCGTCTATTGTGAAGTTTACCGCATCGATGCCACGACGCTGGGCGAGCTGGATGCATTGCGCACTAAGGCTGGCGAATACAAACGCCAGCTGATGCAAACGCCTTACGGCAGCGCATGGCTTTACGTCTATCAGCGCCCGGTTAAGGGACGTGAGCGCATCGCCAGCGGCGACTGGCTACGGCGCGACGATCCTCCGTCAGACGCATAAACGAAAACACCGTCCAGAGGGCGGTGTTTTTTTATCTGCGGCCTTAAAGAGCGGGTGATATGGGCCGATCGCAAAGACGCAAAAAGCGGCATCCATGCCAGCTCGACCCGCGTCTTCCCTGACGCGGGACGCTTTGCTCTTCGGCCCATATCACCCGCTCAGTCACCCGGCGCACAAACAAAAACACCGTCCAGAGGACGGTGTTTTTTATCGGGCGGCGGCAGATTATTTCTGCTTTGCGCGCTCGAAAGAGGAGATGATTTCAGCTTTCGCCGCTTCGGCGTTGTCCCAGCCTTCAACCTTCACCCATTTGCCTTTTTCCAGCGCTTTATACTGCTCGAAGAAGTGGGTGATCTGCGCGCGCAGCAGTTCCGGCAGGTCGTTCACATCTTTAATGTGATCGTACTCTTTGGTCAGCTTGGTGTGCGGCACGGCAACCAGTTTGGCATCTTCGCCAGACTCGTCGGTCATTTTCAGCACGCCAACCGGACGGCAGCGGATCACGGAGCCCGGCTGCAGCGGATACGGGGTCGGAACCAGCACGTCAACCGGATCGCCATCCAGTGACAGGGTGTGGTTGATATAACCGTAGTTGCACGGATAGAACATCGCCGTAGACATAAAACGGTCTACGAACAGGGTGCCGGAATCTTTGTCGACTTCGTATTTGATCGGATCGGCGTTGGCCGGGATCTCAATGACAACGTAGATATCTTCTGGCAGTTCTTTACCGGCAGGCACCTGGTTCAAACTCATCGGGCATTCCTTCAATAGTCACATGTTGAGTGTCGGCTATTATAGCCAACTGCCTGGGAAAGTATGCCCCAATTTTGACCTTTCGGAATGCTCCTCGTCCTACTTCGCGACGACGAACAGTGAGACGATCCCCGCAGCAATCAGTGGCCCAACCGGCACGCCGCGAAAGAAGGCGACGCCAATCACCGTGCCGATTAACAGGCCGCCGACTACCGACGGCTGCGCGCTCATAAAGTTCACGCCGCGCCCGCCCAGCCAGGCGACGAAAATGCCGACCAGAATCGCCACGATCGACTGCCAGCTGGCGAAAGATTTCAGCAGCGACGAGGCGGGAAGCGAACCGCTGGCGAGCGGCGCCATAACGGCGACCGTCAGGATAATAATGCCCAGCTGAATGCCCTGTTTCTCGACGTAGGGAAAGAACTGCGACAGCGGGGTGAGCTTGATCGCCAGCAGGATCAGAATAGAGATAGTGACCGCGCTGTTGTGAACGAAATAGCTGAGGACCGCGAGGCCGATAAGAATAAGGGTAGAGGCGTACGCAGCCATGATTTCTCCCTGAAAATAGACGGATACGTCAGCCGATGCCGACGCGTGAATAAAAGAACCGTCTCCATTTATCAACAATCGCCGCCGTCGGCGCAACTGCCTTTATTCATCGATCGCAGTAACAGCGCCTGATTACGCACCAGATCGACGCGCTGCGCCGCCAGCGAAATCTGCGCCAGCGTGCCCTGCGTGCTGTTGAAATAGGCCGCGCTCGCCGACTGCCAGCTATCGCGATACGCCAGCCACTGACGCTGCGCATCGCGCACCTTATTTTTAGGCTCGCTGGTGAGCCTCTTCATTAACTGGCCATATTGCGTGTTCATCTCGCTATCCCAGGCCTGGCTGGCGCGGTCGTAGCACGACACCATCGCCACGGTGGTAGATGCGCCGTTGAGACACTGCTCCAGCGCATGATCGATCGGATTTTGCTCTGCCAGCGCAGAGGAGCAGAACAGCAGACCGGCGGCGGCCATACCTTTTTTCATGCTGTGAATCCTTATTAAGAAAGGTTAAGCGTGGGTGATCATCAGGGAAATGACCATCAACGTCGGTAAAGTTTCCCTGAGCAACTGCCGATAACTTGTACGTTTTAGGGCGACTGGATTTTCTGCCTTTATATAAGCAAACGGAAAACAACATCATGAAAAAGCTCTCACTACGCACAGGATTATTAGCTTTACTCGCCTTTATGACTCTGCTGCTGCTGGCGGTCAGCGTCATGGGTATCATTGCCATTAACAAAGGAAACCGATCGCTGGATGTGATCAACCGCATCCAGGGTATCGAACTTAACGCGCTCTATCAAAGCAACGGCGACCTGATGCGCGCGCGCGCCACCGCCGCGCTGGCGGTGCGCAAAATCGAGATCGGCTTGCTGGACGAGGGCGACGCCTCGGTGAAGCAGGCGCAGGCTGACGTGCAGGATTCGCAGCGGAATATGAAAGCTTTTATCGCGGCGGGAACGGTAACGGCGCACGGAAAAAAGCTGGCTGACGACATCGTATCGTCCTACAACGCCTACCTGGCGCAGGGCATCAAACCCATTATGGATGCGCTGGAGAAACAGTACACCGACGAATATTACAGCGTGCTGGAGGGCAATCTCGCGAAGCTCGCCCTGAATTACAGCAACGCGGTGGCGGCGTTCGGCAGCTATGCCACTCAGGTGACCGACGCGCAGCTGGCGCAGGCGGCCTGGAACGAAACGCTGATGAAGGCGCTTATCGGCGCGGCGGTGGCGCTGACGCTGCTGCTGTTTGTGCTGGCCTGGGTGCTGATGCGCCGTCTGCTGCTGCTGCCGCTGAACCGCGCCATTACCCATCTGGAGCAGGTCGCGGCAGGCGATCTGTCGCAGACGCTGCCGCCGGCGGGCGACAACGAGCTGGGCCGCCTTAACCGCGCGCTAGGAGAGATGCAGCAGGCGCTGCGCGCTCAGGTGAGCCAGGTGCTTCACGCCAGCCAGCAGATCGACGTCGGCAGCCGCGAGCTGGCGGCGGGCAATGTGCATCTTTCCCAGCGCACCGAAGAGTCGGCGGCGTCGCTGGAGCAGACCGCCGCCAGCATGGAGCAGCTGACCGCTACGGTGCGCCTCAACGCCGCCAATGCGCAGCAGGCGAATAAGCTGGCGAGCAGCGTCTCCGACAGCGCCGACCGCGGCGCAGAGGTGGTGAGCTACGTGATGGAGAAAATGCAGGAGATTACCGCCAGCGCGAACCGCATCGGCGACATTCTCGGCGTGATCGACGGCATCGCCTTTCAGACCAATATCCTCGCGCTGAACGCCTCGGTGGAAGCGGCGCGCGCGGGCGAGCAGGGGCGCGGCTTCGCCGTCGTGGCCAACGAAGTGCGCACGCTGGCGCAGCGCAGCGCCAACGCGGCGAAAGAGATCCGCGGGCTGATCTCGGAGTCGCAGACGCGGGTGAAAGAGGGCAGCGATATGGCGACGCGCGCGGGCGAGACCATGGATGAGATCTCCAGCGAGGTGATGCGCGTCACGACGCTGATGAAGGAGATTTCCATGGCGTCCGATGAGCAGAGCCGCGGTATCGAGCAGGTAAATCAGGCGGTGACGCAGATGGACGAGGCGGCGCAGCAGAACGCGGCGCTGGTTGAGCAGGCTACGGCGGCGACCCAGTCGCTGGAGGCGCAGTCGCAGCATCTGCAATCCACGGTATCGCTGTTCCGGTTGGAAACGGCGTAAAAGAAAAGGGCGCAAGATTTGCGCCCTTTTTTTACGCGAGTCAGATGGCCTGAACGCTTTACTGCGCGGCGTCCGGGTATTCGCGCAGGAAGCGCTCAACGTCGTCGACCATCGCGTTATTGCCGCAGAAGAACGGGCAGCGCTGATGCAGGGTTTCCGGCTGGATGTCGAGGATGCGCTTCGCGCCGTCGCTCGCTTTGCCGCCAGCCTGCTCGGCGAGGAACGCCATCGGGTTGCACTCATAGAGCAGGCGCAGCTTGCCGTTCGGGTGGCTGGCGGTGCTCGGGTAGAGGTAGATGCCGCCTTTCAGCAGGTTGCGGTGGAAATCCGCCACCAGCGAGCCGATGTAGCGCGAGGTGTAAGGACGATGCGAGGCATGATCCTCTTCCTGGCAGAACTTCAGGTATTTCTTCACGCCCTGCGGGAAACGAATATAGTTGCCTTCGTTAATTGAGTAGGTGTAGCCCGTCGGTGGATAGGTCATGCGCTCGTGGCTCAGGCAGAAGACGCCGAGCGACGGATCGTAAGTAAAGGCGTGTACGCCGCAGCCGGTGGTGTAGACCATCATGGTCGAGGAGCCATACACCACGTAGCCTGCCGCGACCTGCTTGTGGCCTGGCTGCATAAAGTCCGCTTCGGTGACTGGCGTGCCAGGCGCGCTAACGCGATGGTAGATAGAGAAGATGGTGCCAACGGAGACGTTAACGTCGATATTGGAAGAGCCGTCCAGCGGGTCCATCAACACCACGTATTTGCCGTGTTCTACTCCTTCGAAGATTACAAACTCGTCCTCTTCTTCCGAGGCGATGCCCGCCACGATACCGCGCGCTTTCAGCGCCGCTTTCAGCTTCTCGTTCGCGAAGAGATCGAGCTTCATCTGCTGCTCGCCCTGGACGTTTTCAACGCCGCTTGCGCCGAGAATATCTACCAGGCCGGCTTTGTTGATGTCGCGATGGATGATTTTCGCGCCCAGCTTAATAGCAGAAATTAGCGCCGTCAGTTCACCTGTTGCGTGAGGAAAGTCGTGCTGTTTCTCGACGATAAATTCGCCTAACGTTTTCATAACACATTCCCTGAATCTTCGATGGAGTGGCAGCCTGCCTGGCAAACCGCCAACGTTTGCGTACGCAGTTTAGCCGAATGAACTTCAAAAACCATAGTCCTAATCCGTTTCTTAAGTCTGCGAGCGGGGTTACACTGTGCGCCGAACTTTTGAGTAATGGATCTCGTTATGCGTATTCATATCCTTGGGATTTGCGGCACGTTTATGGGCGGTCTGGCGATGCTGGCACGTTCCCTTGGCCATCAGGTGACCGGTTCGGACGCCAACGTTTACCCGCCGATGAGCACGCTGCTTGAGCAGCAAGGCATTGAATTAACTGAGGGTTACGACGCCTCTCAGCTCGATCCCGCGCCGGACCTCGTTATCATCGGCAATGCCATGACGCGCGGCAACCCCTGCGTGGAAGCGGTGCTGGAGCGCAACATTCCCTACCTGTCCGGCCCGCAGTGGCTGCATGACTTCGTGCTGCGCGATCGCTGGGTGGTAGCGGTAGCAGGAACTCATGGCAAAACAACCACTTCTGGTATGGTAGCCTGGATACTGGAGTCGTGCGGACTGGAGCCGGGCTTTATCATCGGCGGCGTGCCCGGCAACTTCGACGTCTCGGCAAAATTAGGAAAAAGTCCATTCTTCGTCATCGAGGCGGATGAGTATGACTGCGCCTTCTTCGACAAGCGTTCCAAATTCGTTCACTACTGCCCGCGCACGCTGATCCTCAATAACCTTGAGTTCGATCATGCGGACATCTTCGACGATCTGCGCGCCATCCAGAAGCAGTTCCACCATCTGGTGCGCATCGTGCCGGGCCAGGGCAAAATCCTGCTGCCGGAGCACGATCACAACATCCGCCAGGTGATGACGATGGGCTGCTGGAGCGAACAGGAGAGCGTCGGCGAGGGCGGCCGCTGGCAGGCGAAGAAGCTGGTGCAGGACGCCTCGCGCTGGGAAGTGCTGCTCGACGGCGAAAGGGTCGGCGAGGTGAACTGGTCGCTGGTGGGCGAGCACAACATGCATAACGGCCTGATGGCGATCGCCGCTGCGCGTCACGTCGGCGTCAAACCTGAAGACGCGGCGCAGGCGCTCGACAGCTTTATCAACGCGCGTCGCCGCCTGGAGCTGCGCGGCGACGTCAACGGCATCAAGGTCTATGACGATTTCGCCCATCATCCGACAGCGATTCTGGCGACCTTATCGGCGCTGCGCAGCAAAGTTGGCGGCCGGGCGCGTATTCTGGCGGTGCTGGAACCGCGCTCAAACACCATGAAAATGGGCGTGAGCAAAAACGATCTGGCGCCTTCGCTGGCGCGCGCGGACGAGGTATTTCTGTTCCAGCCGCACCATATTCCCTGGCAGGTCTCCGACGTGGCCGAAGCCTGCATGCCGCCTGCGCACTGGAGCGCCGATATCGATACGCTGGTGGAGATGGTCGCGAAAGCCGCCCAGCCGGGCGATTCGATTCTCGTTATGAGCAACGGCGGATTTGGCGGCATTCATCAAAAGCTGCTGGATCGACTCGCTTAACGCATCAGGCGCCTTTCTTCCAGGCGCCTTTTTTATTTCGTCGCCAGCGCTGGCCTGGTTTTTATTTTTTTCCAGACGGTCGCGTTAATATTTGAAACCGATCTCTCTACTCTCTCCGCCATTGCCATCTTTATTCTTTTCCTGTCAAAAACAGAAAGGATTACCGCTGCGATAATTTTTAGCATCGGCTCTGCTGCCATATAAGAAATAACAGCTTCCCCGTTAATTATATAAATAACAGGTGTTCATGATGAGATCATGCTTATTTTGGTATGCGGGTTAATTATAAGTTAATGGGCATTGTGAGCAAGCTTATTTATTTGGGCTGCCTCACGCTTTTAAATAAGGATGTTATTATGGGAAAGAGTAAATTATTACGCGCCTCTCTGGGCATGGCGCTGCTGCTTGGTTCTGCGGCGGCGCTGGCAACGGCGACGGTAGATTATCGCCATGAATACCGGCTGCGCGACCGAACGCACTACGACAAACTGGGACTCAGCACTACGTTGCCCAATGATATGTTTATCGGCATTGAAACCAAATATAAAACCGGCGGCGCCGATCCTAAAGATAAATTTTATAACGACACGGTGCTGAACGTGGTCGAAGTGACCTTTCTGAAATCTTATTACTGGGAGAACTGGACGATTTCGCCCTTTATTCAGCCGGAGTTTAATTCCGCGCGCACCGAATGGAAATTTGGCGTCGCGCCCTGGTATAAAATCAACGATCGCTGGTTTATCGGCGGACTTTATCGCCTTGAGCTGACCGATTATGCGCATGAAGATAAATGCCGCACCGGCGGCATCGATTATTGCGATACCGATCGCCATCGCACCGCTAACCGATTCGACCTCTATTTACGTAATAAAAGCGATCGGCTGACCACGACCTATAAGCTGGTCTATAAGCATGCGGACGCGAAGCTTTTCGCCAATAAGCACGATGATTATGAGCAGGAGCTGCAGTTCGACTATGCGCTCGGCAACGATCGCGCCTGGGTACCCTATGTGACCTTCGGCGATATCGGCCGCGCGTCGACCTCCAGCGAACGCCAGCTGCGTCTGCGCGCCGGCATTCTCTACAACTATCGTTAACCGCTGTTCTGGCGGGCAGACTTGCCCGCCTCGGCGTGGCTTAGCTTTCCGCCAGCTCGCGCAGATACTGGAAAATCTGACGTGACGATTTAGGCGCTTTATTACCCGCTTTCTCTTTCTGCGCGTTGCGGATCATGCTGCGCAGCTGCTGACGATCGGCGTGCGGATAGAGCGTAATCACTTCGTTCATTGCTTCGTCGCCCTGTTCGATCAGGCGATCGCGCAGCGCTTCCAGCTTGTGGAACAGCGCAACCTGCTGGTTGTGGCGATTCTTCAGCTTGTCCAGCGCCTGACGGATCGGATCGACGTCGCGCGAGCGCAGCATTTTGCCGATCAGCTGCAGCTGACGGCGGCGGCCCTCTTTCTTGATGCGCTGCGCCAGCTCAACGGCGGTTAGCAGCTCTTCATCCAGCGGGATCTTCTCCAGGGCGTTCTTGCCCAGATCGACCAGTTCGGCACCCAGGCGTTTCAGCTCTTCAGCGTCGCGTTTAATTTCGCTTTTACTGACCCAGATAATCTCATCATCTTCTTCTTCCTGATTATCCGGCACATCGTCGAGCCACTCATCGGGCTGTTTGGTCATTTTCTGGGCTCCCCTAAAAAAAGAGGCTAATCCTATCAGTTTATCGGGTGACTGCGAAATTGTTCTCTGACTCTGATAGACTCAAAACTTTCATACTTAAGATTAGACGGCAGGCCGATGAACGTATCTACTCAGGTTGCAGAACAGCGAAAAGTGTTGGAACAGGCAGTGGCGCAGGCGCTCGATCTGGCGAAAGCCAGCACCGACGGCGCGGAAGTGGCAGTGACCAAAACCACCGGAATCGGCGTCAGCACCCGTTACGGCGAAGTGGAGAACGTCGAGTTCAACAGCGACGGCGCGCTCGGCATCACCGTTTATCATCAGAACCGCAAGGGCAGCGCCTCATCGACCGACCTTAGCCCGGAGGCGATCAAACGCACCGTGCAGGCGGCGATCGATATCGCGCGCTACACCTCGACGGATCCTTATGCTGGCCCGGCGGATGCCGATCTGCTGGCGTTCGACGCGCCGGATCTCGATCTCTACCATCCCTGGGAGATCGACGCCGATCGCGCCATCGAGCTCGCCGCGCAGGCGGAGCAGGCGGCGCTGAAAGCGGATCCGCGTATTACCAATACCGAAGGCGGCAGCTTCAACAGCCACGTCGGCATTAAAGTCTTCGGCAACAGCCACGGCATGCTGCAGAGCTACTGCTCCAGCCGTCATTCACTCTCCAGTTCCGTTATCGCCGAGCAGGACGGCGATATGGAGCGCGACTACGCCTATACCATCGGCCGCGCCTTCGAGGATCTGCAAAGTCCCGACTGGGTTGGCGCAGAGTGCGCGCGTCGCGTGCTGTCGCGGCTGGCGCCGCGCAAGCTCTCTACCATGAAAGCGCCGGTGATTTTCGCGCCGGAAGTCGCCACCGGCCTCTTCGGCCATCTGGTCGGCGCCATCAGCGGCGGCAGCGTCTACCGTAAATCGACCTTCCTGCTTGACGCGCTCGGCCAGCAGATCCTGCCGGAATGGCTCACCATTCAGGAGCAGCCGCATCTGCTGAAAGGCCTGGCGTCAACGCCGTTCGACAGCGAAGGCGTACGCACCCAGGCGCGCGACATCATTAAGGATGGCGTACTGCAAACCTGGCTGATGACCAGCTATTCGGCGCGCAAGCTGGGCCTGAAAAGCACCGGCCACGCGGGCGGCATCCACAACTGGCGCATTGCCGGGCAGGGCAGCAGCTTTGAGGATCTTATCAGGCAGATGGGACGCGGCCTGGTGGTTACCGAACTGATGGGGCAGGGCGTCAGCGCCATTACCGGCGACTATTCGCGCGGCGCGGCCGGCTACTGGGTAGAGAACGGCGAGATTCAGTATCCTGTGAGCGAGATCACTATTGCAGGAAATCTCAAGGATATGTGGCGCAATATCGTCACGGTCGGTAACGACATTGAAACCCGCAGCAACATACAATGTGGTTCGGTGCTGCTGCCGGAGATGAAAATCGCCGGACAATAATAAAACTCGCTTCCTGAAAGCAGCCGCTCTGGCTGCTTTTTTTTTACCCACAATAAAAAGGATATACCGATGCGTAAGCGTGTGATTGCAATGTTGTCTCTCTCCTTGTTGTCTGGAAGTGCCAGCCTGTACGCGGCGGATTTAGAAAATGATATGGATACGCTGAAAGACGGGCTGAATACCGTGATGAAAACAGGCGACGCGCAGGAGATGCATAAAGCGCTGGGCGAAATGCGTCAGGCGGCGCAGGATGCGAAAAAATCGACGCCGGATAAGCTCGAAGGGCAGCCGGCCGACAGCGCGCAGATGAAGGATTTCCATGCCGGACTGGATTCGCTGATTGCGCAGATTGACGTGGTCGACAAGCTGGCGCAGGCCAACAACCTGGACGGCGCTAAAGCCGAAGCGAAAAAGCTGGCTGAGATCCGCAACGCCAATCATAAAAAATTCCGCTGACCTTCGGGCCGGTCCGCGCGACCGGCTTTACCGCGTCATCAGCTTTTCTTATCTCACTTTTTTTTACCGCCGCGCCGCGTGCCGCTACATGCACGCTTCTCTTTTGACACAGCTTTTTAACTTTTAAAGCGCGCATAACGCGGCTTCTGTCACACAATCCGTGCGTCCTGCGATCTGGCGCACAGCCTGCCCTGCGATTTCCACTTCCATGCGGAAAAAGTGCGTCTGCACTTCCACCTCGTCACGCCGTAATTTATTCGCAACGCGAATTTTCGTGAACAGGAGTAGCAAGGTGAGCAGTAACGGAGCTTCGGTACGGCAGGCAACGCCGGAAGAGATTCAGGCCCTGGCCGACAAGGTTATGGCGCAAATCGCGGCGATCTACGCCCAACACGATATCGCGCCCAACGCGGTGCAGCAGCAGATGCTGGCGTCGCACGTACGCGCCATGGCGCTGCGCTCGCTAACCGGTGAACCCCTTCCCGAGGTGGAAGCGGAGCTGTTTGAAGATATTTCGCCGGAGACCATGCAACTGGCGCAGCAGGTGGTCGATCTGTTCGGCAATCTGCCGCGCGAAGAGGCCTGGCTTCTCTCCGTCCATATAGAAGTGGCTCGATCTAACTGACTGTATAAAGAGGAAATCATCATGGTAACCGTAGTGATTGGCGATCGTTTAGGTAAAGGACAGAAGGTAGCGGCGGGCGTAGAAAAGGCGGGCGGCCGCGCCGTTGTGGTGCCGGGCGTTGCGGCGGATATGAAGCTGGGCGACGTGATGAAGGCGGAAAACGCCGACTTCGGTATCTCCTTTTGCGGCAGCGGCGGCGCAGGCGCCATCACCGCGCAGAACAAATATGGCTACAAGGCGCGCCACGGCATGCGCTCTGTTGACGAAGGCGTCACCGCCATCAACGAAGGCGCCAACGTGCTCGGCTTCGGCTTTATGGACAAAGAAGAGCTAGGCGAGCGGCTGGTGCAGGCCTGGAACAAGAAGCACGGCAGCTGATGATGAAAGAACAATACGTTACTCAGGTGACGGTGCAGGGCAAAGGCGACAGTAAAGAGAAAGCTTTTGCCGATGCTCTGAGTCGCGTGCAGAACCAGGTTCTGCGCGCGACGCAAAAGATTCTGCTGCGCATCGAACCCCTGGATGTTCGGATGCTGCGCGCGCAGGAGAGCGTCAAAACGGAGAAGTTTTTGTTCTTCTTTCTGGCGCGCCAGCGGCGGAACTACAGCGTCGAGCTGGAGATCTCCGTCAGCGTCACCGTGATTGATACCGGGCAGGTGACATTCACGGCGGCACCGTAAAAACAGACGACAACAAAGGTAAAAAAACATGTTTTTAATTATTTTGTTTAAGTCGTTGATCATTGGGGGACTGGTAGGTGTGGGCGTCGGCGCCGGTGCGGCGCGTATGTTCCACGCGCCGACCTCGCAGGGGATGGGCGCGTTCCGTACGCTGGGCGAGCTTAACTCCTGCGAAGGCGATCCCGCCTCGCATTTCTCCTTTGGTCTCGGCTTTTTCTTCAATGCCTGGGCATCATCCGTTGCGGCAGGCTCCTTCACTCAGGACGTTGACCACCGCATCATTCCTAACTGGGGCGCGGCCGCGCTGATGGTGAAAAACCGCAATCTCGCCGAAACCCTGCACGACCCGAAAAAGATGGCCATCGCGTGCGGCATTATCGGCATGATCGTCGTCGCCTTTCTGAACTCTACCGCCTCGGCGGTGCCGGCCGCGCTGCAGGTAACCGCGGTGAAAGTGCTGGTACCGGCGGCAAACCTGCTGGTCAATACCGTCATGCCGGTGATCTTCTGGCTGGCGGCCATCGACGCCGGCAAAAAATCGGGCTTCTGGGCGACGATTTTCGGCGGTCTGGCGCAGCTGATCATGGGCAACGCCGTGCCAGGCCTGGTGCTCGGCATCCTGATCGGCAAAGGCGTCGAGGAGAGCGGCTGGAATAAGGTGACCAAAGTGATGATGGTGGCGATCGTGCTGCTGTTCGTGCTGAGCGGCTTCTTCCGCGGCTTCGATATGAAACTGCTGCAGTCCTTCCAGTTGGGCATTCCCGGCTGGCTCGACGCGATCCACAACTCTCTGAGCGGCAAGTAAGGCTAACGACATGACTGAAAATAAAGGCTTCTGGTACGCCGACTGGTCTTTCCCGATCTTCGTCGGCCTGCTCTCGGCGGGCGTGTTCGCCGGTACGCACATGTATTACCTCTACGGCATCGGCGCGTTTAACGAAGTGGCGTTTGTTTCTATGCTGCGTGCCGGCATGGAAACCGGCGTCTACGGCGCGGTGGCGGCCTTCGGCGCGAGCTTTCTCTTCGCCCGTATCATCGAAGGCTCGCTGGTGGGCATCCTCGATATCGGCGGCGCCATTCAGACCGGCGTCGGCCTGGGCGTGCCGGCGCTGCTGCTGGGCGCGGGCATCGTCTTTCCAGTGGCTAACTTCGCCGCTTCGCTGGCGACCGGCCTGGGGATTGGCCTGGCGATCGGCTACATCATCATTCTGGCGCGCAAGTTCACCATCAACCAGAGCGACTCGACCTACGGCGCGGACGTGATGATGGGCGCGGGCAACGCCTCCGGCCGCTTTTTAGGGCCGCTGATCATTCTTTCCGCTATGGCGGCCTCGATTCCTATCGGCCTGGGCTCGCTGCTCGGCGCGCTGCTCTTCTACCTCTGGAACAAGCCGATCACCGGCGGCGCGATCCTCGGCGCCATGATCCTCGGCGCGATTTTCCCGGTCGCTATCTGAAGCTGGCGGCGGCTCGCCAGCGGGCCGCCGCGTTAAGGAGTTGCTATGTTCGATCTGATTCTTCGCCGCGCACGGCTGACGGATGAGCGGCTGGTGGATATCGCGCTGCAGGACGGCAAAATCGCCGCCATCGCCGACCGCCTGCCGGGCGAGGCGAAAAGCGAACGCGATTTGGCCGGACGCTGCTACGTCAGCGCAGGCTGGATCGATTCTCACGTCCACTGCTACCCCAAATCGCCCATCTATCACGACGAAGCGGACGCTATCGGCGTCGCCACGGGCGTTACGACGGTTATCGACGCGGGCAGCACCGGCGCCGATCATATCGATGATTTTTATGCCATTACCCGCGCCGCTACCACCCAGGTCTACGCGCTGATCAATATCGCGCGCACCGGCATCGTCACCCAGAACGAGCTGGCGGATATGCGGCAGATCGACGGCGACGCGGTGCAGCAAGCCGTAGAACGGCTGCCCGACTTTATCGTCGGCCTGAAGGCGCGCATGAGCAGCAGCGTAGTCGGCGAGAACGGTATTCAGCCGCTGATCAAAGCCAAAGCGATCCAGCAGCGGATCGGCGGTCTGCCGCTGATGGTGCATATCGGCAATAACCCGCCGGATCTGGCGGAGATCGCCGAGCGCCTCACCGCCGGCGACATCATTACCCACTGCTTTAACGGCAAGCCCAACCGCGTGCTGACGCCGCAGGGTGAACTGAAGGCGTCGGTGCGCAACGCCATCGCGCGCGGCGTCAGGATGGACGTCGGCCACGGCAGCGCCAGCTTCAGCTTCGAGGTGGCGCGCGTCGCCATCGCGCAGGGCATTCTGCCCGACACCATCAGCTCGGATATCTACTGCCGCAACCGCCTCAACGGCCCGGTGCATAACCTGGCGCACGTTATGTCGAAGTTTTTCAGCGTCGGCATGACGCTGCAACAGGTGATCGACTGCGTCACCTGGAAGGCGGCGGACGGGCTGCGCCTGACGCGCAAAGGGCGTCTGGAGGTCGGTTTCGACGCCGATCTCACTCTTTTCAGCGTTACCGAAGCGCCCCGCCTGTTTGTCGATTCCGAAGGCGAACAGGTCACCGGGGAGAAACATCTTACGCCGCTGGCCGCCGTGGTGGCGGGCGAGTGGTTCCTGACAGAAGAAGGGAAAGCCAATGTCTTCGATCTATGAAAAATATGGCCTGAAGCCGGTTATCAACGCCTCCGGCCGCATGACGATCCTCGGCGTCTCTACGCCGTCGCCGGACGTGGTCGACACCGTGCAGATCGGCCTCAGCCACTATTTTGAAATGAAAGATCTGGTCAACAAAACCGGCGCTTACATCGCGCAGCTGCTGAATGTGGAAAACGCGGTGGTGGTCTCCTGCGCCTCGGCGGGCATCGCGCAGTGCGTCGCGGCGGTGATCGTCAAAGAGAACGACTGGCTGCTGGATAATCTGCACGCCGCGCCGCTTGAGGTGCCGCACCACATCGTGGTGCCAAAAGGCCATAACGTTAACTACGGCGCGCCGGTCGGCAGCATGGTGGCGCTGGGTGGCGGTCGTCTGGTCGAGGCGGGATACAGCAACGAGTGCTCGCCCGAGCAGCTGGCGGCGGCGATCACGCCGCAGACCGCCGCCATCCTCTACGTGAAATCGCACCACTGCGTGCAGAAAAGCCATCTGAACGTCGAGCAGGCGGCGGCGGTGGCGCGCAAACACGGCGTGCCGCTGATCGTCGACGCGGCCGCCGAAGAAGATTTGCAGTGCTACTACCAGTACGGCGCCGATCTGGTGATCTACAGCGGCGCGAAGGCGATTGAAGGGCCGACCAGCGGGCTGGTGATCGGCAGAGCGCAGCCTGTGGAGTGGGTGAAGCGCCAGAGCAACGGCATTGGCCGGGCGATGAAGGTGGGCAAAGAGGGCATTCTCGGCCTGACGCAGGCGATTGAAAATTATCTGCGACTGGAAAAAACCAGCGGCGCGCAGATGGTGGAGAAAATGACGCCCTTTATCGACAACCTCAATCAGCTGCGCGGCGTGAGCGCCCGCGTAGTGTGGGACGCGGCAGGACGCGATATCGCCCGCGCCGAGATCAAATTCGACGAGGCGGCCATCGGCCAGCGTACCGGCGACATCGTGCAGGCGCTGAAAAATGGCGCGACTGCTATCTATTTTCGCGGCTACAAAGCCAATGAGGGCATTATCGAGGCGGATGTGCGCAGCGTCAGCGCTGAACAGCTGCACACCATCTTTACCTCGATTCAAACGCTGTTGAACGGAGGAAAAACCGCATGAAGCTGACCCCGAATTTCTATCAGGATCGTCTCTGTCTTAACGTGCTGGCAGGCTCGAAAGCGAACGCGCGCGCCATCTGGGAGGCAGCGGAAGGGCATGTGTTGGTGGGCGTGCTGTCGAAAAACTACAGCAGCAACGAGGCGGCTATCGCCGATATGCGCGAGTACGCCGCGCTGATCGACAACGCGCTCTCGGTTGGACTCGGCGCGGGCGACCCGAATCAGTCAAAAATGGTGAGCGAGATTTCCGCCGTGCTGCAGCCGCAGCATGTTAACCAGGTGTTCACCGGCGTCGGCACCAGCCGCGCGCTGCTGGGCCAGTCGCAAACCGTGGTCAACGGCCTGATTTCGCCGACCGGCACGCCGGGCCTGGTGAAGATCTCTACCGGCCCGCTCAGCTCGCAGGGCAGCGACGCGCGGGTGCCGATTGACAGCGCCATCGCGCTGCTGAAGGATATGGGCGGCAGCTCGGTGAAATATTTCCCGATGGGCGGACTAAAGGCGGTCGACGAGTACCGCGCCGTCGCCCAGGCGTGCGCGGCGCATGACTTCTGGCTGGAGCCGACCGGCGGCATCGATCTCGATAACGTCGAGGCGATCCTGACGATCGCGCTGGAGGCGGGCGTCAGTAAAATTATCCCGCATGTCTACAGCTCTATTATCGATCCCGTCAGCGGCGATACGCGCGTGGAAGATGTGCGCCAGCTGCTGGCCATTTGCAAAAAACTGCTGCCGTAGCGACAGTCACGCCGGCGCGCTTCACAGGGCGTCGGCGCTTGCCTGGAGGTCACGCGCCGTTCGCTTTAAGCTGCTATTTTTCGACATGATGCCGCTGAATGCATGCCAGCGCCGTAACAGGTAGACCGCCTTGAGATTTCCAAATCAACGCCTTGCGCAACTGTTTGACGCCCTGCAAAACGAAACGCTGCCTCAGGATGAGCTGGCGCGGCGCTTCGCCGTTTCAACGCGCACCGTGCGTGCCGACATCAGCGCGCTCAACGCGCTGTTAGAGGAGTACGGCGCGCAGTTCGTGCTCAGCCGCGGCGCGGGCTATCAGCTAAAAATCGACGACGCGCAGCGCTTCCAGCGTCTGGAGCGCCAAAACCGCTCGCCGCTGCGCGTGCCGCGCACCTCCGCCGAACGGGTGCGCTATATGCTGACGCGCTTTCTGACCGCCGCCTGGTCGCTCAAGCTGGAGGATCTGGCCGATGAGTGGTTCGTCAGCCGCGCCACGCTGCAAAACGACATGACCGAGGTGCGCGAGTGGCTGGCGCGTTATCACCTGCACATCGAGAGCAAACCCCACTACGGCATGAAGCTGTTCGGCAGCGAAGTGGCGATCCGCACCTGTTTAACCGATCTGCTGTGGCAGATCGACCAGGAGCAGGCCGACAGCCCGCTGATTACTATCGAAGCGCTGCACAGCAATATTCTGGAGACGCTGCGTCCGCTGCTGCAGCAGTGCCTGACGCGCCATAACGTTCGCCTCAGCGACGAGGGCGAGCGCTATCTGCGTCTCTACTGCGCCGTCGCGGTGCGGCGCATCAGCGAAGGCTATCCGCTGAGCGATCCCGGCGCGGAGGATGTCGGGCTGGACGTGCGCGAGGCGGCGCGCGAGCTGATTAATTTGCTGCGGCCGCTGGTAGGCAAGCCGGTGTCGCCGGCGGAAGAGGGCTGGCTGCGCGTTAATATCGCGGCGCGCCAGATGCAGGAGGTGGCGCCGAGCGCCATCAACGCCGATGACGCCGACGCGCTGGTGGACTATCTGCTGAGCTATATCAATACCCACTACAACTACGATCTGCAGGGTGATGAACAGCTGCGCGCCGATCTGCTGACGCACATTAAAACCATGATCACCCGCGTGCGTTACCAGATCCATATTCCCAACCCGCTGCTGGATAATATTAAACAGCACTATCCGATGGCCTATGACGTGACGCTGGCGGCGGTCTCCAGCTGGGGCAAATACACGCCTTACGTTATCAGCGAGAATGAAATCGGCTTTCTGGTGCTGCATATCGGCGTCGGGCTGGAGCGTCATTACGACGTCGGCTACCAGCGCCATCCGCAGGTGCTGCTGGTGTGCGACAGCGGTAACTCCACGCTGCGGATGATTGAGGCGATGCTGCTGCGCAAATATCCGCAGCTACAGGTCGCCGGTCGGCTGTCGCAGCGCGAATATGAGGCGCGCGCGCGCATCGATGAAGATTTCGTTATCTCTACCACGCGGCTGAGCGAGAAGGATAAGCCGGTGGTGGTGATGTCGCCGTTTCCCACCGGTTTCCAGCTGGAGCAGATCGGCAAGCTGGTGCTGGTGGACCGCACGCGGCCCTATATGCTGGAGAAGTTTTTCGACGCGCAGCACTTCCTGATCGTCGATAAGCCGATGACGCAGTCGCAGCTGTTCCGCCAGCTGTGCGATCGGCTGGAAGCGGAAGGATTTGTCGACGCGAGCTTTTATCCCTCGGTAGAGGAGCGCGAGGCGATCGTCAGCACCATGCTGGGCGAAGGCATCGCGTTGCCGCACTCGCTCGGCCTGCTGGCGAAAAAAACCGTGGTTTATACGGTGCTGGCGCCGCAGGGCATCGCGTGGGGCGACGACACCGCCTCGGTCATCTTTCTGCTGGCGATCAGTAAAAGCGAATATGAAGAGGCGATGGCGATCTACGATCTCTTCGTGACCTTTCTGCGCGAAAGGGCGATGCCCCGGCTGCGCGACAGCAAAGATTTCGCCGCATTCAAGGCGGTGGCGATTGAGTGTCTGGGGCGGTTGTAACAGCAGGCTCCAGCCTGCGGGGCAGGCTGGAGTCGACGGCGGCGTTTAGCTTTTCTTCGCCAGCAGACGCGGGATCTCGCGCAGGCACCAGGCTTTGGCTTCACCCATGCTATCGCGGCGCCACGCCATAATAATATCCACTTCGCGGGTATATTCCGGGCTGACGACGCGCAGCCTACCTTCCGCAATATCTTTCTCCACCAGCGAATAGGGCATGGTAGCGACGCCAAGCCCCGCCAGCAGCGCGCGGCGCTTGTCGTCCATACTGCTCACCGTCAGACGCTGCTGTTTGTCCAGCAGCTGCACCGTTAGCACCGGGCGCTCGCGCGCCGTATCGGCCACCGCGATACCGCGATACTTCACGCGCGTCACCTCAGACTGAGGTTCCGGCTCGTTGTGAATCGGATGGTCGGCGCTGGCCACATAGACGCTCATCATGGTGTAGAGCTTGCGCGTATTGATTTCGGTCGAGGCGCGGAAGTGCATATCGGGCGCGATAACGATATCGGCGCGGCCCTGCTCCAGCCGCTCCCACGCGCCCGCCAGCACTTCGGTGATCAGCGAAATCTGGGTATTGGCCTTTTCCGACAGCTTCTCGACCAGCGGGAAGAGGGCGTCGGTCGGCACCAGCGCTTCGGTGACGATGGTCAGATGGGTTTCCCAGCCGCGCGCCAGCGCTTCGGCGTCGGTGGTAAGCTTGTCCGCCGCTTCCAGCAGCACGCGTCCGCGCTCCAGCAGCATGCGCCCAACGTTGGTGAATTTCGTCCGGTGGCCGGAGCGGTCGAACAGCACCACGTCCAGCTCCTCTTCCAGCTTTTGCATGGTATAGCTGAGCGCCGAAGGAACGCGCCCCAGCTCATCCGCCGCTGCCGCAAAACTGCCGCGGCGATCGATCGCATCCATCACGCGCAACGCTTCAAGGGTTAAGGCACGCTCTTTAGCCATCCGAACTCTCTTTCAGGAAATTTGAATATGCACGGCAGATTAACTGGCTAACAATACGGCGTCCAGCCTTTTACCATAATGGGTATCAAGTCTGCGGTCGTTCTCTGCCGCAGCGAGCTGGAGGTAAATCATGATAACGACGCGTAGTGCGTCCGCGTGCGGTCAGGCCGATTTCGGCTGGTTGCAGGCACGCTACAGTTTCTCTTTTGGTCACTATTTCGATCCCAAATTAATGGGCTACGCCTCGCTACGCGTGCTGAATCAGGAAGTGCTGGCGCCAGGGGCCGCCTTTCAGCCGCGCACCTATCCGCAGGTGGACGTGCTGAATATCGTGCTGCAGGGCGAGGCGGAGTATCGCGACAGCGAAGGCAACCATATCGTCGCGCGCGAGGGCGAAGCGCTGCTGCTCGCCACGCAGCCGGGCGTCAGCTACAGCGAAATCAACCTGCGCAAGGATCAGCCGCTGACGCGGATGCAGCTCTGGCTGGCCGCCTGTCCCGAGCGGGAAAACCCGACGCTGCAAAAGATCGCGCTGCCGGAGCGCGGCAATCTGCAGCTGATCGCCTCGCCGGACGGCGCGGGCAATAGCCTGCAGCTGCGTCAGCAGGTGTGGGTGCATCAGCTGCGGCTGGCGCCGGGCGAAGAGCAGTCGCTGACGCTGCGCGGGCCACGCGCCTATCTGCAGTCGATTCACGGCTCGCTGGAGGCGGTCACGCGCGAAGATCGTCCGGAGAAGCTGGGCTGCGGCGACGGGGCGTTTTTGCAGGAAGAGCAGCAGATCAGGCTGCGGGCGAAAACCGCGACCAGGGCGCTGGTGATCGATATACCGGTATAAAAAAATTGATGGGATAGGCCTTCGACAGACGGCTCACAAAGCGTAAAAGCGGGTGATATGGACCGAAGAGCAAAGCGTCCCGCGCCAGGGACAAAAACGCCGGGAGCGTTTTTGAACAACGCAGCGCGTTGGCCCGGCGACGGGCGCACCTCAAGGATGAGGTGCGTAATTGCGCGGGCCGAGCTGGCAGGGATGCCGTTTTTGCGTCTTTGCGATCGGGCCATATCGCCCGCGCTGGCACAATGCCAGTGAAGTTAAGGGCGGCTAAAGCCGCCCTTTTGTGTATGTTGCCGCTGTGCCAGCGGATGAGCGGCCTGATGCACGCTTATTTCAGCATCGTAAACGCGGTGGTGACGTGCTTCACGCCGCTGACCCGGCTGGCGATATCCGCCGCCGCCTTTGCCTCTTCCGCCGTCACCAGACCTAACAGAAACACTTCGCCGTTCTCGGTGGTCACTTTCACGTTCGAGGATTTCACCTGATCGCTGCCCAGCAGCTGAGAGCGAATTTTGGTGGTGATCCAGGTATCGGAGGAGGAGGTGCCGAGGCTGACCTTCTGGCCGATGCGAATTTCGTTGAAGACCTCGGTCGCGCCGTCGACGCCCATGGCGATCTGTTTGGCGCGGCTGGCGATATCCTGCGACGGCGCCTGGCCGGTCAGCAGCACTTTGCCCTGATAGGCGGTGGCGATAATGCGCGCGTCGGTTTTAATCTGCTGATCTTTCGCCAGCGCGTTGCTGACGCGCAGCTCCAGCGTGCTGTCGTCAACCTGGGTGCCGACGGTGCGCGGGTCGGTGGCGGTTTTGGTGGCGACGGCCGCGCCGCCGGCGACGACGGCAACGCAGCCCTGCAACAGCATGGCGGTTAACAGGATAGCGACAGCATTCAATGCTTTCATGTTTGCTCCTTCAGTCATTCCTGGTGTGGAAACAGGGTGTTATCAATCAGGTCGCACAGACAGTTCAGCGTCAGCATATGCATCTCATGGATGCGGGCGCTGCGGTGCGACGGGATGCGAATTTCCACGTCGTGCGGGCCGAGCAGGCCCGCCAGCTCGCCGCCGTCATAGCCGGTAAGCGCAACAATGGTCATATCACGGGTAACCGCGGCTTCCACCGCTTTAACGATGTCTCGCGTGTTGCCGCGGGTAGAGATCGCCAGCAGAACGTCGCCGGCCTGACCCAGCGCGCGCACCTGCTTGGCGTAGATTTCATCGTGCTGACGATCGTTGCCGATCGCCGTCAGCATTACGTTGTCCGCGCTGAGCGCCATCGCTGGCAGGCTGGGACGCTCGGTCTCGAAACGGTTGATCATGCTGGCGGCGAAATGCTGCGCGTTGGCGGCTGAAGCGCCGTTACCGCAGCTGAGGATTTTATTGCCGTTAAGCAGGGACTGCACCAGCGTCATCGCGGCGCGGGAAATGGCGTCCGGCAGCGCTTCTGCGGCGGCAATCTGGGTTTGAATACTTTCAGTAAAACACGCTTTAATTCTGTCCTGCACACGACCACCTGGTTCTATACGTCTGCATTAAAGGCATTGGGCAGCCACTCCAGCGCCGTACCGGTAATGGCGATGATGTCGAAACGGCAATCCACCGTCTCAAAACTGCCGCCGCGCTGGGCGAGCCAGAGCGCGGCGGCGCGCAACAGCTTTTGTCGCTTGAGGCGAGTGACGCTGGCCAGCGCCCCGCCGTAGCGCGCATCGCGCCGGTAGCGCACCTCCACAAAGACCCAGCATGCGCCGTCGCGCATGATGAGATCCAGCTCGCCGCCGCGATAAGTCACATTGCTGGCGACCCAGCGCAGCCCGGCACGCTCTAAATAGCGCCGGGCGCGCTGTTCCTGTTCGGCGCCGAAGCGCCGGGTGTTCAGGAGGCGGGAACGATCTCGCCCTGACGATACTGGCTCCATGACAACGTCCTGTTGATCACGCAATCCTGATTCGCGCTCAGCTTGCCGGTATTGCCGTCGATGGTGAAGCCCGGCGTCTGGCGCACCTGGTTAAAACTGTTCGCCAGCGTCCAGGCGTCGATGCCCATCGCATAGAGGCGAACCAGCGAGTAGTCATTATTGAACGACTGCGCCGCGCGCTGCATCAGCGCCGGGTTACGGCCCGAGAGCAGCGGAATATCGCTGAACTGCAGGCCTTCCATCTCCAGACGGAAGTCGGGACCTGCGCCCGCCTGGTAACTGCGCGAGCTGGCGTAGAGCGAGGCTACGCTGCGGCTGCCGGTACGCATGGCGATCATCGGCTTAATCAGCTGCAGCTCATCCTGCGTCGACACGATATAGACCGAATCGACGTTGCCGCCGCTCGCCGCCGCCGGTTCGCTCTGCTGCTGCGGCGACGGGATCGTCAGCCCGGCGATGGTCACGCCCTGAGATTCGGCGGCGGCAGGCTGAACGTTGACCGGCGTACCGCTCAGCGTAATGCCCGCGCCGCTGTTGATGCCCTGTTTCAGCTCAGCGGTCGAGCCGAAGCGCTGCTGCAGCGGCGCCGTGCCGCCCAGCTTCAGCCACTCCTGTGCAAACGCGTTGACCACGCGATCGCCGAAGCTGCTGCGCGGCACCAGCAGCAGCGGCTGGCGCTTGCCCTGGTTCCACATATGGTGCGCGGCATCGCGCGCTTCGTCTTCAGGAGAAAGCGCAAAATAGCAAATATTCGGATGGTTCTGGATCTGCTCCGGCGCGTTGAGCGCCAGCACGTTGAGCGGCGTCTGGCTGTTGGCGACCGTTTCGACGTTGTTTTTCAGCAGCGGGCCGACCACCAGCGTCGCGCCATCCTGCTGCGCCTGCTGCATCACCTGCTGAATCGGCTGGCTGCTGGTATCGTACACCTTGATCTGCGCGCTGCTGGAGGGCGCGCTGGCTTCAGGCTGAGTCTGGGCGGCAGCGGGCTGCGGGGTTGCGGCCGGCGTAATAGCCGCGGCGGCCGGGCTAACTACGGCGTTGGCTTCGCTGGTCGGCGCAGGCTGCGCGCTTTCCGCAGCGGCCGGTTGGGTCGCTGGCTGCGCGGCAGGCTGCGGCGCGGCGTTCAGGGCGCCGTTTTTCGCATCGTTGAAGCCTTTTTGAATGGCGCTGGCGAAGACCTGCGCCTGACCGTTCAGCGGCAGCAGCAGCGCGATGGTGCTGGTAGAGGCTTTGGTGAAGTTCTGCGCCTGGCTCAGCGGCGTCGGCAGGGTTTTAGCCGCCGGGTTTTGCGGATAGCGCGTCTGCCAGTCTTTCAGGGCGGATTTCAGCATCTCGCCGTCCTGCGCGTTGGCGCGCCAGACGTTAAGCAGATCCAGCCAGCCCTGCAGGGTGTTTTCATCGGCGTTGATCACCAGGCTGCTCGCCTCTTGCGGCGTCATCTGCGTCAGCGCCTGCCAGGTGGCGTCGATGTTTTTCTGACGATCGTCGCCGCTCAGCAGCGGCTCCTGCGCAATATAGGCGCGCAGCAGCGCCAGCGAGGGTTTGCCCTGCGCGGCGGCGATCTGCAGGCCGTAATAGCGCGCCTGCTGCTCTTTCGACAGGTCGTCGACTTTGACCTGATTCAGCAGCTGCGTCGCGCCCGGCACGTTCTGCTGGCTGAACAGGAACTGCGATTTAAGCAGCAGCAGCTCCTGCTGTTGGGTGTCGCTGAGCTGGCTCGGCAGCAGGTTGATCTGCTGGCCGGCTTGAGGATACTTTCCTTCTTTCATCAGGGCACGGATGGCAAGTAATTGCCAGTCTGTCCTGCTATCATCGCTGCTTTGCTGCACTTGCTGCAGATAGTAATCAGACCCGCCGGTAATGGGCCCCTGAATATTTACGTTTGAGGTTTGCGGCCCCTGACCGCTACAGGCGGCTAAAATCAGCCCAGCAAGAAGGACAGGCACAAAGCGTCCTGCTTTATGACGAACGACTTTTGAAGGAAGCATACTGTATCCAGTGATGTTTTTTTCAAGATGCTCAATATTAAATCGGCAATTCGGATGAAACAATGAAACAACTCGATCGGGCAGAGATTTCTGCCAGCACGCTCTACATCGTTCCAACCCCGATTGGTAATTTGGGTGATATCACCCAGCGGGCGCTGACGGTGCTTTCGGGCGTCGATCTGGTCGCAGCGGAAGATACACGTCATACCGGACTGTTGCTACAACATTTCGCCATCGCTGCGCGGCTCTTCGCACTTCACGACCACAATGAACAGCAGAAGGCCGAACTGCTGCTGGCGAAGCTGCAGCAAGGGCAGAGCATCGCGCTGGTCTCCGATGCCGGGACCCCGCTGATCAACGATCCGGGCTACCATCTGGTGCGCCGCTGCCGCGAGGCGGGCATCCGCGTCGTGCCGCTGCCCGGCGCCTGCGCCGCCGTCACAGCATTAAGCGCCGCCGGGTTACCGTCCGATCGTTTCTGTTACGAAGGGTTTCTGCCCGCCAAAACCAAGGCGCGTTGCGACGCGCTGCGCGCGCTGGCGCAGGAGCCGCGCACCATTATTTTCTATGAGTCCACCCACCGTCTGCTCGACAGCCTGGAAGATATGGTGAAGGAACTCGGCGCCGATCGTTACGTGGTGCTGGCGCGCGAGCTGAGCAAAACCTGGGAATCGATTCACGGCGCGCCGGTGGGCGAGCTGCTCGCCTGGATCAGAGAGGATGAGAATCGCCGCAAAGGCGAGATGGTGCTGGTCGTCGAAGGGCATAAGGCGGATGAAGAGGCGCTGCCCGCCGATGCGCTGCGCACGCTGGCGCTGCTGCAGAAAGAGCTACCGCTGAAAAAGGCCGCGGCGCTGACGGCGGAAATCCACGGCGTGAAGAAAAATGCGCTCTATCGCTTTGCGCTCGATCAGCAAGAGGCGTGACAAATGCGGCCGAATGCCCTAATATCTCGCGCCGAAGCTGACCAGACAGTCGCCGCTTTGTCGTCGTCCCTCTTGTAGGGAGACGGGCAGAGGGGAGGAAAGTCCGGGCTCCATAGGGCAGGGTGCCAGGTAACGCCTGGGGGGCGCAAGCCTACGACCAGTGCAACAGAGAGCAAACCGCCGATGGCCCATTTATGGGATCAGGTAAGGGTGAAAGGGTGCGGTAAGAGCGCACCGCGCGTCTGGCAACAGTTCGCGGCACGGTAAACTCCACCCGGAGCAAGGCCAAATAGGGGTTCGCATGGTACGGCCCGTACTGAACCCGGGTAGGCTGCTTGAGCCAGTGAGCGATTGCTGGCCTAGATGAATGACTGTCCACGACAGAACCCGGCTTATCGGTCAGTTTCGACTTTTCAGGTGAAAACCCCGCGCAAGCGGGGTTTTTGCTTTCTGCTATTTGTTGCGCGCCTGACGCTCTGTCCCTTATCTCAATCTTGCCGCATTCGTGGTCAGACGACGCCACTGCTGTTCCCCTCATGCTAAACTGCGCCCCGGCAACGAAAGGAGCAGCCCGTGGCGAAATATCAGCAACTGACGGATGAGATTCAGCAGCAGATCGAGGCGGGCATCTGGCCGCCGGGCACAAAGCTGCCGTCGCTGCGTCAGCAGGTGGCGCAGCACGGGCTGAGCCTGATGACGGTGATGCACGCCTACGAGGTGCTGGAGAGCCAGGGCTGGATCGTCTCGCGCCCGCAGTCCGGCTACTACGTCGCGCCGCGCGCGCTGCAAACCGCGCCGGCGCAGGTGGCGCTCAGCGAGCAGGTCGATATCAACAATTTCGTCTTTGACGTGCTGCAGGCGATCCGCGACCCGGCGATTGTCCCGTTTGGCTCCGCTTTTCCCGATCCCGAACTCTTCCCGCAGCGTCAGCTGATGCGCTCGCTGACCAACGTCTCCCATCAGCTGACGCCGCTCGACGCGCTCAACAATCTGCCGCCAGGCAACGCCGCGCTGCGGCAGATGCTGGCGCAGCGCTACGCGCGGCAGGGCATCACGCTGTCGCCAGATGAAATCGTCATTACCAACGGCGCGTTGGAAGCGCTCAATCTCAGCCTGCAGGCGCTGACCGAACCCGGCGACTACGTGGTGATTGAGCAGCCGACCTTCTATGGCGCGCTGCAGGCGATCGAGCGGCTCAAGCTCAAAGCGCTCGCGGTGCCGAGCGACGCGCAGCACGGCATCGATATGCAGCAGCTGGAAGAGACGCTGCAGCGCTGGCCGGTAAAAGCGTGCTGGCTGATGACCACGCTGCAAAATCCACTCGGCGTAACGCTCTCGCCCGCGCGCAAAGCGCAGCTGGTGGCGCTGCTGGCGCGCTATCAGGTGCCGCTGATCGAAGATGACGTTTACGCCGAACTCTGGACGGGCGCTGAGGCGCCACATCCGGCTAAATACTGGGATCGCGGCGGCGACGTGCTGCACTGCGGCTCTTTTTCCAAATGTCTGGTGGCGGGGTTCCGCGTCGGCTGGGTCGCGGCGGGGCAGCATGCGCAGCGTATCCAGCGGCTGCAGCTGATGAGCACGCTCTCCACCAGCGCGCCGATGCAGCTGGCGCTGGCGGACTTCCTCGCCACGCGCCGCTACGATACCCATTTGAAAAAACTGCGGCAGACGCTGGGGCGGCGCAAAGAGTGGGTGCGCCAGGCGCTCTGCCGGGCGTTGCCGGTGGACGCCAGCGTAAGCGATTCGCCGGGCGGCTTCTTTTTGTGGGTGACGCTGCCGCACGGCTATGACACCACGCAGCTCTATCAGCAGGCGTTGCAGCAGGGGATCAGCATCGCGCCGGGGCGGCTGTTTTCAGCGGGCGAAGAGTTTACCCACAGTTTTCGCATTAACGCCGCCTGGCCGTGGGATACGCGCGCCGAGGCGGCGGTCGAGACGCTGGGCAGGCTGATTGCCGACCAGCGGAGCGGTTAAACCTGCGCCGCCTGCTGGTGGCCCCAGGTCAGATAGTAGACGTCATAGAAATCCACTTCGCCTTTCTGCCGCAGCAGGCGATGAATGCCGCTTTTCACCTCTTCCGGCGCGTCCGGCAGATTCAGGATCTTTTTCACCCCGCCTTCAGAGACCGGCTGCACGTAATACCACTCGCCGTTATAGCAGACGCGCAGATCCAGCGCGTCGATATCCTCGAAGCGATATTTCGGGTTGATATCCAGCAGCATCAGAAAGCTCATCACCAGCACGAACAGAGTGGCGAACCAGAAGGCGGGCCAGCCCAGCATCTCGGTGGAGAAGATCAGCGCCACGCACAGGCCGTAGCAGAGATACATCAGCGCCCAGAGGCCGGGATGGGTTTTCAGAAAAGAGAAGCTAAAACGCGGCCGGTTATCGCGGCGCTCTTCACGATTAAGCGTCGCGATTTCGTCGATTAAGATTTGTTTAATGGCGTCCATTGTTCACCTCACCGTCACTTTTCTGCTCAGTAGAACAGATAACAGTTAGCCGGGGCAGACACAGAAACGCGCAGAATTTTTATAACAGTTGAAGCGCGCCGTCCCGGTAAGAACGGCGCGCGCGTTTAGCCGCGCCCGTGCGGCTCATCCCAGTCAAACGCCGGCCCCAGCGAAATCACGCCGTTCGGGTTGATGGTTTTATGGCTCACGTAATAGTGATGGCGGATATGCGGCAGGTTCACCGTCTCGGCGATGCCCGGCATCTGGTAGATATCGCGCAGGAAGCCGCTCAGATTGAGATAGTCGCCGATGCGGTGGCGATCGCACTTAAAATGCGTAACGTAGACCGGATCGAAACGCACCAGCGTGGTCCAGAGACGCAGATCCGCCTCGGTGAGCTGGTCGCCGGTCAGGTAGCGGTGCTGCCCCAGAATCTGCTCCAGGCGCGACAGCGAATGGAACAGCGCGGTCACCGACTCGTCATAAGCCGCCTGCGAGGTCGCGAAGCCAGACTTATAGACGCCGTTGTTGACCGTGTCGTAAATCCAGCCGTTCAGCTCGTCGATCTTTTCGCGCAGGGCGGGCGGATAGTAGTCTCCGGCGCGCGCGCCGACGGCGTCGAAGGCGCTGTTGAACATGCGGATGATATCCGCCGATTCGTTGCTGACGATGGTGCCCTGCTGCTTGTCCCACAGCACCGGCACGGTCACGCGTCCGGTGTAGTGCGGATCGGCATGCAGGTAAAGCTGATAGAGAAATTCGTTCTGATAAAGCTTGTCGCCGGTGGCGTCGGGAAAATCGTCGTCGAACGTCCAGCCGTTCTCCAGCATCAGCGGATGCACCACGGAGACGTCAATCATCGACTCCAGCCCTTTGAGCTGACGCATCAGCAGCGTGCGGTGCGCCCAGGGACAGGCGAGAGAAACATACAGATGATAGCGATCGCGCTCGGCCTTAAAGCCCGCGTCGCCTGTCGGACCAGCGCTGCCGTCCGCGGTCACCCAGTTGCGCCAGACCGCTTCAGTGCGCTTAAAGCGTCCGCCGGTTGATTTGGTGTCGTACCAGGTGTCGTGCCAGACACCGTCAATCAGTTGGCCCATATCGCCTCCAATGCAAACAGGGCGAGGAGTATCCTCGCCCTGCTAAGTATATGTGGCATTACGCCAGATGTGTGCTTAACGCAGCGCCGCAGCTGGCGCAGATTTCTTACGCAGCAGGCGGTCGATGCTGTACGCGCCCGGACCGACCAGGCCCAGCACCAGGAAACCACCCGCGATAGAGAGGTTTTTCATAAACATCAGCTGGTTGACGCCTTCCGCGAAGTTGCTGTGGAACAGGAACGCCGTCAGGATGGTAAAGCCGGCGGTAAACAGCGCGGTGAAGCGGGTCAGGAAGCCGAACAGAATCGCCAGGCCGCCGCCGAACTCCAGCAGGATCACCAGCGGCAGCATAAAGCCCGGCACGCCCATCGCTTCCATATACTGCTGCGTTCCCGCATAGCCGGTGATTTTGCCCCAGCCAGCCGTGATAAACAGGATTGGCATTAAAATACGCGCCAGTAGCAGACCAGTATCTTCGAATTTTTTCATCATTAACTCCAGGCTAGATTGTCGGCAGGGCAGTCGCGCCTGCGTTAGATAATTCCCAGCGAAAGGCGGCGTTGCCGTTTGCTGAGCTGATAGCTGGAGATAATAGTCGCGCAGGGGAAAGGTTGTAAGCGAGATATTCTGTAGGTGTTATTCAGGAAATCTGATGAAGCGAAGCCGGCGATTTCGCACCGGCTGAATACAGAGAGGATTAGCGCTGCGGCAGAGCCGATTTCAGCATACGCCAGGTGCTCCAGACGCCGAATCCGCGCTTGAGCAGGCGCATAAACTTATTCGGGCTGCGCACCGACCAGATAGCTAACGCACTGCTGCCGATGGCCAGATAACGCCGCATGCTGAGAAACGTCAACCAGCCGCGATCGTACTGCGCCGTGCTTAGCAGGAAGTCGCGGCGGCTGGCGCTCAGGTCGAGCCGCTGCTGCTGTATTTCGCCGATTAAGTCATGAATACGCGCTTCACGTTCCAGTTTGCTGCGGCTCATACGCGGTCATCCTCCAGCAGCTTGCGATCGGTCTCCAGCTCTTTGCGGGTGTGGTGCAGCAGCGTGGACTGACGCGATTTGCGCAGGCTCCACAGGCCGAAGATAATCGCCAGAAGAAAGAGAACGCCGGTGGTGATGCCGATTGCCATCAGGCGATACTGCGCGTCGACGGCCCAGATAATCAACACCATCAGGCTCATCAGCCCGAATGCGGTAAACAGCATGGTCAGGCCAACCATCAGCAGCAGCTGAATCAGGTTGGCCTTTTCCGCTTCCAGCTCGACCACCGCCAGCCGTACGCGGGTCTCGACCATGCTGACCAGCGTAGTGACGATGCGCTGACCAATGTTGATGACCCCTTTGCCGGGGCCGTGGCTCTGCTGTGAATCCGCCATAATTAACGCCGTGAAATCAGGATGCCGATCGCCACGCCGATTGCCGCACCGATGCCAACGCCATGCCAGGGATTTTCACGCACGTAGCCGTCCGCTTTCTGCGCGGCTTCACGCGTGGTCTGCGCCAGATATTCGCCAGAATCGCCCAGCTTTTCGCGCGAGCTGTCGAGCGCGACGCGCGCTTTCTGACGCAGCTTATCCAGTTCGCCTTTGGACTTATCCGTTGTGCTGCTCAGCACCTCTTCCAGAGTGTCCGCCAGATTCTTTAACTCAGCACGCAAATGTTCTGATGAAGTGTCTTTTGACATGTAATGTTCCTTTTAGCTTCAGTGGTTGAGTCCGGGTTAATAAGGCTCCGCCTGTAACTTTTTCAGCTCCTGGCGTGCTTCTTCCAGTTTACGTTCACGTTTGGCGATTTTTTCCTTATCGTCGCCGTCCTGACGCTCCTCTTTCAGCTCGCGCTCGCGCTCAGCGACTTTCTCTCGCTGCGCCTTGATGCGCGCCTGGTGAGACGCTTTCAGTTTATTGTCGCTACAGTTAGCGCGCACTTCGGTCAGAGCGCGCTCCAGTCCATTAACGCGACGCTGATTGTTATGCTGTTTCGCCATCGCAATTTCATGCTGAATATCCTGCTCTTTCTGCTGACAGAGCGATTCCGCCGCCATCAGCGAACCTGAGAGAGAAAACAGCGCGAGGCCAAGAAGTAATTGATGTTTCATCAGGCTTATTACCTTCCATTGTTGTTGACCTGCCGCGAGCGGACAGCGTCATCTCCTGGCGTGTCAGATAGCTGAGCCATCCACTAAGCATAGACAGCGCCTGCAAAAAGTTCAAAAAAGACGGGGGGATACGGATTATTCTGTTGCCGTCCTGCCAGCGCAGGACGGCGATGTCGCGTCAGGAGATATTTAGCGTTGTCGAGGCGGCGGAGGCGGAGTCGGGATGTCTGGCGACCACAAAGCCGTCCGGCAGCAGGCGGCGCAGCACTTTTTGCGCGGCGAGGCTCTGCTCTTCGTTCTCGAAATGAATAATCAGCGCATCGCCCGACGGGGTAATGCTTTTAATGCGGATGCCCTGCGCCGTCAGCTGCTGATAGAGGTAAAACCCGTCCGGCAGCGGGCCGCCGGCATGGGATACGCGGATCTGCACCACGCTTTCGTGCCGCAGCAGCGTCGGCGTCAGGCAGATCGCCAGCAGCAGCAGCACGGCGATAGTTAGCCAGGGCAGCATGCGGCGGGGGACAGGGCCATAAATTTTCATGACTCGCCCTTGCCGTTCTGATTTGCCTGGCGTTTGCGCCACAGCACCACCAGCGATCCCACCAGGCCTATCACCAGCAGCACCAGCGGCAGCAGCATCAGGCAGAACATCAGCTCATCTTCATAGCGGCGGAAAATGGGCGTCTTGCCCAGCGCAAAGCCGAACACGGTCAGAATCAGCACCCAGAGCAGCGCGCTGACCCAGTTAAAAAACTGGAAGCGGGCGTTATTCAGCCCGGATAAACCGGCAATGGTCGGCAGCAGGGTGCGCACGAACGCGATAAAGCGGCCAATCAGCAGGGCCGACAGGCCGTGACGATGAAACAGGCTGTGCGCGCGGGCGTGATACTGCGCGGGAAGATGAGAGAGCCATTTCTGCACCGTCGGCGTGTTGCCAAGCCAGCGGCCCTGGATATAGCTGACCCAGCAGCCGAGGCTGGCGCCGGTGGTCAGCACCAGTACGGTAAGTGGAAAGCTCATGGTGCCTTTGGCGATCAGCACGCCTACCAGAATCAGCAGGCTGTCGCCTGGCAGAAAGGCGGCGGGCAGCAGGCCATTCTCCAGAAACAGGATCAAGAAGAGCACGCCGTAAATGGCCCAGACCAGCGTTGGATCGGAGAGGGTTTCGTAGTCCTGTTGCCACAACGCCTGCAGCAACGCTTGCAAAATATCCATCAATCATTCCTGAACATCATTGTTTAACGCGTCTTAAAAGACATAAGCGCAGACCGGCGGTTGTTATCTGTTTTAGGAGCGCAGTCTGTGCAGGGTTTTCCGGATCCTTCCAGAATAGATTGTTAAATCAGCGAATTTTTAAACCCTGTCGCAAAGGGTAAGAAAGGGTCGATAACTGTAACAAAAATCACAGGTTTGAGACAGGGGAATGTGCCCGCCGCACAGGAGTTTTACCTGTTGACGCGGTCCGTCAAAAGGAGCTTTACACGACCTGACACTATTGCAGATTAACTGACTTTCCTGCGTGAAAACGCAGCAGAATCAATGTTAATTACTTGCGCCGTCCGGCAGGATAACGGGATTTTCGGCAAACATGTAACGATCCACATTAAATTCAAAGTCATCGGCGGTCGCGTTAAACAGCATCTGCTTAGTATTTTCCAGATGTTGCCACATCGCCAGTTTGCAGGCGGCGGGATCTTTGCGCATCAGTGCTTTGAGGATTTGATCGTGGTCGTCGCACCAGCTCAGGATGCTGCGCTGGTCGATATGCTCGTGGAGTTTGAGCCAGTAGGGATTGTGCAGGCGATGCAGCCACATTTTTTCGACAATGGCCGCCAGCGCGCTGTTTTGAGTGGATTGCGCAATGCGCACGTGAAACTGCATGTCCCACTGAGAGTCGCGAAAGTGATCTTCCTGACGCGCCTTTTCCTGGATCGCCATCAGTTCAATAATGTCCTGACGCGTCACCTGCGTAGCGGCGAACTCGGCGACGTTGCTCTCAATCAGCTGGCGCGCCTGCAGCAGTTCAAACGGGCCAAAGCTGGCGAATTCGAGCTGGCTGGAGGTCATCACCCGATTCTGCTGCTGACTGGCGATAACGTGAATACCGGAACCTTTGCGCACCTCAACGTAGCCTTCTACCTCCAGCATAATGATCGCCTCGCGCACCACGGTGCGGCTGACGTTCATCTCTTCCGCGATCAGGCGTTCCGCAGGTAGCTTGTCTCCCACCGGGTAAATGCCTGTTTCAATACGGCTTTTCAGATCGCTGGCGAGCTGTTGATAAAGTCGACGAGGTTCGGTCAGTTCCATAGCGCATTCCCGTGTCGCAAATAAAGTTGTTATACCACTTTGCGGCCGTTAAATAAAAGGTCCCGCGCAAGGATTGCGCGGGACGCTTTGCTCTTCGGTCAGCGCTGTTAGCCGCGTACCGGCGCGGCCTGAGGCGGCGTCACCTCTTTTTCCAGCTCCGAGACGGGCTTATTGCGCAGCACCGTCCAGATCACCACCGCGCCCAGCAGATCGAACACCGCCAGCGCGGCGAACAGCGGGCTGAAGCCCAGCGTATCGGCCAGCGCGCCGACCACCAGCGCGAACATGGTGCTGGCTGTCCAGGCCGCCATGCCGGTCAGACCGTTGGCGGTCGCGACTTCATTACGACCAAAAACGTCGGAGGAGAGGGTGATCAGCGCGCCGGAGAGCGCCTGATGGGCGAAGCCGCCGACGCAGAGCAGGCCGATAGCGACGTAAGGGCTGGTGAAAAGACCGATAGTGCCGGGGCCAATCATCAGCACCGCGCCCATGGTGACCACCAGTTTGCGCGACACGATCAGGTTCACGCCGAACCAGCGCTGAAACAGCGGCGGCAGATAACCGCCAAGGATGCAGCCGAGGTCGGCGAACAGCATCGGCATCCAGGCAAACAGCGCGATCTCCTTCAGGTTGAAGCCATAAACCTTAAACATAAACAGCGGGATCCAGGCGTTAAAGGTGCCCCAGGCCGGTTCCGCCAGAAAGCGCGGCAGCGCGATGCCCCAGAACTGGCGGTTGCGCAGGATCTGACGCGCCGTCATTTTTTTGGTATTGCCGGTCTGATGCTGCGCTTCCTGACCGGAAATAATGTACTGACGCTCTTCTTCGCTGAGTTTGGTCTGCTGCTTGGGATGTTTATAGAAGATCAGCCAGCAGATCGCCCAGAGCAGGCTCAGCACGCCGGTAATAATAAACGCCATCTGCCAGCTGTGCGCCACGATTGCCCACACCACCAGCGGCGGCGCCAGCATGGCGCCGATAGAGGAGCCGACATTGAAGTAGCCCACGGCGACGGAACGCTCTTTAGCCGGGAACCATTCGCTGCTCGCCTTCAGGCCCGCCGGGATCATCGCCGCTTCCGCCGCGCCCACCGCGCCGCGCGCCAGCGCGAATCCGCCCCAGCTGCCGGCCATCGCCGTCGCGGCGCAGAAGATCGCCCACAGCACGGCGAATACGGCATAGCCGACTTTGGTGCCGAGCAGGTCGAGCACATAGCCGGCGACCGGCTGCATAACGGTATAACAGGCGGAGTAGGCCGCCACGATGTAGGAGTACTGTTGGGTGGTGATATGCAAATCGGTTTGGAGCGTCGGCGCGGCGACGGCGATGGTATTACGGGTGAGATAACCCAGCACGGTGCCCAGCGTCACCAGCCCGATCATATACCAGCGTAGCCCTTTAATCTTACGCATCATTTACCTCTTCCAGTGTTCTGTCTGCGGTCTTGCCGCTGTTGTTATCTGGAGCGGGACAACCGTGAGCCGACTTACTCTCACGCCCGCAGGCCGCGCAAAAGCGACCCTGTGTTTACCTTGCCATTACGGAGCGAGAGCGTAACTTGTTATACAACTTTAAAAGTTGAGAGCCATCACAAAAGCCCCTTTTGCAATGTGGGATACTTTAAACCTGCGTAATGACAGCCATTTAGCACGCTGCGGAGAGCAAAAACGTCCATGAGCACAGTGAATAGCTGCTGTTTATGTGAGCGAGATCTCAAAGAATTCTGTAGCTGGCGAAAATTGGTATGATAACTTTGAGCGCATTAAGGCTCTATCCAAGAGGAAGCAAGTATGTCGCGTTTTATGACCGAGGATTTTTTGCTGGATACCGAATTTGCCCGTCGTCTTTATCATGACTACGCAAAGGATCAGCCGATTTTCGACTATCACTGCCATCTTCCCCCGCAGCAGATTGCCGAAAATTACCGCTTTGCCAACCTCTATGACATCTGGCTGAAAGGCGATCACTACAAGTGGCGCGCCATGCGCGCTAACGGCGTGCCGGAGGCCTTCTGCACCGGCGACGCCAGCGATCGCGAAAAATTCGACGCCTGGGCGCGCACCGTGCCGCACACCATCGGCAATCCGCTTTACCACTGGACGCACCTTGAGCTGCGTCGTCCTTTCGGCATTACCGACACCTTGCTCTCTGAAAAAAACGCCGACAGCATCTGGGAGCGCTGCAACGCGCTGCTGGCGCAGGATGATTTTACCGCGCGCGGCATCATGCAGCAGATGAACGTGAAAATGGTCGGCACCACCGACGATCCGCTGGATGATCTGCAGCACCACCGCGCGCTGGCGCAGGACGGCAGCTTCGGCGTTAAGGTGCTGCCGAGCTGGCGTCCGGATAAAGCCTTTAATATCGAAGCGGACGGTTTCCTGGGCTGGATTGAGAAGCTGGAGTCGCTGACCGACGTCAGCGTGCGCCGCTTCGACGATCTGCGCAGCGCGCTCAGCAAGCGTCTCGACTACTTTGCCGAGCACGGCTGCAAAGTGTCGGACCACGCGCTCGACGTGGTGCTCTACGCCGAAGCGGACGATGCGACGCTGGACGCCATCCTGGCTGACCGCCGCGCCGGCGGGTCGCCGGACGCGCAGGCGATCGCGCAGTTCAAAACCGCCGTGCTGGTGTGGCTGGGCGGCGAATATGCGCGTCGCGGCTGGGTGCAGCAGTACCATATCGGCGCGCTGCGCAACACCAACCGCCGCCAGTTCGAACTGCTGGGGCCGGACGTCGGCTTCGACTCGATTAACGATCAGCCGCTGGCGGAACCGCTGGCGAAGCTGCTGGGCGCGCAGAACCTGCATAACGCGTTGCCGAAAACCATCCTCTACTGCCTGAACCCGCGCGACAACGAAGTGCTGGCGACCATGGCGGGCAACTTCCAGGGCGAAGGCGAGGCGGGCAAAATGCAGTTCGGCTCCGCCTGGTGGTTCAACGATCAGCTCGACGGCATGCAGCGCCAGATGACGCAGCTGGCGCAGATTGGTCTGCTCAGCCGCTTTGTCGGCATGCTGACCGACAGCCGCAGCTTCCTCTCCTATACGCGCCACGAATATTTCCGCCGCCTGCTGTGCCAGATGATTGGCCGCTGGGTCGAGAACGGCGAAGCGCCGGGCGACGAGGCGCTGCTGGGCCAGATGGTGCAAAACATCTGCTTCAATAACGCGCGCGACTACTTCGGCATCGAGCTGGGAGCCTGATCATGCAGCGGCTAAACCGTCACGACTTTCCCGGCGCGACCTACAGCGAGCGCGTCATCCAGTTCGGCGAAGGCAACTTTCTGCGCGCCTTTATCGACTGGCAGCTCGACTGGCTGAACCAGCACCAGGGCACCGACGCGGGCGTGGTGGTGGTGCGGCCGCGCAACCGGGCCGTCAGCGACAGCCTGAATCAGCAGGACGGGCTCTATACCACGCTGATCCGCGGGCTTAACGAGCAGGGCGAGCGCGTCAGCGAAACGCGCCTGATCCGCAGCCTGAATCGCGAGATCCAGCCTTACGTCCAGCACGAGGATTTTCTGGCGCTGGCGCGCGCGCCGCAGATGCGCTTCGTCTTCTCCAACACCACCGAAGCGGGCATCGCCTTTGTTGAAGCAGATCGTCTGACGGATGCGCCCGCATCCAGCTTTCCCGGTAAGCTGACGCAGCTGCTGTGGGCGCGCTTTGAGCACTTTAGCGGCGCCGACGACAAAGGCTGGCTGATTGTGCCCTGCGAGCTGATCGACCATAACGGCGACGCGCTGCGCGAGCTGGTGCTGCGCTATGCGCGCCACTGGCAGCTGCCGGAAAGCTTCGCCGCCTGGGTGTCGCAGCACTGCGTGTTCTACAACACGCTGGTGGATCGCATCGTGACCGGATTCCCGCAGGAGAGCGAGGCGCTCGCCGCTCAGCTCGGCTATGAAGATCGTTTTCTGGTGGCGGGCGAGGTCTACTACCAGTTCATTCTGCAGGGGCCGCGCGCGCTGTTCGACGAGCTGAAGCTTGATGCGCTGGCGCCGCAGGTGCGGCTGGTGGATGACATCGCGCCGTGGAAGGCGCAGAAGGTGGCGATCCTCAACGGCGCCCATACCGCGATGGTGCCGGTGGCGTTTCAGGCCGGTCTGGAGAGCGTCGGCGAGGCGATGGCGGATCCGGCCATTGCAGGCTTCGTCGATCGCCTGCTGCGCGAGGAGATCATTCCCACGCTCGATCTGCCGCGCAACGAGCTGCACGCCTTCGCCGACGCGGTCGAGCGACGTTTCCGCAACCCTTTTATCCGCCATGCGCTGCTCTCTATCGCGCTCAACGGCATGACCAAGTTCCGCACTCGCCTGCTGACGCCGCTGCTGGCGTCGCACGCGCAGAGCGGCGTCTGGCCGCCGCGTCTGACCTTTGCGCTGGCGGCGCTGATCGCCTTCTATCGCGGCGCATCGGCGGAAAAAAGCTGGCCGCTGCAGGATGACGCGCACTGGCTGGCGCGCTTTGAAAAAAACTGGCAGGCCCTTAATAACGACCAGATCTCCCCGGAACAGCTGGTGCGCGAGGTGTTAAGCGACGCGCAGCACTGGGGCGAAGATTTGACCCGGCAGCCTCAGCTGGCGGCCGAGGTCAGCCGACACCTGCAAAATATCATCGTCCACGGCATGCGTGAGGCGTTGAGCACACTGGGATAAAGCTATGCAAGACGCGATTAAGATTCACTCTCAGGATAACGTCGCCGTGGCGCTGCGTGATTTAGACGCGGGGCAGACCATCGATCTGCAGCAGACGGCGGTGCAGTTGCAGCAGGCGGTGACGCGCGGCCACAAGTTCGCGCTGCGGCCCATCGCCGAAGGCGAGCTGGTGATCAAGTATGGGCTGCCGATCGCCCACGCCACGCAGCCGATCGCCGCAGGCGAGGTGATCCACTCCAGCAACGCGCGCACCAACCTGAGCGATCTGGACGAGTACGACTACCGGCCGGAGTTTGTCGAGGTGCCGCCGCAGCCAGGCGATCGCGAGGTGCAGATCTATCGCCGCGCTAACGGCGACGTCGGGATCCGCAACGAGCTGTGGATCCTGCCGACCGTAGGCTGCGTCAACGGCATCGCGCGTCAGATTCTGCAGCGCTTTTTGAAAGAGACCGACAACGCGGCGGGCACCGACGGCGCGTTTCTGTTTAGCCATACCTTCGGCTGTTCGCAGCTGGGCCAGGATCATGAGAATACCCGCACCATGCTGCAAAATATGGTGCGTCATCCCAACGCCGGCGCCGTGCTGGTGATCGGGCTCGGCTGCGAAAACAATCAGGTCGACGCCTTTCGCGAGACGTTAGGCCTGCCGGAGAGCGAACGTATCCAGTATATGGTGTGCCAGCAGCACGACGACGAAGTGGAAGCAGGGCTGGAGCATCTGCGCGCCCTGTATGAGGCGATGCGCCATGACAAGCGCCAGCCGGGCAAGTTGAGCGAGCTGAAGTTCGGCCTGGAGTGCGGCGGATCGGACGGTTTCTCCGGCATTACCGCTAATCCGCTGCTGGGGCGTTTTTCCGATCAGATGATCGCTAACGGCGGCACCACGGTACTGACCGAGGTGCCGGAGATGTTCGGCGCGGAGCGTATCCTGATGAGCCGCTGTCGCGATGAGTCGACCTTTGAGAAGACGGTGGCGATGATTAACGACTTCAAGCGCTATTTTATCGACCATCAGCAGCCGATATATGAGAACCCGTCGCCGGGCAATAAAGCGGGCGGCATCACTACGCTGGAAGAGAAGTCGCTGGGCTGCACCCAGAAGGCGGGCTCCAGTCAGGTGGTGGACGTGCTGAAGTATGGCGAGCGGCTGAAGACGCCGGGACTGAATTTGCTGAGCGCGCCGGGCAACGACGCGGTCGCCACCAGCGCGCTGGCGGGCGCGGGCTGCCATATGGTGCTGTTCAGCACCGGACGCGGCACGCCCTACGGCGGCTTCGTGCCGACGGTGAAGCTGGCGACCAACTCGCCGCTGGCGGAGAAGAAGCCGCACTGGATCGACTTTAACGCCGGTCGTCTGCTGGAAGGGATGAGCATGGATGCGCTGCTGGAGGATTTCGTCGACACCATCGTGGCGATTGCCAGCGGCGAGCTGACCAACAACGAGAAGAACGATTTCCGCGAGCTGGCGATTTTTAAAAGCGGCGTGACGTTATAGATCGCCATTGCTGTCTTTTCGCTGGGCACTGTCGCGGGTGGCATGGATCGATCGCAAAGTCGCTTTACGCATCCCTGCTCGCTCGGCCCGCGCCATCCATGGCGCGGGACGCTTTGCTCTTCGTTCCATGCCACCCGCTTTTTGAGCTTTTGCGCCGTCTGAAGCAGCTACATCAACGTCAGCGCATAGACCGGCGACCTGTATGGTCGCCATTTTGTTATCAAGCCCGGCTGGTTTCGCGCTCGGCTTCTGCCTGACACACCGCCGCGGTAAACAGAATATCGGTCGAGGAGTTCAACGCCGTTTCGGCGGAGTCCTGCAGCACGCCGATAATAAAGCCGACCGCGACCACCTGCATCGCCAGATCGTTGGGAATGCCGAACATATTGCAGGCGACCGGGATCAGCAGCAGCGAACCGCCCGCCACGCCGGATGCGCCGCAGGCGCACAGCGACGCTACCAGGCTCAGCAGAATCGCCGTCGGCACGTCGACGCTGATCCCCAGCGTATGCACCGCCGCCAGCGTCAGCACGGTAATAGTGATAGAGGCGCCCGCCATGCTGATGGTGGCGCCCAGCGGAATCGACACCGAATAGGTATCCTCATCCAGATTCAGGCGTTTCGCCAGCGCCATATTCACCGGAATATTGGCCGCCGAGCTGCGGGTAAAGAAGGCGGTCACGCCGCTCTCGCGCAGGCAGGTAAACACCAGCGGGTAGGGGTTGCGACGGATCTTGCTGTAAACCAGCATCGGGTTCACCACCAGCGCCATCAGCAGCATACAACCCAGCAGCAGCGCCAGCAGATGGGCGTACTGCCACAGCGCGCCGAAGCCGGTCGAGGCCAGAATCGAGGCGACAAGGCCAAAAATGCCGATCGGCGCGCAGCGGATTACGCAGCGCACCAGCCAGGTTACGGCATTTGAAGCGTCATTAAGCAGGTCGCGCGTGGTCTGTGAGCTATGACGGAACGCCAGGCCCAGACCAATCGCCCATACCAGAATGCCGATATAGTTGGCCTGCATCAGCGCGGTGATGGGGTTCGCTACCATGCTCATCAGCAGGCCGCGCAGCACCTCGGTAATACCGGACGGCGGCGTGATTTCGGTGGTGCCTACGGCCAGCGTCAGCGTCTGCGGCGCGAGATGGCTAAACACCACCGCGACCACCGCCGCGAAAAAGGTGCTCAGCAGATAGAGCGCGATAATCGGTTTTATATTGGTTTTCTGGCCCTGCTGGTGATTAGCGATCGACGCGATCACCAGCATCAGCACCAGCAGCGGTGCAACGGCTTTCAGCGCGCTAACGAACAGCTCGCCCAGCAGGCCGACGGCCAGCGCCGCATCTTTCGAGACCCAGGCCAGTGCCACGCCAGCCACCAGCCCTACCATAATTTGTTTCACCAGGCTTCCTGCGAGTAGCGCGCCCAGACGACCGGAAAGTGAGTTCTGCATAATTGTTCTTTAGGTTGTAGCGGGATGTGGCTTCAGAGGGCGTCGATTAACGCGCCTGAAGCGGTTTGCACGGCGGAGTATAAGGAAAAGAGCGGGCGAAGAAAGAGATAATTCTGTCAGTGCGAGGAGGATCGGATTTCTAATATGCTGTATGAAGAGAGTGTGACAGAGCGATGATATGTCGCATCCGGAGCTGGCAAAATAAAACAGGGGCATTACCTGCCCCTGTAGCGGATTATTGCGAGCGTTTTTTCTGGTCGCTTTTGCGATTTACCCAGGCGTTGATTAACAGGGTCGAGCCGAGGATCACGCCGACGACGCCCAGCGAGATCGCCACCGGAATATGGTAGAACTCGACGATCAACATCTTAATGCCGATAAAGACCAGCACGATCGCCAGGCCATATTTAAGCATCGAGAAACGCTCGGCGACGTTGGCCAGCAGAAAATACATTGCGCGCAGGCCGAGAATAGCGAACAGGTTAGAGGTCAGCACGATGAAGGGATCGGTGGTCACGGCGAAGATCGCTGGAATACTGTCGACCGCAAAAATCACGTCGCTCAGCTCTACCATAATCAGCACCAGCAGCAGCGGCGTCGCAAACAGCACGCCGTTCCGGCGGGTGAAAAACTTCTCGCCCTCTAGCTCGTCGGTCATGCGCAGATGCTTGCGCAGCCAGCGTACTACCGGCTTGTCGCCCACCGCGTTCTCATCATCCTCTTTGGAAAAGGCCATCTTCAGGCCGGTCAGCAGCAGGAAAGCGCCGAACAGATAGAGGATCCAGCTAAACTGCGTCACCAGCCAGCTGCCCGCGAAAATCATAATAGTGCGCAGCACGATCGCGCCCAGCACGCCGTAAATCAGCACGCGGCGCTGTAGCGCGGCGGGAATGGAGAAGTAGCTGAAGAGCATCAGCCAGACGAAGACGTTATCGACCGCCAGCGCCTTTTCCAGCACGTAACCGGTCAAAAATGCCAGGGTTTGCGTGGTGGCGACTTCGCGCCCGGCGCTCCCCTCGAGATACCACCAGAAGGCGGCGCTGAACAGCAGCGACACCGACACCCAAATCAGTGACCAGACGGCCGCCTGTTTAAAACTCATGGTCTGCGCGCCGCGTCGTCCCTGCAAAAAGAGATCGATCGCCAGCATAATCAGCACCACCACCGCAAAGCTGCCCCAGAGAAGAGGCGTTCCTACTGTCTGCATAGCGTTTCCTGCCCTGAAATAAAAAACGGCTGAAGTCAGAAGACGTCAGCCGCTTTACAGGGATGTAAGCAAACCTCGCCTTCCGGCAAGGTCTCACTTACAACACAGAATCAGATTCCGGGTTGCCTGACGACCGGATGCTTACGCATCGTAATGACGATCGTGCAGCTTACAAGTTACTCCCCTTTGCTGTGCGTTAAGATAGGCGCTGGCCATGAAAGAGGCAAGCGCAGCCATTCATATTTAGACATATTTACACAGCCTGCTCATCGGCAGGGAAAACCACGCCGGTCTGGCGGCGGATTTCGGTCAGCAGCGCGGCGGTGACGCGCGAGGTTTCCAGCCCGGGATGCGCGATATGACGCTGCCGCACCAGCTGCGCAAAGGTCTGGGCCTCATAAAGCATGGTATTGATATGCTGCGGCTGGCTGAGATCCTGCACCTGGGCGGCGCTATGGCGCGGCACCAGGCTGACCGACTGCATCTCCGACAGCTTTTCAATCAGCAGCGAGCCCGCTTCGCCCTGAATTTCGCTGGCAATGCGCGAGTCGCTGACCTTGGAGTGCAGCAGGGTGACGTCGAAGTCGCCGTAGTCGAGCAGCACGCTGCCGTGGCCGTCGACCCCGCTGGCCAGCAGCGTCGCGCTCGCTTTTACCGCCTGCGGCACGCCCCACAGCGCCACCGCCGTTGCCAGGCAGTAGTAGCCGATATCCATTATCGAGCCGTTCGACCAGCGCGGATTAAAGGTGTTGGGATTCTCGCCGTCGAGATAGCGCTGATAACGTGACGAATACTGGCAGTAGCTGAACAGCGCCTTGCGCAGCGGCCCGATGGCGGGTAGCGCCTGCTGCAGCTGCGCGAAATTAGGCAGGCTGGCGGTTTTAAACGCCTCGAACAGCACCACCTGATGCTGACGGGCGCAGGCGATCATCCGCTCCGCCTCGTGCAGGTTGGAGGCGAGCGGCTTTTCGCAGATAACGTGCTTGCCGTGCGACATAAACAGCAGCGCCTGTTCGCAGTGCAGGGCGTTGGGGCTCGCCAGATAAACCGCATCGATAAGATCGCTGGCGGCCAGCGCCTCCAGCGAGGTAAAGAGATGCGAACAGGGATAGTCTGCGGCGAAGGTTTCCGCCTGCTGCTGCGAACGCGAATAGATGGCGTTCAGACGCAGATGGCCAGTTTCATGCGCGGCATCGATAAACTGGCGCGTTATCCAGTTGGTTCCCACAATAGCAAAACGGATCACGTCGGCTCTCCTGCGGCAAATAGCGGCAGAGTAGCACGCCGGGCATTGGGCGCAAGCGTCGGAAACAAAGGGAGTTTGATCCTGCGATCCGCCTTCCAATATAGTGATGATGCAACGGCGACTGGCTGAAAAAGGTGGAGAACGCGCTTGAAAGGAAGTAAACACGCATTGAACTGGACCACGCTGCTGGTGGCGATCCCGGTCGGACTGGCGGCGTCGCTGGTGACGCTGGCGTTTCGCGGCGTTATCGAGCTGATTAACCGTGTGCTGTTCAACAGCGGCAGTGAGATCACCGTGGCGATGCACGTCTGGCCATGGATCTTCTGGCCGCTGCTGGTGGGCGCGGGCGGCGTGCTGGCGGGCTTTTTCCTGCGCTACGCGGTGAGCATCGAACAGCAGCAGACGGTAAAAACCGACTATCTGGAGGTGATTAACGCGCGGCTTGACGCGGTGCCGACCCGCACCTCGCTGTTTCGCGCGCTCTCCTCTATTGCCAGCATCGGCTCGGGCGCCTCTATCGGTAAAGAGGGGCCGATGGTGCAGCTCTCCGCGCTGTGCGGCAGCGTGCTGGGCCGCTGGATCCCCGCCTCGCTCAACCTGAAAAACAGCGACGTGGTGGCGATGGCCGCCGCCGCCGGGCTTTCATCGGTCTACCACGCGCCGCTGGCGTCGGCGATCTTCGTGGCTGAAATCGCCTTCGGCATCTCGGCGCTGCAGCGCCTGATCCCGCTGGTGATCGCCTCGTCGGTCGCCGTGATGACCATGTGGTCGCTGGGCTTCCGCAACGCGCTCTATCCGCTGGCGGACGTCAGCTTTCAGATGGACGTAAGCAGCCTGCTGCTAACGGTGGTCATTGGCCTGGTCGCCGGGCTGGCGGGCTGGCTGCTGATTAAGCTTATCGCGCGCAGCAAAGCGCTGTTCGGCCATATCCGTTCGCTGCCGCTGCGGCTAGGCGCCGGCGGGCTGGCGGTGGGGCTGCTGGCGCTGATCTCCACCGATATCCTGGGCAACGGCTACGAAGTGATCGTCAAAATCATGGCGGGCGACTATCTGCTGCCGGGCCTGCTGCTGCTGCTGCTGCTAAAGACGCTGGCGACCACGCTGTCGGTCGGCTCCAACGCGGTGGGCGGTCTTTTTACGCCGTCGCTGCTGATCGGCGCGCTGCTCGGCGTGGCGCTGGCGACGCTGGGCGCGGCGCTGCATCTGCCGCTCGGCAACGTGCTGCTCTACGCGGCCATCGGCATGGCGGCGGTGCTGGCTGCCGTCAGTCAGGCGCCGCTGATGGCGATCCTGATGGTGCTGGAGATGACCCTCAACAGCTCGCTGCTTTTTCCGGTGATGATCGCCGCCGTGCTGGCGTCGATGGTGGTCTATCGGCTGCAGTCCGCCAGCACCTATCCGGTGGTCGGCAACCACTTTAACCGCTCGGAGGCGAAATATGACTTCGACAACATGCGCGTGGCGCAGCTAATTATTCCGGGGGCGGCGCTGCAGCCGCAGGAGTCGGTGGGGCAGGCGCTGGCGGTCAGCTCGCTGAAGCGCGAACGCTACGTCTACGTAATTAACGCGGCGGGCGCTTTTCTCGGCGTGGTTTCAATCCACGATATCGCGCGCAAAGTGCTGGCGCAGGAGATCACGCTCGATTCGCCGGTCTCTACGGTCATGGACGACAACTTTCCCTTCGTCTACCAGAACCAGAGCATGCGCGAAGGCTGGGAGGCGTTCGCGCGCGTGACGCTGGAGCGTCTGCCGGTGCTGAATAATCCGCAGGAGAAGCGCTTTCTCGGCGCGCTGACTAAAACCAGCCTGATCCAGAAAGCGCAGGAGTTCCTTTAGGCCACGTTGCCGCGCATCGCCTGATCCGTCATCCAGAGCCGGGCGTCGAACTCCAGCTGATGGTAGTCCGGCTCCATATGGCAGCAGAGCTGATAGAACGCCTTGTCGTGATCTTTCTCTTTCAGGTGCGCCAGCTCGTGCACCACGATCATGCGCAGGAAAGGCTCGGGGGCAAGGCGGAAAAAGGTCGAGACGCGGATCTCCGCTTTGGCCTTGAGGTTGCCGCCCTGAACGCGCGAAACGGCCGTGTGCAGGCCCAGCGCGTGCTTCATCACCTTGATTTTGTTATCCCAGATCACTTTGCTAATCGGCGGCGCGTTGCGCATAAAGCGATTTTTCAGCGCCTGGGTATAGTCATATAACGCTTTATCGCTAACGATATTGTGGGTGTCGGGATAGCGCTGCTGCAAAAAAGCGCCAAGCTTTTCATGTTTGATCAGCGTCTGAACCTGCTGAAGGATGTTCTCAGGATAACCCTGCAGATAGATGAGTGAGGACATTAGGGATTCCCGGCGAAAGACAGTATACTGCGCCCCCTTTTTAGGGCGTAAAACAGCCAGATTGTACCAGCCGGAGAATTCATGAGCCAACTTGAACTAGCGGATCGCACCCTGATCCTGCATCGTTTTCCGCAAATGCGTGAAGAGAGTCCGCTTCAGGCGTGGGATGCGGCGGATGAATATTTGCTGCAGCAGACGCTGCCGGAAGGGCCGATCCTGGTGTTCAACGACAGCTTCGGCGCGCTCACCTGCGCGCTCAACCCGCGTCCGGTCTGGCACGTCAGCGACTCCTGGCTCAGCCAGCAGGCGACGCGGCAAAACCTGCGCCTTAATGAACTTGACGACGGCGAAGTGCGCTTTCTCAGCAGCCTCGACCCGCTGCCCGCCGCGCCGGCCGCGGTGCTGATCAAGGTGCCGAAAACCCTGGCGCTGCTGGAGCAGCAGCTGCGCGCCCTGCGCGAGGTGGTGACCGCCGATACGGTGATCCTGGCGGCGGCGCGCGCTAAAGAGATCCATAACTCCACGCTGCAGCTGTTCGAGAAGATCCTCGGCGACACGCGCACTTCGCTGGCGTGGAAAAAAGCGCGTCTGATCTACACCCAGTTCAGCGCGCCGACGCTGGCGCCGCAGGCGGCGACCACCGTCTGGCCGCTGGACGAGACGCCCTGGCAGATCCACAACCACGCCAACGTCTTCTCGCGCACCTCGCTGGATATCGGCGCGCGCCTCTTTATGCATCATCTGCCGGAAAATATCGAAGGCGAGATCGTCGATCTCGGCTGCGGCAACGGGGTGATTGGCCTGATGGCGCTGGAGAGCAATCCGCAGGCTGAAGTGCATTTTCTCGATGAGTCTTACATGGCGGTGGCGTCAAGCCAGCTCAACGTCGAGGTGAACCGTCCGCAGGATCTGACGCGCTGCGTCTTTCGCGTCAACAACGTGCTGAGCGGCTATCCGTCAGACCGTCTGCACGCCGTGCTCTGCAACCCGCCGTTCCATCAGCAGCACGCCGTCACCGATCACCTGGCGTGGCAGATGTTCCGCGACGCCAAACGCTGCCTGCAGTACGGCGGCGAGCTGCGCATCGTCGGCAACCGCCACCTCGACTACCACCACAAGCTGAAAAAACTGTTCGGCAACTGCACGCTGGTGGCCTCGAACCAGAAGTTCGTGGTGCTGCGCGCGGTGAAGATGCGCTGATCAGATAGCCAGCGCCAGCTGCACCGCCTGGGCGATCGCCCGGCGGGCATCCAGCTCCAGCGCCACGTCGGCGCCGCCGATAAGGTGAACGTTTTTGCCGCGCGCGCGCAGCGCCACCTCCAGCTCGCGCTGCGGCTCCTGACCGGCACAGATAATCACGTTATCCACGACGACTCTCTCTACTGCGCCGTCGCGGCGCAGCAGCAGCCCCTCATCGTCGATCGCCAGATACTCGACGCCGCCCCACATGCGCACGCCGCGCGCCTGCAGCGTGGCGCGATGGATCCAGCCGGTGGTTTTGCCCAGACCCGCGCCCGGTTTGCCCGGTTTGCGCTGCAGCAGCCAGATGGCGCGCGCAGCAGGCTGCGGCTCGGCGTGCGTCAGGCCGCCGCGCTGCGCCAGCGTCAGGTCGATGCCCCATTCGCGGCAGAAGCTTTCGCTGGTCTGCGCTTCCGCCGGCTGAGAGAGGTACATAGCGGTATCGAAGCCGATGCCGCCCGCGCCGATAATGGCGACGCGGCGGCCCACCGGTTTTTTGTCGCGCAGCACCGCAAGATAGCTGAGCACGCTCGGATGATTGATGCCGGGGATCGCCGGCGTGCGCGGCTGAATGCCGGTTGCCAGCACCACCTCGTCCGCCTCGACCAGATCCGCCGCCGTCACCCGACAACCGGTTTGCACCTCGACGCCGGCCGCGGCAAGCTGGTGGGTGAAGTAGCGCAGGGTTTCGCTAAACTCTGCTTTGCCCGGGATCTGGCGCGCGATGTTGAACTGGCCGCCAATGGCCTCGGCGGCCTCGTAGAGCCTTATCCGATGGCCGCGCTGCGCCGCCTGCAGCGCGAAGGCCATGCCTGCCGGACCGGCGCCCACCACTGCGATAAGCTTCGCCGCGGCGCAGGGCGTTACCGGCATCAGGGTTTCGTGGCAGGCGCGCGGGTTCACCAGACAGGAGGTGATCTTGCCGACAAAGATCTGGTCGAGGCAGGCCTGGTTGCAGGCGATGCAGGTATTAATGCTCTCCGCCGCGCCGCGCGCCGATTTGCTGACGAAGGCGGCGTCGGCGAGAAACGGACGCGCCAGCGACACCATATCCGCGCAGCCGCTCTGCAATAGCTGCTCGGCCACCTGCGGATGGTTGATGCGGTTGGTGGCGATCACCGGCGCCGCAACATGCTGGCGCAGCCGCCGCGCCGCCGAGGCGAAGGCCGCGCGCGGCACCGAAGTGGCGATGGTGGGAACGCGCGCTTCGTGCCAGCCGATGCCGGTATTGAACAGGGTGACGCCGCTTTTCTCCAGCGCGGTCGCCAGCGTGAGCGTCTCTTCCAGCGAGCTGCCGTCCTCCACCAGATCCAGCATCGACAGGCGGAAAATCACAATAAAGTCGCGGCCCACGGCGTCGCGCACCGCGCGGGTGACGGCCAGCGCGAACGCCTGACGGCGCGTCGCGTCGCCGCCCCAGCGGTCGCTGCGCTGGTTGGTGCGCGGCGCTAAAAACTGATTAATCAGATAGCCTTCCGAGCCCATGATCTCTACGCCGTCATAGCCCGCGCGCTGCGCCAGCCGCGCGCAGCGTGCGAAGTCGTCGATGGTTTGCAGGATCGCCTGCTCACTCATCTCCTGCGGCAGATAAGGATTAATCGGCGCCTGGATCGCCGAGGGCGCCACCAGATCCTGCTGGTAGCTGTAGCGGCCGGTATGCAGGATCTGCAGGGCGATTTTGCCGCCTTCCGCATGTACCGCGTCGGTAATCTGGCGATGCCAGCCGCACTGTTCCGGCGAGACCAGCGTCGCGCCATGCTTCATCGCCACGCCCTGCGCGTTGGGCGCGACGCCGCCGGTGACGATCAGCGCGACGCCTTCGCGCGCGCGCTCGCCATAAAATGCGGCAAGGCGCTGGGCGCCGTCGGCATGCTCTTCCAGTCCGGTATGCATCGAGCCCATCAGGAAGCGGTTGCGCAGCTGCGTAAACCCCAGGTCGAGCGGGGCGAACAGGGCAGGGTAGGCATGACTCTTCACGGCGGCATCACTCAGGTTAAGTGGTCGGATGAGTGTAATGTAGCTGCCGTGATGTTAAAAAAAAGTGAAAGTTTGCCGCGCTGTGAGGCGCATCAAAAAAGCGAGCCTTAGCCGCCCCGACGGCGTATCCATGAGAAGCGCGACTGATAGCCGCTGTTGAAGTGGGTATTGCGGCGATAGCTGGAGCCGGTTTCCGCCATGCAATAGGTGCAAAAGCTGACGTTTTCGATGTTCGCCGCCGGCACGCCCGCCTCTGTCAGTCTTAGCGTCGCCAGCTGCGGCAGATCGAACCAGACGCCGTTGCGGGTCGCCTTCGCCTGCGGCCTGACGGCGAGCGGGTTGTGCGGCTGCTCGCGCTGCCAGCAGGGCGGCTGCGATCCGGAGAGCGTGGGCGCGACGGCGCTCAGCATCTCCTCGCCCAGCTCATAGCAGCAGGGCGCGATGGCTGGCCCGATGGCGACATAAAGACCGTCCGGCGAGCTGCCCGTTTCGCACAGCCTTACGACGGCGCGCTCCAGCACGCCCGCCAGCGTGCCTTTTAGCCCGGCATGCACCGCTGCCACGCGCCGCTGCTGCGTATCGGCAATCAGCACCGGCAGGCAGTCGGCGGTATAGACCGCGACCGGCCGGGCGCCCAGTCCGATAATCCCGTCGGACTCGCAGCTTTTCGGCGGCACGTTGGCTTCGTCATCCACTACCGTGGCGCTGTGGCGCTGATGGCCGTAAGCGACATCGTCGGGCGGCGCTTCGCCTGCGGGCTGAAAGGCATAGTCAACCCACTCCAGCGCATCAAGCAGGGTAGAGCGTACGCGGATTCCCATATGAATCTCCTCTGAGGCGTTTGGCTGCATTCAGCTTAGGTTAACTGCTACATTTTTAAAGCGTTACCTCTTCCCACTTTCGGCTTAAGGATAACAGGATGAAAATGACCGCAACGCTGCTGACCAGCGGCCTGATGGCGCTGATGCTGTCGGGCTGCGCCTCGCAGACAACGCAACATGCGCAGCAACAGCTCGGCCAGCAGTCGGTGCTGGCCCTGAACTGGTTCCAGCAGTCCGGCGAGTATCAGGCACTGACGTGGCAGGCCTTCAACGGCGCGCGGCTGGCGTTCGACGCCGCGCCGTCGCTGACCGGCAAGCCTAAAGCGGTGATCGTCGATCTCGATGAAACCATGATCGATAACAGCGCCTACAGCGCCTGGCAGGCGAAAAACGGCCAGCCGTTCAGCGCGCAAAGCTGGTCGACGTGGACCCAGGCGAAGCAGGCGCTGGCGGTGCCCGGCGCGGTCGATTTCGCCCGCTACGTCACCTCGCACGGCGGCACGCTGTTCTATGTGTCGAACCGCGACCAGAAAGATTTCGACGCCACCGTCGCGAATTTGACGCAGCTCGGCTTCCCGCAGGTGACGCCGCAGACCGTGCGCCTCAGCACCGGCAGCTCTAACAAACAGGCGCGTTTCGACGCCATCAAAGCGGCGGGCTACAACGTGGTGCTCTACGTCGGCGATAACCTGAATGATTTCGGCGCGGCGACATGGCATCAGGGCAACGCGCAGCGTCGCGCCTTTGTCAGCCAGAATCACGCGCTGTTCGGCACCCAGTTCATCGTGTTGCCTAATCCGCTCTATGGCGACTGGGAGAGCGGCATGGCGGAAAACTACAACAAGCTGACGCCGCAGCAGCAGCTCTCAACGCGCGATGCGCAGCTAAAAGCGTGGAACGGTAAATAATTCGTCAAGCGAAAGAGCCTGCGCCAGCAGGCTCTTGTTTTTATCCGTCGATATTTACGTTTACAGGTAACTATTTTGCTGCAAACTAATTTAATTATCTCTTACTTTCAAAACCACCTTTATTAAGTTTATTACGCTGCCTTTTTTGCCAGCAGCCAGTGTTAATCGCTATTGGTTAAAAAATTAATTCGGATTTTTCTGTAATAAAGTACCGCTGGTAACTGAGCGTGTGTAAAAACGTCGCCAGCTGGAATGTCATTATTTGTCAGCGGAAAGAGCTTTTAAATAATAAGGTTATTCCAATCAATTGAAATTTCTTAATTTTAATGGTTTCTCCCGCGTCGCTTAAATCAGGCGCACTTAAATAGCTTTACCTGAAATTTACCTCTGTTGAATTATTCCTTACAAAAAGCGCGCCACCCTGGCCTGGAAAAAAATTACGGATGCGTAATCAATCATAAACGTCTATAAACAATTTCTGTGATCAACTGCGTTATTTCTTAAACCGACACCGGCTAACTGTGAGCCGGTTCACCACCTTGTTCGCCTGAATATTCGATCCCCGGTTGTTGAGAGAGACGATTGTGACGACACTGAAACCTTTATTAGCGAAAAATCGCAGCTGGGCGCTCCAGCGCCGCGAGCGTAATCCTGACTATTTTGAAAAATACCTCCATCAACAAAAACCGCATTCACTCTGGATTGGCTGTTCAGACAGCCGCGTACCGGCTGAAGTCCTGACCGGCTCGCATCCCGGCGAACTCTTCGTTCATCGCAATATCGCCAACATGGTGGTCGACGGCGACGACAACCTGATGAGCGTGCTGCAGTACGCCATCATCTATCTCGGCGTAAAACGCATCGTGCTGTGCGGCCACTACGGCTGCGGCGGCGTTCAGGCGGCGATTGACCTGCCGCAGAGCCCGCTGGCGCATGAAGACTCGGCGCTGGCGCGCCGTATCGCCGCGCTGCGTCAGGCATTAGGGGACGGGCTGCCCGACGCGCCGCAGACCGCCGCGGAGACGCTGAACCGGCTGGTGGAGGTTAACGTGCTGGCGCAGTTCGCCCGTCTCGCCGCCGCCGCCCCAGTGCGCGACGCGTGGCGCGCGGGCCAGGCGTTAGATCTGTTCGGCTGCGTTTACGATCTGCAGTCGGGCCACCTTAAAGAGTTAATCCAGCAATCAGCAGAGGAATCTTCGCCATGAATGTGAATACGCTTCGTCAGGATATTCCTGCCGGCCTGGTGGTTTTTCTGGTGGCGCTGCCGCTCTGTCTGGGCATTGCGCAGGCGAGCGGACTGCCGCCGTTCGCCGGCCTGCTGACCGGGGTGATCGGCGGGCTGCTGGTCACCGCGCTTAGCCCGTCGCGCTTTGCCGTCAGCGGCCCGGCGGCGGGCCTGGTGACGATCGTCGTCGCCTCTATCGAGACGCTCGGCAGCTTCAGCGCTTTTCTTACCGCGCTGGTGCTGGCTGGCCTGATGCAGTGCGGCCTCGGCCTGCTGCGCGCCGGCCGCTTTATCTCGCTGGTGCCGGGCAGTGTTATTAAGGGCATGCTGGCGGCTATCGGCATTTTGCTGATTATCCAGCAGATCCCGGTGGCGTTCGGTATTGAGGGCGATGCCGGTCTGGCCGGATTCGCCAGCGGCGCCGCGACCTTTTCCGCGCCCGCGATGCTGGTCGCCGGCGGCAGTCTGGCGATTCTCTGGCTCTGGACCACGCCGCTGGTGAAAAAGGCGGGCGTGCTGGGCTGGATACCCGGTCCGCTGGTGGCGGTGCTGTTCGGCTGCGCCGCCACGGTATTCGGCGGAGAGTGGATGCCGGAGATGGCGGCTCAGCTGTCGCGCATCGCGCTGCCGGAGTTCGACAGCCTCTCCGCGCTGGCGGCGCAGCTGGAGAGCCCGGCCTGGAACGCATGGCAAAATCCGTCGGTCTGGGTGGTGGCGGTGACGCTGGCGCTGGTCGCCAGCCTGGAGACGCTGCTGAGCCAGGAGGCGCTGAAGAAGCTGCGCCCGCAGAATCCGCCGCCGTCGCCCAATCGCGAAATGTTCGCGCAGGGGATCGGCAATCTCAGCGCCGGCCTGCTGGGCGCCATGCCGATTACCGCGGTAATCGTGCGCAGTTCGGTGAACGTCAGCACCGGCGCGCAGACCAAGCTCTCTATTCTGATCCACGGCGTGCTGCTGCTGATCTGCGGGCTCTGGTTCAGCGATATGCTGAACGCCATTCCGCTGGCCAGCCTGGCGGCGGTGCTGCTCTATACCGGCTATAAGCTGGCGACGCCGCGCCTGTTTGTGGAGCAGTTCCGCATGGGCGCGCAGCAGTACGTGCCGTTCCTCGCCACCATCGGCGGCATTATCCTGTTCGGCATGCTGGCAGGCATCGGCATCGGTCTGGCGACGCAGATGCTTTACAGCCTCTACAAGAGCCACCGCAACGCGCTGCAGCTGACGCGCTATGACGATCACTATGTGCTGCGCTTTCAGCAGAATCTGACCTTTCTGCATAACCCGAAGCTGCAGGGTCTGCTGGCGGAGATCCCGGAGAACAGCGTGGTGATTGTGGATCACGATAACGCCGAGTATCTGGATCCCGACGTGAAGGCGGTGCTGAAGGATTTCGGCGACAACGCAGATAAGCGCGGCATTCGCCTCAGCCAGTGGCCGGTGGCGGTGAAGTAAAAGAGGGATTCGCCTGTTAGTCAGGTGATTACGCGGGTGATATGGCCTGATCGCAAAGACGCAAAAGACGGCATCCCTGCCAGCTCGTCCCGCGCAATTACGCACCTCATCCTTGAGGTGCGCCCGTAGCCGGGCCAACGCGCTGCGTTGTTCAAAAACGCTCCCGGCGTTTTTGTCCTTATCGCGGGACGCTTTGCTCTTCAGGCCATGTCACCCGCTAGTTTGACTTAGTAGCTGTCTGAAAAATCGGATATCTCGGATAGCCGATTTTTTTATTTAAGGCATAATTTCCGCGCCATAAGCCAGACGGCGCAGCCCAGATTGCGAGTAGCGCCGATCTCTGCCGTTTATTCACTGAATTGCCCGGGCGGCAAGTGCGGTTTAATGGCGTACGGCGAAGGTCCGGGAAGGGCAGGGAGCGGAGAATTTACAGGCTACAGGGTTCAAACCTATGCGCGTTAAGCTGTTTGCAGAGCACAACACGACAACGAATCTCCTCTCGCTGTTTCTTATCACCCTGCTGTTTTGCTTTTTGGGCAGCCATCTGCGCGTGCCTGCGGAGCTTTCTCTCTTCTGGCCGGTAAACGCCATCGTCGCTGCCGTCATCGTCCGGCATCCCTGGCTGCACCGCATTCGCTACTATCTTGCCAGCTTCGCCGCCATGGTGGCGAACGATACCCTCTTTTCTGGCTGGGCGTGGCCCGCCGTGACGCTTAACGTCGCCAACCTGCTGTTCATCATTATCTCCGTCTCGATGCTGGTGAAGCACTATCTGCGCGACTCCGACCGCAGACAGATCAGCAACGCGCTGCGCATCTTTCCCGCCTGCCTGCTGGCCGCCTTTGCCTGCGCCACCTGGGGCGGGCTGGCGCAGGATTTGAGCTTCGACACCCGCTTCGCCACCGCCTGGGGCGACTGGTTCAGCGAACAGTTCTCTACCGGCCTGATGCTGCTGCCCTTCCTGCTGACGCGCAACTGGCGCGGCCTGTCGTTCGCCGCGCTGCTCTCGCCGGGCAAATGGCTGCCGCTATTGAGCGTGGTGCTGTCGCTGGCGGTCGGGGCGATGATGGGCGGCGCGGGCAGCCTGACCTTTCCGGTTCCGGCGCTGATCTGGTGCGCCATCGTCTTGCCGATCCCGGTCACCAGCCTGGTGATCCTGCTGACCGGCATCAGCGAAATTGTGCTGGTATCGCACGGCGTGATGAACATTCAGGGCAACGATAACCTGCTGCACTTAAGCCATCTCACCTCGGCGCGTCTCGGCGTCGCCACCGTCGCCATCAGCCCGCTGATCGTCGCCGTCAGTATGGATGCGGTACGTCAGCTTAATCAGCGGCTCGCGCTGCGCGCCAACTACGATTTTCTTACCCAGTTGCTGTCGCGCTCCGGGCTGTATGAAAGTCTGAAAGAGGAGCCGTTCTCGGCGCAGCGCAACGTTGGGGTCATCCTGCTGGATGTCGACTATTTTAAAGCCATCAACGACAACTTCGGTCATGACGCCGGCGACGGCGTACTGGAGGAGATTGCGCTGCGCATGCAGCAAGTCGTGGGCAAGCAGGGGCGCATCTGCCGCTTCGGTGGGGAGGAGTTTGCCATCGTGCTGTTCGACGCGCGTCCCGAGCGACTCTACCAGCTGGCGGAAGCGGTGCGACAGGCGATCGGCAAAGAGAAGTTCTGGCTGCAGGGCAACACCGTTACCGTCACCGTCAGCCTGGGGCTGGCGCAGGGCAAGGCGGGCGAAGAGCGCGACTGGCACAGCCTGGTTAACCAGCTGATCTCCGCCGCGGATAAAAACCTCTATCTCTCCAAGCGCAACGGGCGCAATCAGACCACGCCCGCCTTCAGAACCCTTGCGCTGGCCACCAGCGACGTGGCGTAACGCGACGCTTCGCGACTAAACGCTGCTTTTCAGCTGGCTGGTTTGCTGATGGCGCTCCAGCGCCAGCTCGATCAGGCGGGTAATCAGATCGCGATAGCTGAGTCCCGCCGCCTGCCACAGCTTGGGATACATGCTGATATTGGTGAAGCCGGGCAGGGTATTCACCTCGTTGACGATAATCTCGCCCGCTTCCGTCAGGAAAACGTCGACGCGCGCCATTCCGCTGCACTCCAGCGCCTGAAACGCCTTAATCGCCACGGCGCGGATCGCTTCGCTGTGCGCGTTGTCGATGGCGGCGGGCACCTGCGTCTGCGCGCCGGTTTCGCTGATATATTTGGTCTCGTAGGAGTAGAAGGCGTCGTGCACCACCACTTCGCCGCACGGGCTCGCCTGCGGATCGTCGTTGCCCAGCACCGCACACTCGATCTCGCGGCCTTTGATGCCGGTTTCAATCAGCACCTTGCGATCGAAGGTAAAGGCGAGATCCAGCGCGCGGTCGACGTCGTCGACGCTGTCAACTTTGCTGACGCCCACTGAAGAGCCCTGATTGGCTGGTTTGATAAACAGCGGCAGGCCAAGCTGCGCGACAATCTCCGCCGCCTCAATACGCGAACGCTGCGCCTGCGTGACGCTGATCCAGGGCGCGACCTGCAGCCCGGCGTCGCGCAGCAGACGTTTAGTGAAATCTTTATCCATGCTGACCGCCGAGCCGAGCACGCCAGAGCCGACAAAAGGCAGCGACGCCATGCGCAGCAAGCCCTGCAGCGATCCATCTTCGCCGAGCGTGCCGTGCACGATAGGGAAAATCACATCGATCTGCGACAGCGCATGACCGCTCTGACGGGCGATCATCTGCTGCTGCGACGCGCCCGGCACCAGCGCCACGCTTTCGCCAGCGCGGTTAAGCGCGATGAGCGCCGGATCCTGCGCGTTGATCAGAAAGTTCGAGGCGTCGTTAAGATGCCACTGACCCTGTTTATCAATGCCTAACAGCACCGGCTCGAAACGCGTTTTATCGATCGCATCAAGGATATTTTTAGCCGACTGTAACGATACTTCGTGCTCGGCCGATTTGCCGCCGAACACAATGCCTACCCGCAGTTTTGTCATTAGAGCTTGCCTGAAAAGATGTTGCGAAACCCACAAGATAACACGCGGATTTCGCGCTGTAACGGCGTGGCGCAGCGTAGCGTCGGCTTAATTTAGCGTAGCGGAGAGCAGGGCGCGGCACTGGGCGGCGTCGGCGCTCGCCTGCGCCTTTTGCCCGGCGCTCAGCGTCTGCCAGGCATCCGCCACGTGCTGGCCCAGGCGCGGCTGGAAGTGAATTTTTTGCAGCGCGTAGTCGGAGTTGCCGCCTTCGATCACCGTGCGCATATCGGCCACAAAGCGGCGGCTGTCGTCATGGTGAATCGCGCAGAACACCGAGATGTAATAGGCCTCGTCCTCTTTGCTGTAGTGCGGCGTCAGCCAGTACCAGCCGGCGGCTACGCAGAGGAGAAGAAGGGGAATAAGGATGTTAAGTCTGAATCGCATGTATCGGTTCGGTCCGCTGAGGCGAAGCGCGGCTCCTTTAAATTAACGTCATCACCACGATGCCGGTGGCGGAAATCTCGTTCAGCGCGCACTCAAACTCCGCGTCGCCGCCGCTGATTCTCACCCGGCCGCCAGGCAGTCGCGCGAGGTTGCGCAGGCTGGCCATGCCCTCGATATCCAGCAGCCATTTGCCGTCCACCACCGCCTTAAAGCTGCGGTTAACGATGTACTGCTGCTCGCCTTCAATCACCGCCAGCAGATTGCTGTGGGGCGCCACCTTATCCAGAAACAGCTTGCTCTCCAGAGTCACAAAATCGACAGGCGAGAGTTCACCATTTGTTAATTTAACCCGCTCAATATCGGTCAGGCTCTTCATCGGGTGACTTTCGCTGCCTTTTTCCGCCGTCAGCGCCTGCACCGCGCTGGGCGGATTGCCCTGGCCATAGAGGATCCAGTTCAGTTCAGCATCGGTATCGATCAGGCACTGCACCACCAGATCAGCCGGGAAAGCGTCTCTTTTATAACGCATTGCCAGGTTGCTCGAAGAGAGGCCGACATGCTCGGCATACTGCGACTTCTGTTTAAACCCATAGGCCTGAATCAGCCTGTCGAGGATAGCCCCGCCGCTCCCGTTAAAATTAGTGACTAACATTTTTGAGCTTCCTCTTGTGTTACTAACATATTTGAATTAGCATCACTGCGTTGTGAATGTTATCGCATATAACTGACATTACGTTAACTGGAGATGATGCCCTATGAGGCCTGATATTACAAATGCCATAGCTGCGCTCCTTTTATTAAGAATCAGCGTAAAACGTCCCGTTTCAGCGCTTTTTATTCAGGCAGAGCGCCTCTTGCCTGCGTTTGGCGCCAGGCGCAGCGCATCGGCTATAGCGACGTGCGGCGTGCAGAGCGCGCCAGCGCGCATGAGGAAAGCGCCCTGTTCTTTTTCTGTTAACTTTCAGCCAGCCTGATTCACTTATGATGAATAGCCATTCTGAACCTGCGGCGGCCATGAGCTTTGATGAGTTCCGCAAAAGCTGGCGGCGAATGCGGAGCGACAGCCGTAATCCGGCATTGATCGCCTTTAACCGGCAGAGCGAGGAGTTTAAGTTCTGCGTGCTGACGCTGGCGAACCGGGAGAAACCGGGGAGCTTTCGGCTACAGGAGGTCGGCGACGCCTTTGAATCCTTCGATGAGCCGCGCCGCGCGCTGATTATCGCCGCCATGAACAAACTGGTGCGCTGGGGCAGGCTGCTGCCGCGTCCCTTTTCTGACGCCGACCAGTATCTGTCTGAGTAACTGACCTTAACCGCAAATCGATGACGTCAACCCGTCGGGCTTCCCTTTGCCTGAATTCAGGAGAGAAAAGATGAAATACCCTAATCCTCACGCCGACAGCGATGCGCTGAACGTTCTGCTAACCGCCGCGCGCTACGACGAACGTAGAGGCCGCGCGCAGGCGGTCGCTGACCGTCTGGCCGCGATGGCGACGCATATCGGCCGCCAGGGACTAAGCGGCGTCGAGGCCGCCGAGCTGCTCCGCTATGAGGCGCAGCGCTACCGCGATGAATCGCAGGAGCTGCGCTAATGGTCGATAGTATGGACATTGAGCAGCAGCGTCAGGCGGAGCAGCTGGCGCTCGATATCGCCGCCGTGACGCAGCGGCCGAAAGGCGTCAGCGCCTTCTTCTGCGAGGCGTGCGACAGCGCGATCCCCGAGGCGCGTCGCCGCGCCATCAGTGGCGTTTCGCGCTGCGTCGCCTGTCAGGAGATTGCCGAGCTGCGCGGCCGCCACTATCAGGGCGGCCGGTAATGCAGCGCCTCTTCTGGCCGTGGAACGCGCCGCGTCAGGCTATCGCCTCGCCTTATCCTACTCACGCCGCGATGCAGCAGCGCAGTCGCGAGCTGGCGGCGCTGTCGCAGGCGTGGCGATCGCTGGAGCAACAGCCGACGCTGGTGCAGCGCGCCATCAGGCTGCGTCACGATCGGCTGGCGCACGAGCGCGGCGCGGCCCGCGCCGCGACCTGGCTGACGACCTCCTTTGCCGATCGCCTGCTGCCGCGCGTGGAGCGAGTCAACGCGCAGTATCGGCTCGGCGCGATGCGTCGCGGCGTCGCCGCGCGGCTGAGCGGCCAAGCCGCACAGGAAAAAGGCGCGGCGGCGGCGGCAGGCGCGCTGTGGGAGCTGATGCGCCGCTTTAATCAGCTGCCCGATATGGCGCGCGCCGATGTCGATCGGCTGGCGGGCGATATTGCCAGCTTTATCTTCGCCGAGCTGGTGCAGCTGCACGCGCAGAATCACGGCGAATCGGACTGGCGCTACAGCCACGACCTCTATCTGACCGCCGCGACCCTTACCCGCGAGTTCGGCCAGACGCCGCCGCTGTGGCAGAAGGTCACTACTCGCCTCTTCGCGCCGGAAGAGGCGACGCCGGCGATTATGCGTATGCAGGGTGAGACGTGGTGGAAAGGGCGGCTGCGCCGCATCGCCGCCGAATGGCGCGAGCATCTGCAGATTGCGCTGGCGCAGGTCAGCAAAACGCGTTCGCCCTACGCCAGCCGCGCCACCATTGCCGAATGGCGCGAGCAGAAGCGCCGCACCCGCGACTTTTTGCAGAGCATGGAGCTAGAGGACGAAGAGGGCAACCGCATCAGCCTGATCGACAAGCATGACGGCAGCGTCGCCAATCCTGCCATCCGCCGCTGCGAGCTGATGACGCGCATTCGCGGCTTTGAAACCATCTGCCATGAAATGGGCTACGTCGGCGAGTTTTGCACGCTAACCGCGCCGGCGCGCTATCACGCCACGCTCGGCAGCGGCCAGCACAACCCAAAATGGCGCGGCGCCAGCCCGGCTGAGACGCAGCGCTACCTCTGTCAGCTCTGGCAAAAAGTGCGCGCCAGGCTGCACCGCGAGCAGATCCGCCTGTTCGGCATCCGCGTCGCCGAACCCCACCATGACGGCACGCCGCACTGGCATCTGCTGCTGTTTATGCGTCCCCAACAGGCCGCGCAGGTGCGCCAGATCCTGACAGAGTACGCCTGCCAGCAGGAGAGCGAAGAGCTGACCAGCGAAAAAGCACGCAAGGCGCGCTTTCACACCACCGCCATCGATCCGCAAAAGGGCAGCGCCACCGGCTACATCGCGAAATATATCGCCAAAAACATCGATGGCTACGCGCTCGACGGCGAGCGGGACAGCGAGAGCGGCGAGCCGCTGCGCGACTGCGCCGCCGCGGTTTCCGCCTGGGCGGGACGCTGGCATATCCGTCAGTTTCAGTTTGTCGGCGGCGCGCCGGTGACCGTCTGGCGCGAGCTGCGCCGTCTCACCGACGGCGAGGGGCTGCGCAGGATGAGCGACGAGCTGGCCGAAGCGCGCGCGGCGGCGGACAGCGGCGACTGGGCCGCCTACGTCAACGCCCAGGGCGGCCCGTTCGTGCGGCGCGATGAGCTGGCGGTGCGCGTCTGGTATCAACAGGCCGAAGAGCGCAACAGCTGGGGCGAAGAGATCACGCGCATTAAAGGTGTCTACCTCAGCGCCACGGGCAACGAGAAACCGCTGCTGACCCGGCTGGTTAACTGGAAGCTGGTGCCGAAGCGTAAAGCGGAGGCTGACAATCTCGAACAGGATGCTTCAGCTTGGAGTTCTGTCATTAACTGTACGCGGATGGCGCGCCGGCCAGGCGTATTAGCGCGGTTAAATCATTGGCCTGATCCGGCAGTGAAAAAAAGGGCGAAACCGGCTGGCGATGGCGCTTTATACAGTCAAAATACGCCGCCCTGACGCGCTTTTTCCGCCTTTTTTACTAATTTGGCTTAGGGGTTATCACGCCAAAAAAGTTTCTATATCAATAGCCTAAAGGGAGGTCGCTCAGATCTTAATTTTCTTTATATCAGATTGCATGCTGTGCTACTGTATAGATATACAGTTATAAAATGGGGGAGGGAAAGTGGATACTGATTTACAAGAACAGGTAATGCTTGAGCGCGTCGAGCTCATTGCACGTCTGACCACTGAAGGAGTTTGCAGGGAACGCGACCGGGAAGTGGCCCTCGCTTTGATCGCCGAGATTGCCGGCGACATGATGATAAAAAACAAGGAATTTGCCGTTTCGTTCTCCGCCATACCCACTAATAAATAACAATGCAGGTATAGCGATGAGAGGCGATGGCTCGACGCATCATAAGCGGCAGATCCCACACCTTTCCCTTTGACGCTCGCGCCGTCTGACGACGGCTGAACTGAAGCAATAACGGCACCCTCGGGTGCCGTTTTTTTTGCGCCGCGATCTGGCTGTTTGCCCATATTCCAGCGGGCGGGACGGCGTTGAGCCGTCGCCCCGCAGCGAGGAGACTGGCTATGCCGGACGACGCGCAAGCGCCGCCGCAATTAACGGCCCGAACCCGGGTCTGCCGACACCACCTCCAGCGGGGAACAAGAACAGTGACGCACCATTTTAGCGTGCCCGTCCGCGGGTCCGATGGGGAGCTATCGCCATGAATATTTACGCGCTCCAGGGCGATACGGTCGATGAGATCTGCTATCGCTACTACGGCCGCACGCAGCAGGCGGTCGAGCAGGTTTACGCCGCCAATCCCGGCCTCGCCGAGCGCGGCGCCGTCCTGCCGCACGGCTGTGCGCTGACGCTGCCCGAACTGCCAGACGCGGCCACTGGCGAAACCGTCAATCTGTGGGACTGAAGATGGAGAAAACCAGCTCGCTGATTAACTACCTGGTCAGCCTGTTTTTGATGTGGCTGGGCCGCCACACCATTCAGGATATCGCGTTTCTGGTCGGCTCCGGCGTGGCGGTCATTACCCTGATCGTCAACGTAGCGACCTTTTTCATCAACTGGCACTACCGTCGCAAAACCTATGAGCTTCAGCGCCGGCGCGCAGGGAGGCTGTCGTGAGCCAGACCGCGAAGCGCTGCGCCGTGGTCGCCGTGCTGGCGATCGCCGCGCTGCTGCCGCAGTTCGAGACCCTGAAAATCTCCTCCGGCGGTCTGCAACTGCTGGCCGACGCGGAGGGCTGCCGCACCTCGCCCTATCAGTGCAGCGCCGGCGTCTGGACCAACGGCATCGGCCACACCGCAGGAGTGACGCCGCAGAGCGCTGTCAGCGAGCGCCAGGCGGCGGTCAATCTGGTCGACGACCTGATACGCGTCGAACGCCAGCTCTCTCTCTGCGTGCCGGTGGCGATGCCGCAGCCGGTCTGGGACGCGCTGGCGAGCTTCGCCTTCAACGTCGGCGCCGGCGCCGCCTGCCGCTCGACCCTGGCCAGCTATCTCAATCAGCAGCGCTGGCGCGCGGCGTGCGACCAGCTGCCGCGCTGGATCTACGTTAACGGCGTGAAAAGCGCCGGGCTGGCGCAGCGGCGCGAGCGGGAGCGCGCCTGGTGCCTGCGAGGCGTCCCATGACGCGCCTGTGCCTTGCGCTGCTGCTGGCGCTCGCCTTCACCGGCTGGCGCGGCGCGCAGGTCGCGGCGCAGCCACGCGAGGCGCAGCGCGCCAGCCCCGCGCTCTCCGCCGAGCCCGCCAGCCGCGATCGGACCATCGTCCGCGTCAATCAGGAGGCGCAGGCGAACAGCAAACGCGAGGCGGCGCTGCGTCAGCAGCAGAGTCAGGCCAGCCGCCTTGCTCTTAACCGCGAAGTGCAAATAGCGAGGGAAACCAATGCAAACCAGGCGTTACGCGAGTGGTCTGCTGCCGCTCTGCCTGACGATTTTATCCGGCTGCACAGCCGTCCCGCCTTCGACAACGCCCGCGATTATCTGGGCTGGCTGTCCGCGCGTGAACAGCTGTCCAGTGCCGGGCAACAGCCTGCAGACGCAGGGCGATCTGGCGGCAGATAACCGTCAGCTAGAGGCTGCGCTCGCGTCTTGCGGGCTGCAGATTGAAACCATTAAAGCGTGTCAGGAGCAACAGGATGCAGAAACCTCAACAGCTACGCGCGGCGCTGAGCCGCAGCGTGCCGCAGCTACAGCAAAACCCGGAGCGGCTGACCATGGCGATCGCCGCCGGAACGGTGGTGGCGACCAGCGCGCCGTCGCTCTCTTTTGAGTATCGCTACCGGCTGGAATTAACCCTCGCCGACGTTGAGCAGGATATCGAGGCCGTTATCGTGCCGCTGCTCGCCTGGCTGCGGGATAACCAGCCGGAAATGATGGGCAACGCCGAGAAGCGACGCAGCGATTTTACCTTCGCCGCCGACGCCTCCGGCGCGCTCAGCATCGGCCTGCAGCTGACCGAGCGCGTGCTGGTCACGCAGCAGGAGAGCGCGCTGCAGGTCACCTTTCCCGGCGAGCCGACGCCGCCCGCTAACGATAACGCGCCGCTGCAGCTCTGGGTGCACGGCGCGCTGGTCAGCGAGTGGCAGCGCTAAAGCTGTTCTGTCATCTCTCAGCGGTCGGCGTCGCGTTGCTGGCCGCATGCACCGGAGGTAACACTAGCGACATGAACGAACATATCAGCGAAATCCTGCGCCTGCTGCGCAACCTTATCCGCATCGGCACCGTCTCGGCGGTGGATCCGCAGAGCGGGCGCTGCCGCGTACGCAGCGGCGACAATGAAACCGGCTGGCTGCCGTGGCTCAGCGCCCGCGCCGGACGCTCTCGCGCCTGGAGCGCGCCGTCAATCGGCGAGCAGGTGCTGGTGCTGAGCCTGGGCGGCGAGCTGAATACCGGCTTTATCCTGCCGGGCATCTTCTCCGACAGCCATCCTGCGCCTTCCGCCTCGGCTGATGCGCTGCACTGGGCGTTTCCCGACGGCGCGGTTATCGAGTATGAGCCGCAGAGCGGCGCGCTCAGGGCGAGCGGCATTCAGACCGCACGCCTGCAGGCGGCGACCAGCATCCTGCTCGACGCGCCGCTGGTGGAGTGCAGCGCAAAGCTGAAAACCGCCACGCTGGAGGTGACCGGCGGCGGCACGCTGCAGGGCAATGTGACCCACAGCGGCGGCAGCCTGAGCTCTAACGGCATCGTGGTGGACGCCCATCAGCATGGCGGCGTGAAGTCGGGCGGCGATCTTTCTGGAGGACCGCAGTGATGGCCGAAAGATATATCGGGATGAACCGCGACAGCGGCGCGGCGCTGGCGGAGCTGGAGCATATCCGCCAGTCGGTGCGCGATATTTTGACCACGCCGCTCGGCTCCCGAGTCATGCGTCGCCGCTACGGCTCGCTGCTGTCGGCGCTGATCGACCAGCCGCAAAACCCGGCGCTGCGCCTGCAAATCATGTCCGCCTGCTATATGGCGCTGTTGCAGTGGGAGCCGCGCATTCAGCTGAGCGCTATCAGCTATGAGGCGTCGTATGACGGCGGCATGACGGTAGAGCTTACCGGTAGCCGCAGCGATACAACGCAAGCATTTTCCCTGACCATTCCCGTGAGCTGAACCTATGGCAACCATTGACCTGAGCCAGCTGCCTGCGCCCGACGTGGTGGAGGCGCTGGATTATGAAACCCTGCTGGCCGAGCGCAAGGCGACGCTGATTTCCCTCTATCCGGCCGAGCAGCAGGCGGCGATAACCCGCACGCTGGCGCTGGAGTCGGAGCCGCTGGTGAAGCTGCTGCAGGAGAACGCCTATCGCGAGCTGATCCTGCGCCAGCGCATCAACGAGGCGGCCAAAGCCAATATGGTCGCCTGGGCGACCGGCGCCGATCTCGACCAGCTCGGCGCCAACAACGGCGTGACCCGGCTGACGCTGAGGGCGGCGGACAGCAGCACGCTGCCGCCGACCGCGGCGGTGATGGAGAGCGACGACAACTTCCGCATGCGCATCGCCGCCGCGTTCGAAGGGCTGAGCGTGGCGGGGCCTAGCGGCGCCTACGAGTATCACGCCAAAAGCGCCGATGGACGCATAGCGGACGTTTCCGCTACCAGCCCGGCGCCGGCGGAGGTGGTGATCACCGTGCTGAGCCGCGAAGGCGACGGCACCGCGCCTGCCGATCTGCTCACCATCGTGGCGAACGCGCTCAACGACGAGGATGTGCGTCCGGTGGCCGATCGCGTTCGGGTGCAGGCGGCCGCCATCGTCAGCTACCGCGTCGACGCGACGCTGTTTCTCTATCCTGGCCCGGAAGCGGAGCCGATCCGCGCCGCCGCCGAAGCGAAGCTGCTCGCCTTTATCAACGCCCAGTCGCGGCTGGGACGCGATATTCGCCAGTCGGCGCTCTACGCCGCGCTGCATGTAGAAGGCGTGCAGCGCGTCGAGCTGGCGCAGCCGACGGCCGATGTGGTGCTGGATAAAACCCAGGCTGCCTGGTGCAGCGGCTACAGCATCACTGTAGGAGGTTCCGATGAGTGATCGGCTGCTGCCGACTGGCTCCTCGCTGCTCGAGGTCGCCGCCGCCCGGGCGTGCGCCGATATCGAGGCGATGCCGGTGCCGCTGCGCCAGCTATGGAACGCGCAGACCTGCCCGGTGGCGCTGCTGCCTTATCTCGCCTGGGCCTGGTCGGTCGACCGCTGGGACGCCGGGTGGAACGAGGCGACCAAACGCAACGTCGTGGCCGCTTCGGAGTACGTGCACCGGCATAAAGGCACTATCGGTTCGCTGCGGCGCATCGTCGAGCCGCTCGGCTATCTGATCCGCATTATCGAGTGGTGGAAAACCGGCGACGCGCCGGGCACGTTTCGCCTCGACGTCGGCGTGCTCGATACCGGCATTACCGAGGAGATGTACAACGAGCTGGAGCGGCTGATCGCCGATGCGAAGCCATGCAGTCGGCATCTGATTGGCCTTTCGATCAATCTCGATTCGAGCGGAACGCTGCCGGTAGCCGCCGCCAGCTACAGCGGCGACGAGCTAACGGTTTATCCCTATACCCCTGAAATCATCACCGTGAACGGGCCTGGCTTCACCGGCTCAGCGGTACATTTAATTGACCTGACGGAAGTGCGCACATGACAACGAAATATTATGCCCTGCTGACCAATCAGGGCGCGGCTAAGCTGGCGAACGCCACGGCGCTCGGCACTAAGCTGCAGATCACTGAAATGGCGGTAGGCGACGGCGGCGGCGCGCTGCCGACGCCAGATGCCTCGCAGACGAAGCTTATCGGCGAGAAACGCCGCGCGGCGCTGAATTCATTAAGCGTCGACGCGGCCAACAGCAGCCAGATTATCGCCGAGCAGATTATCCCCGAGAACGAAGGCGGCTTCTGGATCCGCGAAATCGGCCTGTTTGACGCCGACGGCGTGATGATTGCCGTCGCCAACTGCGCCGAGACCTATAAGCCGCAGCTGCAGGAGGGCAGCGGCCGCACGCAGACGGTGCGCATGATTATCATCGTCAACAGCGCCGCGTCAGTGACGCTGAAGATCGACCCGTCGGTGGTGCTGGCGACGCGCCAGTATGTGGATGACAACATTATCGAGGCGAAGCAGTACGCGGATAAGGGCATCGCTGATCATGTCGCGGCGGCGAACCCGCATAAACAGTATCTGCAGATTGCGAACGCGCTGGCGGAGGTGAAGAGTGCGGGGAAGGTGGCGGATGTTCTACAAAACCTTGGTTTAGGAGAAGGCTCGGCGCTACCGGTAGGCGTGCCGATTCCGTGGCCGTCCGCCACACCGCCATCAGGCTGGCTGAAGTGTAACGGGGCGGCGTTTTCTGCCGCGACGTATCCCTTGCTGGCCAAGGCATATCCGACGTTGAAGCTTCCCGATCTGCGCGGCGAGTTTATTCGCGGCTGGGATGATGGGCGCGGGATTGATACTGGTCGCACCTTAATGAGCAGCCAGATAGACGCATTACAGAACCATGGCCATCGGACTATGAGGTTACGCTTTGTCGGCGGCTCAGGAAGCAACTTTGCTATCCCAGACGGGAGTGCTGATTTTACAGGGGATGCAGATTTAATTGGAGAAGTTTCAGGGCGTAATTTTAATGGCGGAGCTGCCCGTATTGCAGGTGAAACCCGCCCACGTAATATTTCATTCAATTACATTGTGAGAGCCGCATAATGTTGAAAATAGTCTTGGATAAAAACGGTCTGGCAGATACAGCTGGTATGATAACTATCTACAATTACGATGCGAAAAGCGGCGAGTATATAAATACCACTGAAGAGTATTTGCCGCAGGGCGTTGGCGTGCCTGCAAATGCAACTATTGTGTCGCCGCTAGTTGTTAAGAAAAATAATGTAGCTGTTTTTCGTGAAGGTAAATGGCAGGCCATGGCCGATCACCGGGGTGAAACGGTATACGCGATTGCGGATGGTGCTGAGATAGAAGTTACTGAGCCAGGTGATTATCCAGCTGGAACAACCGCGTCAAAGCCGGCTACCGATTTCGATAAATGGGATGGGACAAAGTGGGTAACAGATACTGAGGAACTAAACGCTGCACAAGTTAAGTCCGCAGAGCGTAAAAAGGCATCCTTATTGGCAGAAGCGCAGGCAAAGATCAGTATTTGGCAGACTGAGCTGCAGTTAGGTATTATCGAAAATGAGGATAAAGCGAGTTTGATAAACTGGTTATCCTATATTAAAGTGCTACAAAAAACAGATACCAGCTCTGCGCCAGATATAAAATGGCCAGTAGTAGCTGTTTAATACGCAAACTTCGTTACATGATAGCGTGCCTTCCATTCTTTCCAAGCGGTTCTTAAAGCAGCCGCACCTAAATATAATTTAGGTGCGGCTTATTAATTATTCAGGTTTGTCCGGCCATTCTATATCTGGCGCACTTTTTATATTGACTCGATTGAGAAGCACTCTATATTTTTTCCATTTAGCAAGCCGTGCAACTTCTTCTTCATTTGCCATGTTAATGTCGACAGCATCCTGTAAAGGAGCAATAATTTTAGCTGCTTCTTCCATCAAGAAATTGAAGGTGATATCAGCAATCAACCCAGCATTCTCAGATTCAATAACAGGTGCAGTGAACACATTGTTATTAAAAATGTAACCAACTTCAGGCGGCGATGATAATGGTGTAATATCAATCCATTCTAGAGAAGGATGATAAATAGCAGAAGGATCAACACTGAGTGAGACCATTTCAACAACGCGCTGTTCCTCAATTCGGGCATAAGTTTTCATTAACTAAACTCCTCAATGTAGATGACTCCGTGCGCGCCAAAAGCCCCAACATATGGATCGGTTCGAGTATTACCACCACCGCCCGCACCAAACCTTGGCGCACGATTTGAATTTGACCCTTCACCGCTGCGGGCACCGCCGCCCCAGTAACTTGCGCCACCATCGCCAGAGCCTCCGAAGTAAGGATTAGATGAATCGCTGACAATACCGGGCGCGTCGCTGCCGTCACCACCGCGAATATTTAAATCGCCGCCAACCGCGTTGCCGCCACCGCCGCCCGCATTGCCATTCGCAGAAACACCGTTGCCTGCGGTTAATCGCCCATCGAAGGAACTGCTTGATGAGTCTGACGTTTCATCCGCTCCCTGGCCAACAACGCCTGTATAAGTTTTGCCTTCATCAATTGTCAGCCAGGCGATTGTAGTCCCGCCTGCCCCACCGCCTGCGCCACGCGAACGAAATCCATTGCCCCAGCCAAGGTAGCCATAGCCTCTGCCGCCACCGCCTGTCAGAATGATTTTGATGCGCTTCGTTCCAGGCGACGGCTTATAGCTGACGGCCCCTGGCGTGATGAATATCTGCCGGTTAAGGAAGCGGCCAGAAAACTTTTCGCTAATACCAAGGTTTTTGATAAACCCACCACGCATGGCAAAATCCGCCAAAATCCGCCCCAGACAAGCTGAAGAGAAAAACGTATGGCCGTGATTGGTTATATTCGCGTATCAACAATTGACCAGAACTGCGACTTACAGCGCGATGCGCTCTTAAGCGCGAATTGTGACCGTATTTTTGAAGATCGTATCAGCGGGAAGACGGCAACCCGCCCAGGCCTCAGGCAGGCGCTTAAATGCATCCGCAAAGGCGATACGCTGGTTGTCTGGAAACTGGACCGACTTGGGCGCAGCGTGAAAAATTTAATTGCGCTGATATCCGAGCTGCACGATCGCGGCGCGCACTTTCGCTCGTTAACCGACAGCATCGATACCAGCAGCGCGATGGGGCGCTTCTTTTTTCACGTTATGTCGGCGCTGGCTGAAATGGAGCGCGAGCTTATCGTCGAGCGCACTCTGGCGGGGCTGGCTGCGGCCAGAGCGAAAGGGCGACTGGGCGGACGGCCCAGAGCGCTAAACGCGGATGAGGTCGAGCAAATTAGCCGGCTGCTGGCTAAGGGACATAGCCGCCAGCAGCTGGCGATTATTTATAACGTCGCGCTATCGACCCTCTATAAATACTTTCCGGCAAAGGCGCTCGAAGGCCCGTCGGCAACGACCTCCTGAACGTCATGGCGACCGCTAAAAAAGCGCTGTGAACCTTCCTGCGAGAGGCCGCTGTTCACTCATCCCTCAGCAGACCGCAACCGCATGATTTCTCTCACCTGACCTGACAATCTGAGCGCACCCTCAACACGGAGTGCATCAGATGTCTGATTATCATCACGGTGTACGCGTTGTCGAAATTAATGACGGCACGCGCACCATTTCTACCGTATCCACCGCCGTAGTCGGCCTGGTCTGCACCGCAGACGACGCAGACGCTGCGGCTTTTCCGCTCAACACCCCGGTGCTGCTGACCAACGTGCAGGCCGCTATCGCCAAAGCCGGCAGCAAAGGCACGCTGGCGGCGTCGCTGCAGGCGATTGCCGACCAGTCGAAACCGGTTACCGTCGTGGTTCGCGTCGCCGAAGGCGCGACCGCCGCGGAAACGATCTCCAACCTTATCGGCACCACCGATGAAAACGGCCAGTACACCGGCATGAAGGCGCTGCTCACCGCGCAGACGCAGCTCGACGTCAAGCCGCGCATTCTCGGCGTGCCGGGGCTCGATTCGCAGGAAGTGGCGACCGCGCTGGCAGGCATCGCGCAGCAGCTGCGCGCCTTCGCCTATGTCTCCGCCTGGAACTGCAAAACCATCAGCGAGGCGATGAACTACCGCAAAAACTTCAGCCAGCGCGAGCTGATGGTGATCTGGCCCGACTTCGTCGCCTGGAACACCGCGACCAACGCCGCCGAAACCGCCTATGCAACGGCGCGCGCCCTTGGCCTGCGCGCCAAAATCGACAACGACACCGGCTGGCATAAAACCCTGTCGAACGTCGGCGTCAACGGCGTGACCGGCATCTCCTCATCGGTCTTCTGGGATCTGCAGCAGAGCGGCACCGACGCCGACCTGCTGAACGAAGCCTGCGTCACCACGCTGATCCGCAAAGATGGCTTCCGCTTCTGGGGCAACCGCACCTGCAGCGACGATCCGCTCTTTGTATTTGAAAACTACACCCGCACCGCGCAGGTGCTGGCCGACACCATGGCCGAAGCACACATGTGGGCCAACGACAAGCCGCTGACGCCGGTGCTGGTGCGTGAAATCGTGGCAGGCATCAACGCCAAATTCCGCGAGCTGGTCAACGCCGGCTATCTGCTGGGCGCCTCCTGCTGGTATGACGAAAGCGCTAACGACGCCGCGACCCTGAAGGCGGGCAAGCTCTTTATCGACTACGACTACACGCCGGTGCCGCCGCTGGAAGATCTGACGCTGCGCCAGCGCATCACCGATACCTATCTGGCGAACTTCGCCGCATCCGTTAACAGCTGAGGAGCCGGATAAATGGCACTACCCCGCAAACTGAAAGGGCTGAACCTTTTCAATGATTCAAACAGCTATCAGGGCGTTGTCTCTTCCGTCACCCTGCCGAAACTCTCCCGCAAGCTGGATGCCTATCGCGGCGGCGGCATGAACGGCGCGGCCTTTATCGATAACGGTCTGGACGACGACGCGCTCGATATGGAGTGGACCATTGCCGGTATGGACGACCTGGTGCTGACGCAGTGGGGCGGTTCCGCCGTACCGCTGCGCTTCACCGGCTCCTACCAGCGTGACGACACCGGCGAAGAGATCGCGGTGGAGATTGAGATGCGCGGCCGTCATCAGGCGTTCGACTTCGGCGAAGCCAAGCAGGGCGAGGATACCGAAACCAAAATCACCACCAAAAACACCTACTTCAAACTCACCTGGAACGGTAAAGAGCTGATTGAGATCGACACCGTCAACATGGTCGAGAAGGTGAACGGCGACGATCGCCTTGCCCAGCGCCGTAAAAATCTCGGCCTGGCTTAACCCTGACGCCAGCGCCCGGCGCTGGCTTTTTCATCTGTATGAGAGAGAAGCATGGAACAAAAAGAGAATAGCGTTGAGCTGGAAACCCCGCTGAAACGCGGCGACGCCACGATCGCGCAGGTTGAGCTGATTAGGCCGAGCGCCGGTTCGCTGCGCGGCGTGCGCCTTGCCGATCTCGCATCAAGCGATGTCGATGCGCTGCTGACGGTGCTGCCGCGTATTACGCTGCCTGCGCTGACCAAAGCGGAGTGCAACAGCCTTGACCCGGTAGATCTCATCGCGCTCGGCGGCAAGGTGATTGGTTTTTTGCAAGCGAAGTCGGCAGCGTCGACTGGCCCGGCGGACTGACGGTCAACGATCTGATGGCTGATATCGCCGCCATTTTTCACTGGCCCCTTTCTGAAATGAACGACCTGCCGCTGGCCGACCTGCTCGACTGGCGGCATAAAGCCCTGATCCGCAGCGGAGCAAATACGGATGAGTGAAGACCTCAAACTGCAGGCGCTGCTGAAAGCGGTTAATCAGGCGCTGCGCCCGCTACAGAGCCTCCAGAACGAAACGCAAAACGTCGCCAGTTCGATTGCCGATACGCAACAGAGCCTGGCGGCGCTGCAGGCGCAGTCGGCGAAAATCGACGGCTTTCGCGCCGCCAGCCGCCAGCTGAGCGACACGCAGCAGCAGCTTAAACAGGCGAAGGCGGAAACAGCGGCGCTGGCGCTGGCAATGCGCGCCAGCGGTCAACCTGCGGAGCAGCAGAGCCGCGCGCTGGAGAAGGCGCGTCAGCATACCGCCGCGCTGCAAAGCCAGGCGCAGAGCCTGCGTCTGGCCGTGCAGCAGCAGCGCGCGAGCCTGAACGACGCGGGCATCTCCACGCGCAGCCTGAGCAGCGAACAGCTGCGGCTGAAAGCGGCCGCGGCGCAGACCAGCCAGCACCTTAGCGGTCAGCAGCAGCAGCTTCAGCGGCTGAACCAGCAGCAGGAGCGGCAAAACCAGACGGCGGAGCGCTACCGTAAAGGGCAGGCGCTGGCGGGCCAGATCCGCAGCGGCGGCGCAGCAGCGCTCGGCCTGGCGAAAACGGGCTTCACCGCCGGCGCCGCGCTGCTGCGTCCCGGCTACGAGCTGGCGCGCGCCGATGCCGCGCTGCTGCGTCCCGGCTACGAGCTGGCGCGCGCCGATGCCGCGCTGCAGGCCAAAACCGGCCTGCAGAAAGGATCGCCGCAGGCCGTCGCGCTGGATAAACAGGCGCGCAGCCTCAGCGTGCAGACCGGCGTTCCGGCGCAGGCGGTGGCGCAGACCCAGCTCGATATCGCCCAGGCGGGCGGCTCGGTCGACGACATCGCCTTCGCGACGCCGGTGGCGCTGAACATGGCGCAGGTCAACAGCCACTCGGCGGCGGACAACGCCGGTCTGCTTATGGACGCGAAAAGCGCGTTCGGTCTCGACAGCGGCGACATCGCCCACCTGGGCGATGTGATTAACGCCACCCTCGACCAGACCGGCATGAAGTTTGAGGATCTGAGCAGCGCGCTGGGCAGCGTCGCGCCGGTGGCGAAAAGCGCCGGCGTCGGCGTTGAGCAGACCTCCGCCATGCTGGGACTGCTGGCGCAAAATCACATTACCGGCGTGGCGGCGGGCGACGAGGTCGGGGCGATCCTGACGCGGCTGCAGACGCGCGAAGGCGAGGGCGCTATCGCCGCGCTTGGCGTGTCCACTCGCGACGAAAACGGCGACGCACGGCAGATCCTGCCGCTGCTGAAAGATATCCAGGCCGCGTTCGCCAGCAAGGGGATGGATGCGGCGCAGCAGACCGACGCGCTGAAGAGCATCGTCGGCGCGAAGGCAGCCTCGTCAGCCTCGCTGCTGACGCGGGGCGCCGCCAGCGGCGAGCTGGAGACGCTCACCGCATCGGTACAACACGCCGACGGCGGGACGGCGCGAATGGCGCAGGCGCAGCAGGACAGCCTCGGCGGGGATCTGCAAAAGCTGGACGCCTCCAGGGCGGCTATCGGCGTTGACCTTTTTGCGCCGCTCGACGGCCCTTTGCGCACGCTGACGCAGGAGGCGACGCAGTTCCTGCAGACCATCGATCAGTGGCTGCAGGATAACCCAACGCTGGCGAGCGGCATCGCAACGGCGGCGGCGGTGGCGCTGACCTTTGTCGGCGCGCTGGGCGCTATCGGCATGGCGGTCTGGCCGGTGGTCAGCGGCGTTGGCGCCATTATGGCCGGGGTGGAGATCCTCGGTGGCCTGTTCACTGTAGTGGGCGGCGCGATCGTCACCGCCATCGGCGCTATCACGCTGCCGGTCGTGGCTATCGTTGCGGCCATCGTCGGCGGCGCGCTGCTGATCCGTCAGTACTGGGAGCCCATCAGCGCCTTTATTAGCGGCGTCGCGCAGGGGTTCTCCGCGGCGATGGGGCCGATCGGCGACGCCTTTGCGCCGCTGCAGCCGGTGTTCGCCTGGGTGACGGACAAGATTAAGTCGGTGTGGAACGGCTTTACGCAGCTGCTGGAGCCGGTGAAAGCGACCCAGGAGCAGCTGGCCGCCGCCGGCGATATGGGGAAAAGCTTCGGCAATATGCTCGCCGAGGCGCTAAAGATCCCCGGCCACGCGCTGGACCAGCTCACCAGCGGTATCGACTGGGTGCTGAACAAGCTCGGCATCGCCAGCAGTAAAAGCAAACAGCTGAAGGCGGATCTGCCGCCAGACGCGGCGCCCGTCGAGAACGCCGCCGCCAGCGAGCTGCAACCTAACCTGCTGACCGGCGGCCCGAGCTACCGGCCGGTAGTCGCGCCCGCCGCAGGCAGCATGACGCAGCAGAACGCCTACACCAGCAATATCACGGTGAATGCGCCAGCCGGCATGGATGCTCATGAGATTGGACGGGTTGTGCAGCAGCATTTTGCTCAGCAGCAGTTTGAGCAGCAAAACCGGCAGCGCAGCGCCATGACAGGAGGATTTTATCCATGATGATGATCTACGGCATGCTGCCCTTTATGCGGCAGACGCTGCCCTATAACCAGCTGATACACAGCAGCGGCTGGAACTGGGCCAGCAACAGCCGCGTCGGCATGCGCGCCGCAGCGCAGTTTACCGGCAAAGGCAGCGACAAAATCTCCCTGAGCGGCGAGCTGCGCCCCGAGCTGACCGGCGGTCCGGTTAAGGCGCAGGCGTTTCAGCTGCTGGCTGACGAAGGACGCGCCTGGCCGCTGATCGGCGGCGACGGCACCATCTACGGCATGTATGTCATCGAGAGCTTTAAGACCACGCACAGCGACTTCTACGCCGACGGCAGCGCGCGCGTGATTGCCTTTACCCTCGACCTGCTGCGCGTCGACGAGTCGCTGGTCTCAATGTTCGGCGACCTGAAAGCGCAGGGCAGCGCGCTGTGGGCGAAGGCGGAAGCGGCGGCGGGCAACCTCTCGTCAGGCATGGCGGCGGGAGGCTTCTCACTGTGAGCGAACTCGGCGCGATGGCGATTAAGGCGGGCAGCCGGCCGGCACCCGATTTTATGCTGTGGATCGGCAGCAAGGATGTGACGCCCAATCTGCGCGATCGGCTGATCTCACTGACGCTTACCGATAATCGCGGCTTCGAAGCGGATACGCTTAACCTTGCTCTGGACGACAGCGACGGCCTGCTGCAGCTGCCGCAGCGCGGCACGGTCGTATCGCTGTTCCTGGGCTGGGTTGGCCAGCTGCACAACAAGGGCGACTTTACGGTCGATCAGGTGAGCCACGGCGGCGCGCCCGATGTGCTGACCATTGTGGCGCGCAGCGTCGATTTTCGCGGGGAGCTGGGCAAGGCGCGTGACCTCTCTTATCACGACGCCACGCTGGGCAGCATCGTGACGCAGATAGCCCAGCGCTGCGGGCTGATTTTGCAGATGGCGGAAGGGTTCGCCGGGATCAAGATCGATCATATCGATCAGACCCACGAAACCGATCCCAGCTTTGTCACTCGCCTGGCGCAACGCTATGGCGCGGTCGCGGTTATCAAAGCGGGGCGGCTGCTTTTTTTGCGGCCCGGCAGCGGCCAGTTAGCCAGCGGCGGCGCGATACCCACGGTGACGCTGACGCGCCAGGATGGCGATAAACACAATTTTACTGTTGCCGATCGCACCACTTATAGCGGCGTGCAGGCGCGATGGCTCTCAACAAAAGAGGCGAAAACGCATGTGGTGCAGATGCAGCGCAAGGCAAAGGCCACGAACGAGGCTGCGGTTGCCCATCCTGATGCGCAAAGCGCGCCGCGGCTAACGGGTCAGCAGGAAGGGGATTATCTTTCCGGTGCGAAAGAGAGCCTGCTGGTGCTGCCAGACGTCTTCAACAGCGAAGAGGCGGCGATTCAGGCGGCGCAGGCGAAGTGGAACGAGAAACAGCGCGGCGCGGCTCACTTTACCTTTCAGCTGGCGAGCGGGCGTGCGGATCTCTATCCTGAAACACCGGTCAGGGTCAGCGGCTTTAAAGCGGTGATTGACGCCAGCGCCTGGGTGATCAGCAAGGTGACGCATAATCTGAACGTTAAAGAGGGATTTACCACGACGCTGGAGCTGGAGAACGATATCACGGATGTGGAATATGAGAGAATTAACTAACTAATAGTTAATTAATTTGCTTTTTGTGAGTTATGTGGGTGATAATCATCGCGTCAACTACTGAGGAACTCACAAATGATGCATTGCCCGCTGTGTCAGAGCGCTGCCCACACGCGCAGTAGCCGTTACATCTCTAACGAGACCAAAGAGCGCTACAACCAGTGCCAGAACATCAACTGCAGCTGCACCTTTAAGACGCACGAGAGCGTGACCGGCATGATCGTGACGCCGGGTAAAATCGAAAAGGTGGAGATAGCGAAGAAGCAGGCTGAGGTTCGTGCCTGAGTGTTTAAGCGTTTGAAAAGCAAAGCCCGCGTAAGCGGGTTTTTTATGGCGGCAGCGCCGCCTCTTGGAGTTCTGGCGATAAGTGTACGGTGGTGGGGGGCTTGTAGTGCTGGAAGTGCTGGCGATAACTGATTCGAATACATTATAACGTGTATGCAACTTGGAGTTCGAGTTCGGTCAATTGGCGCAGATTTCACGACTAAAAACAATCAATAACGAGCTAAAGTTAGTGATTAGCGGGCTAATGATAGTCTTACTATTATATGCTGCACTCAACCGTGCATAGCTTGAGTGAGGAAGGAAACTTTTTTCGTATCTGCGAAATAAAAAATATCTGGCTCATACATTTTTTTCTCTAGTTATAAATGCTGCGATACTGTTTAAATTAACAGTAAAATTTGGAAGGGATGACGGCTCAGGAATCAAGCCAGAGGCATAAAAAATGGCGTGCACGCAGTTTATTGCGGAGGTTTCGCTGATTGCTAACTGCAAGCTGTCTGGCCTGAAACTGGCACTCACCAATATTGCCGCATTGGAAACTCAGAAACTCGGCAGGATTCTGCTAAAGAAATACTATACCCTATTGAATAAGGAGATTGTGATGCAAATTGAAATCATGCAGAAATTAAGCCAGGCGTTAGTCAAGGCTATGCAGGCAGAGATTCATAGCCGGGATCATTATCATATATCCCGCCACTACCTTTCGCGTCCATCCGGGAAGCGTGTCCTGGATTGAAATGCAGTGGTTCAGCATATACAAAGATAAACAACGCATTAGCGAAATCATCCAGAATTTCTGGAAAAATGACAAGTGGTATATTGAGAGAACCCGGTGGCTGCTAAAACTTGCTTTTCGCGCCTACTGGGTTGAGCAACAAGCCTGCGAGGCGTCAGATTATGGATGGCAAAGATAATAGCTATCAGATCATTTACCGGGGCGTCTACGTCGGATATTTTTTTTCCCGAAGGATGATTTTTTCAACGATGAAAAACTGCGGCTGTTCTTAATTAGGTCGGCGAAGTTCATAGGCGCGTAGTTGAGCTGCCTTTTGATTCCTTGACCATAGCAATATCATAAACTTTCTTTTCAAAATGCATGAGTAGCGTTGTCTAAATGTTTTTGTTTAGCGGTTATAGCATGTCACCAAGATTTATTAAAAATTTAAACTATCTGCCTGAATTTTCAAGCTAATAAGTGCTAAATATATGGGAATGAGAACTATTTACCATAAAAGGGATAATATATTTAACCCTATTGCTAGTATGCAAATTATGATAAAAAATATTCTTTCGGCGTCAATAATTCGACAGAGGATGTTTCGATGAATCAAATTAAATCAATGAATATCAATAAGTTACTTTTAGATGTAGACAACTCTCGCTTTCCTGTATCGGCTGAAAACCAACGCGACGCTATAGCTAAAATGTTAGAGTTGCAGTACGACCGCATCTACCGATTGGCCAAGGATATCGTTGCAAAAGGCTTGGACCCATCTGAGAATGTTTTGGTTTATCCTAGTGAAGATGAAGATGGTTTCTATGTGGTAGCAGAAGGCAATCGACGAGTTACTGCACTCAAGTTGTTGTTATCCCCTAAACTCGCGCCCAATGAAAAAGCAAGGAAGGCTTTCGAAAAGCTTAAAATCACTCAATCCAAAGATATAAAAATTATAGATAATTGTGTGGTTTTTGATAACGACGATTACGAACATTGGGTAAATTTAAAGCATACCGGCCAAAATGGAGGAGTAGGAAGGGTTGAGTGGACAGCACCTGAAAAAGCCAGGCATATGGCTAGAAATGGTAAACAGTCATTTGGGAATCAATTATTTACTTTTTTAGAGTTAAACTCTGATTATTTCAAAGAGATTTTAGAGAAAAAGAAAATATTAAGAATAACAAACATAACTCGCCTTTTTGGCGATCTCAAAGTCCGTGACTACTTCAATTTAAAAAGCATCAATGGCATATTATATTGTTTCCAATCTTATCAACGCTTTCAGTCTCAACTTAAAAATATTTTAACAGTTATGATTGAAGAGGATGAAAAGGGAAGGCCTTGCTTCACCGTAAATAGAATTCGAAGCCAAGATGATAGGGTCAATTTTATTATTGAACAAAGCATTAAAGCATCTGATATCGTTTTGAATAAACCTTGGAGTTTACTTGAATCTAATCCTGATTTTTCGACCGAACCAGTTGAAGAGGATTTCGAAGATGATAGTCCTGTAGATACAGATGATATTAAAAAAAGCAAGGGCCGCTCTTTTGTCCATCAAGAAGAAAAGAATGATGAGTCTTCTGAAGACAAAGATAAATCAAGAACTAAATTTGACGGAGATGCAGATGATAAGAAAAAAGGAAAGAATAAAGCCACTCCAAAAATTGATCGAAACAATTTAATACCATCTTATGTGAAACTTAATTTTAGGGGGCATAAAAAGTGCTCTCGTATTTTTAATGAGCTCAAAAGCCATTTAACCTTTGATTCTACTCCTAACGCAATATCTATATTATTACATATATTTATCGACCTTTCTGTGACTACTTTTATAGAAGACAATCAAATTGGTCAAAAAGATACAAACAGGAATCCAGGCTTGCACGACAAAGTTATAATGTGCGCGAATTATCTTCGTGATGCAAAAAAAATGACAGGCAGTCAATGCACAGCAGTAATAACCTATTCAAGCCAAATCACTAAGCATAATGGCTCGTTACAGCAGTATGTTCATAATCCTCATCTGCTTTTATCCAAAGAGGCTGTCAATACTGAATGGGATAATTTTGAAGTTCTACTTAGCCTGATCTGGGGCGATTAAAATTAAGACAAATATAGACATGGATGTCTGTATTTTGATATAGTATGGGATCAGGCTTGAGAGGTAGACATGAAATTTTATACCCCATTACGATATCCCGGCGGCAAAGGAAAGTTATCTTATTTTTTAAAAGATGTCATTGAGCAAAACATGTTAAATGATGGAGCTTATGCTGAACCATATGCTGGAGGTGCTGGGGTAGCCTTAGAGCTGTTATTAGAAGAGTATGTCCGTAAGATTTATATCAATGATGCTGACTTTGCCGTCTATTCTTTTTGGTCATCAGTGGTCGATGATACTGAAAATCTTTGCAATTTGATCAGTACGGCCAAAATTAATATGGAAGAATGGTGCTTTCATCGGCATGTTATATCTAATCCTTCAGAGTTCTCAAAACTTGAAGTTGGTTTTTCTGCATTCTTCTTAAACAGGACCAATCGTTCTGGTATTTTAAAAGCAGGTGTAATCGGTGGAAAAGCACAAGATGGAAAATGGAAGATGGATGTGCGCTTTAATCGTGAGGATTTAATAACAAGAATTGAAAGTATAGCGAATTATAATCAAAGAATTATTGTTACTAATTTGGATGCGATAGATTTCCTTGAGGGATTAAATATCATGGATAGTCTTGGTAAGGCCGATAAAGATAAAATTCTTTTATATTTAGATCCTCCCTATTATGTTAAAGGTCAAGGTTTGTATCGTAATTTTTACGATCACGATGATCATGTGCTTGTCATGAAAAAACTTAAGGAAATAAACTTTCCAAACTGGCTTGTTTCTTACGATAATGCAGAGGAAATCAAAAATATCTATAGCAATTTTCCCCGAATTGAATATTCCTTACAATATACTGCACAACAGAAAAAGTCCGGAGAAGAAGTCATGATATTCTCGCCGAAAATTACAGTACCTGACACTCTTAAAGGTGTTTCAGTGCCAATCTCAGCTTGAGTAAAATAAACTACTTTCAAAAAGTGTTATATACACAATCCTGCAGACTACTCTTTTGATCTTGTGTGATTTCGCAAGCATATGCATGGAATGGCCTGTATTCAGATGATCCCCTCTTATCTCTGTAAGCCTTTACTAACGTGTTTTCGCTTACACCATGCACCTGCATGAAAACCATTACCTAAAGCGGGCACGCGTGGCGGAGGTACGAGCGCGCTGTGGGGTGCTGGTGGTCAAACTCTGCGGCGCAATTTCCGGGCCGCTGGCGTGTCGGTACTGCGGGACCAATGCAAGACCGTAAAAAAAAGCGCCCCGCTGGATGCTGGTAAGGCGCTCTGGTGAAGGGGGGTGATGAGATGTCAGGTGGGGTGGGTGTCTTCGGCCAAGTCAAAGATATAAAGCGTGAATGTGATCACCTCTTCACCCAGCCATGCATTCCGCTCTTCGAAGTGTTTTTACAGCGGCATCAGTTCATTGCGCACGAACACCCGGATGACTCTTTCTCTACGTAATCGAACCCGCCGGTGTTGTTCGGGACAATGCCCATCATCTGCGGCGGCCCCCGGTGCGTGGCCAGCATGTCATCGCGTGACTCATTTTTGATTTTCAGGAACTCATTCTTTGCCGCCACCAGTGGGAACGCCTGCAGCGCAGTGTAGCGACGTTCTCAATTCAGCTGGTGAAAAAACGCGTGGAGCTCTATACAGAAATGCCGGTGAAGGTCAGCGGCTTTAGGCAGCAGATAGATGCAGGAGAATGGATCATTATAACATCGACGCCCAGACTGAGCGCTAATAACGGATTTACTACCAGTATCGAGCTTGAAGTGAAAATAGACTCATTTGAAATTGATTAGTGACATCTCATAATTTTTTGATTAAGTATAGTTTATCTCAGTTGAGTTTTGGAGACGATGCTATGATGAATTGCCCTTTGTGCGGGAACGCCGCACATACCCGCAGCAGCTTTCAGGTATCAGCAACAACCAAAGAACGATATAACCAGTGCCAGAACATCAATTGCAGTTGTACGTTTAAATCTCATGAAACCGTGTCAGAGATCATTATGAAGCAGGTAGCGTTAAACCTGTGCCGCCGCATTCGGGAAGAAACCAGCAGCAACCATTGTGGCTTTGATTGCTGACATATCAAGTATGAAGCCCGTATTGCACGGGCTATGATTTTACATCTATTCTTTACTCTTTACTGTCAAAAATATTTTGCCAAATTTTAAGTTTCTTTTGCATCGACATCGAAATGAAATCTCTATAAATCCTTCTATGAGGTGGCAAAGTGGATTGTTTTAAAAGTTGAGGAAATTTTCATAAACGATTTTCTAGAACTTCTGACGTATCTTCAATAACAGGGAGTCTATTAAATTCAACAATTAGCTTCCCATTAACAACACTATAGTGAGCTGCATTAAATAATATATTTTTAGGGAAGGGGTGTAATGCATTTGGATTATGGTAAACAATTAAGCCTTCATCCCAACTTTCTGTATAATTTTTTGTTGGGATTATCCTTGTGATGGATTCTATTTCCCATGTTTTTTCGTTTGGAGTTTTTATTGTTCTCTTTATTTTATATTTTGTACTATTGAATTTATCTTTTAATCCCATTCTGTTGAATTTTTCAATGTCGCTAGCAGGTGAGAATATCACGGCACTGATGTTTTCTGATTCCGGAAAGTTGAAGAAACCTGAAGCGACTTCTTTTGTTCCCCAGACATGAAAATCAATATCTATGCGGTTTTCAACTCCATTCTCTGCAATTTTTTGCTGAAACCCATATAGATATAAAGGTAAGGCATCATGACTTATGTTGCCAGCGCCTTTAAATTGACAGTCAGCTATAGCAATAGCAAACGGCTTGCCTGAAACATGCTCTTGCTTCCAATATTTTTTTTTGAGCTTAGCAAGCAGTGGGCCAGAATAACGTGTAGGGAAATAATTAATTAATAAGTTGTTGTACTCTTCGATGTTAGAAATATCAATTTCAGGCATAGGAATGGGGTTGCCTCCCCGATCTATTGGACGGTTGATTGTCGTTGCTTCGATTGCGAAAGGAATAGATATTAATCCATTAATGAAATGGAGATTAAAGTCAGGAGCATTATAAGAACTATCAAAAACACAATCATTTTCTGTGAAGATGCAAAAGAGAAGAAGTTCCCATATCCTTTGGTTAAAACCTGTTGTCTGAAATTGCTCAACAAAGTTTCCATCAATATCAACATACCATCTCATTAGTGGTTCAATTATGTTTTTTGCTGCTGAGTAATTTGATGAGTTAATCAGCAATAAAAAATCTGAGTTGATGTTTTTCTTTTTTGTTTCAATAAAAAAGTCCATGGTTTCTTTAGTTTCGTCACCCTGAATCCCCAGTTCATCAGCAGATGGATGCAGTTCTTCTATTTTTTTTATTAGTTCTTTTTTTGTCTTATTTCTGTCCTCACCAAATTTTGTCATGCTAATAAAGCGATATCTTTTATTAAGGTCTCGAGAGAATATCAAACCTAAATAATCACTGTCTATTGTGTCAATCAATAAAGCACCTAAAACCTTCATGTCATGTGTTTCAAACCATTCAAGCTCTTTTGAATGTGATTTGACTTGGGGATTTCTCGCGTATGTAGCTAAAGCATTAAATCTAGATAAAGCTATTGGTTTGATTACGTTAGATTTCATATGAGGCCCATTGTTTTATACTAAATAGTCAGATAGCACGCGACCTTGCGCTCAAATATATTTCTCAGAACTACGGATTAAAGCGTTCATGAATAATACATGTAGTTACGTCATGGGTTGATTAAAATTTCGATACTAGGCTCACAATGATATGAACGCAGTATCCTTTAACAATCTGTTCGCCATTAAGGTTATGAAAATTTGAAAAGTAAAACCTGTTTTTGAACTAGTGACGGTGGTCAGTGTAAGACGGTTTGTAGAAAAACTGCTGTCATTTTGCTGCCAAGCAGTTTTTTGGCTACAAAAAAAGCCGCTGGAAAAGCGGCTTAAATGAATGATTTTAATCATTAAATTTGGTGGCCCCTGCTGGGTTTGAACCAGCGACCAAGCGATTATGAGAACTATGCGAAGCAACGGAAAAACAATAGTTTGCGTTTAAAATCAGGAACATATTGTGACAATGATAGCCTCTATTTGCCATCATTAACCATCTCTACCGCCACTTTACCGCCACTTGTAGCCAGCGGGTTTAGCTTTGCAGCCTCTTCTAAATGGTCTGGCGCGAAGTGGGCATAGCGCATTGTCATTTTGATATCTGTATGCCCTAAAACGCGCTGTAAAACTAAAAGATTTCCGCCGTTCATCATAAAGTGACTTGCAAAAGTATGGCGTAAAACATGCGTAAGCTGGCCTGCAGGTAACTCAATTCCCGTTCTTTCTAATGCTGAGCGAAATGCGCCGTAACAATCTAAGAATATTCTGCCGGTCTTATTATCAGGGATGATTTTATAAATATCCTCAGTGATGGGGACTGTCCTGTTTTTTCGACCCTTAGTTTTTGTAAAGGTGATTTTGTATTTAGTGATCTGACTTCTTCTCAGGCCCTCGGCTTCAGACCAGCGCGCGCCAGTTGCGAGGCAAATTTTTACCAAAGCTTCTAATTCTTTGTATTCGCTCTTTTTGCATTCAGACAACAAGCAATTAATCTGCTCATGAGTCAGCCAAGCCATTTCGGATTCTTCGGTGCGGAATGGCCGAACGTGTTTTAGAGGATTATCACCTTTCCATTCACCTAACCGGCTTAGCTCGTTAAACACGGCTCGGAAATAGGCTAGCTCTAAATTAAGCGTGCGCGGCGAAACTTCGGTTACACGATTTGAGCGAGCAAAATCACCTTTCAATCTGCGCTCACGATAGCGAGAAAACATCTGCGCATCGAAATCTTTAGCCAGTGGTTCACCCATACATTCAAAGGCGTGATTCATGGCTTTCTGTCGCTTTTCACCATCCTTTAAGGTGATCCCGTGCGCACCATACCAAGCTGTGATCAGGTCTTTAAGGGTGCGACGGTCTTCTTTTTCCTCATGCCAAGGCTGCTGAACCTTATGCTGCTCGTAGGCGATTGCCTCACCTTTGGTGGCGAATTTGGTGCGGGTGCGCTTGCCGTTGTGGTAAATCTCACAGAGCCAGCCGCCAGAGGGCAATTTCCTAACTGACATTAGGCAACCTCGCAATAAATACCGACAATGCGGCCCAGTTGCTTGATCTCATCAATGCCGCATTCAAAAGGGACTTTGCCGCCTGCTACATGCAGTCGCTTGCCGGGCAGCACCGTAAGCTCTCTTAAGCTCACCGCGCCTTCAACATCTACAAGCCAGCTACCATCAGCTAAAGGTGCATCTTGTTCAACGATATAGCTTTTGCCTTCATTTCTGACGCACATGGCATTCTTCAAGGTCTTACCGAAAAGTTCCTGGCCGACCGTCAGGATCCCATTTTCTGAAAGCCTGCCTTCACTTAATGTGAACATCTGAAGCTGGACAGATGAAGCTGAGCGATCGTCGTTTCTCTGCGGGCCTTCCCCGGTCAGAATCCATTTGAGGTTGACGCCAGTTTCTAGAGCGCAATGGGCTGCGAAATCATAGGAAATATTGCCGCGCGAATAGCGGTTTTGCAGCGTGCTTGCAGCGATATCAAAGTGGTTTGCGAGCTGAATTTTTTGGTTGAACCCATACACCTGGCAAATCCTGTCTAAAACTTCCTCGTTAGAAATCTGGCTTTCAAAGTCCATAAATGGAGTTTCCATGTTGACCAATGCCAAAATTGGCATTAGGATTCGTTTTGTTGGTGGCATCCGATGGCAAACGTTGGCAAACAGATGGCAATCGGTGTCTTAAACTTTCAAATAAGGAATCATGCAATATGGCTTCTGAAATCGCAATCATCAAAGTTCCCGCGCCGATCGTCACTGCCGAGCAGTTTGCCGAGCTGGAAGGCGTATCCCGTCGCACTGTTTATCGCTGGACTACCGGCGACAACCCGCAACTGCCTATCGAGCCGCGCACCATCCGCAAAGGTTGTAAGAAAGTAGGCGGGCCGATCCGTATCTATTACGCACGCTGGAAAGAAGAGCAGTTGCGTAAGGCGTTCGGGCATTCCCGTTTCCAGCTCATTATTGGCGGCTAATTCACATTAAGTGAATAGGGAGATTCGCACATGTTTGATTTTAAGACTTCCACCCATAACCACTATGACGACGCCTGCCGCAAGTTTGCACTCACGCACAACATGACGGAGCTGGCGCAGCGGGCAGGTATGAAAGTGCAGACCCTGCGCAACAAGCTTAACCCGGAGCAGGTGCATCAGCTGACCGTTCCTGAAGTGCTGTTGCTCACCGATCTGACAGAGGACGCCACGCTGATGGACGGCATGCTGGCGCAGCTGCAGTGTCTGCCGTGCGTGCCGGTTAATGAGCTGGCAAAAGAGAAGTTTCCGGCGTATGTGCTGAAGGCGACCGCCGAAGTCGGGCATATGGCCGCTAACGCCGCGAACCCGGAGCGCATTACGGCAACCTGCCGTCGCGGCATTCTTGAAGCTGCCAATACCGGGATCCGCTGCATGATGCTGGCCGCGCTGGCCGTGCAGAATCGCGTTCACTCTAACCCGACTTTAGCCTCAACCGTTGACGCTATCAGCGGGCTAGGTGCTTCGATTGGCATCAGCTGAGGGCGCACGATGATTTCATTTGCGGCACGCCTCAAGCGCCAGAGTCCGTCAATGTCATACGGACATGGCTGGATTATGGGCGAGAACGGTAAGCGCTGGCATCCGGTACTGAGCCAGCAGGTACAGGTAAAAGAGCAAAGAGGTAAAACATGGCTATCGAAGGCGATTCAATGCTGGTCGAGCTTACTGCCGGCCAACGGGTTTCGGCGCTGAATCACGTTGCCTTAATCCGCGCGCAGCTGATGGGCGGCAACTGTGAAAAAGACATGGCTCGCTTCTTTTCTGAAATGCGCGATGTGAAAGACAGTAATTATCAGGACAACAAGCGCGCACTGAGCGCGATTCTCTTCCTGGCAAACATCGGTAAAGACAGGCACGCCGCTGAATTTAGTGAACTGACTACTGATGAAAGAGCGGCGCTTATTCGTGCAATGAATCATCTAAAAGCAGTCGTGAGTTTATTTCCGAAGCGAATGGCTCTGCCTAATTAATTAACCCCAAGCAAATAAATGGCGTACACCCGCCGGGCATTCTTTTGCCTAAATTCTGGAGAAAGTGAAATGCGAAATATCGAGAAATTTAATTTTGATGCTGATACCGAGGCGCTGGCCGCAGTCATCACCAGGGCGCGCATTGAAGAGCGCAAAGACCGCGCGCTGGCCGTGTCTGAGCGCCTTGTTGAGCTGGCCTTGCACGTACATCAGCGAGGGCTTTCCGGCATCGAAGCTGCCGACCTGATCCGCCGCGAGGCAGAGCGTTATCAGAACGAATCACAGGAGCTGCACTAATGGCCGATTCAATGGACATGGCGCAGGCACGCGCCGAAGAGCTGCTGGCACGTAACATCGCCAGCGTAGTTAACCGCCCGGTCAGCGTTGCGGCTTCATTCTGCGAAGACTGTGACGCCCCGATCCCGGAACAGCGCCGCCGCGCCGTGCGTGGCGTTACCCGGTGCGTCAGCTGTCAGGACATGGCTGAACGGTACGCGAAAGTTTCAAAAGGCGGTGCGGCATGAGCACCATCCTCAAATGGGCAGGCAGCAAGTCCCGCGTAATGCCGGAGCTGCTGACGCACCTGCCAGCAGGTGATCGGCTGGTCGAGCCCTTCGCCGGTTCCTGCGCGGTAATGATGAGCACCGATTACCCCTCCTATCTGGTTGCGGATATCAACCCCGACCTGATCAACCTGTACCGCCAGATAAAAGAGCACGCCCGCCCCTTTATCGTTGTGGCGGCCAGCCTGTTCAATCAGAACCAGACCGGGGAAAGCTATTACGCTGTACGGGAGGCGTTTAATCACAACCCGGCGCTGCCCCTGCTGGAGCGCGCCGCGCACTTCCTGTACCTGAACCGCAACGGCTATCGCGGCCTGTGCCGTTACAACCGTCGCGGCGAGTTCAATATCCCTTTCGGCAATTATGCAAAACCCTATTTTCCGCTGGCTGAGATTGAGGCATTCGCGGAAAAGGCGCAGCGTGCGACGTTTATCTGCGCTGACTTCCGCGAGACGCTGCGCCTGACTAAAGCTGGCGACGTGGTGTACTGCGATCCGCCGTATGACGGGACGTTTTCGGACTATCACTCGGCGGGCTTTGACAAGGATGAGCATCACGATCTTGTCAGCATGTTGCTCGGCGTCTCGGAGCGCTGTCCGGTTGTCGTTTCAAACAGCGATACCTTCTACACCCGCAGCATCCTGCGCGATTTCGACATTACCAAAATCAGCGTAGCCCGCTCGGTTGGCGTTGCCGCCGGTGAGGGCAAGCGAGCCTCGGAAATCATCGCCGTGCGCCGTCCGCAGGAGAGCGCAGTATTTGTCAGTGTTGATCCGGCGGCAGGCGCTGGCTGGTCTGCAGAAGTGCAGGCGGTTCAATGATTCAGGAATACGCTTACCCGTGGAATGCTCCACGGGAAGCCATCGCCAGCCCATATCCCACCTATGAGGAAATGCACAGCCGCAGTCAGATGATTGCGGCTTTGGCGCGTGCACAGGAGCTACTGGAAAAGCAGCCGACGCTGATCCAGCTCGACGTTAAGCGCCGCGTCAGCGAGCTTGAAAAGACCCAGGGCATTGCCCGTGCCAATGCGTACTTAGCAAAAACCTTTGTTGAGCGCACATTGCCACGCGTTGAATGCGTCAGTGAGCAGTACCGCCTCGGCGAAATGAGCAGCGGCACGTTTAACCTGCTTGCAGGCAATGCCGCGCAACAGACTGGCGCGGCCAGCGCGGCCGGCACGCTGTGGGAGCTGATGCGCCGCTTTAACCGCCTGCCGGATATGGCGCGCGCTGACGTCGATCTGCTGGCCGGGGATGTGGCTAATTTCATCCTGGCTGAATTAGTCCAGGCGCACGCGCAGGCCAGCGACGAGTCGGATTACCGGTATACGCACCGCGTTTACATGACCGCCGCCACTATCACCCGCGAGCTGAGCCAGACGCCGCCGCTGTGGGAAAAGGTCACGTCCCGCCTGTTCGACCCGGAGGAAGTGACCCCGGCGATCATGCGCATGCAGACCGAGAAGTGGTGGAAAGGCCGCCTGCGCCGCGTCGCCGCGTCATGGCGTGAGCATCTGCAGATCGCCCTGGCTAACGTCAGCAAAAAGCATACCCCCTACGCCAGCAGCATGACCGTCTCCGAGTGGCGCGAGCAGAAGCGCCGCACCCGTGAGTTTCTGAAAGGCATGGAGCTGGAAGACGAGGAAGGCAACCGCATCAGCCTGATCGAGAAGTACGACGGCAGCGTAGCCAACCCGGCGATCCGCCGCTGCGAGCTGATGACCCGTATTCGCGGCTTCGAAAACATCTGCAACGAGATGGGCTTTATCGGCGAGTTCTACACGCTGACCGCCCCGGCGCGCTATCACGCCACAATCAAAAGCGGTCATCGCAACCGCAAATGGAACGGCGCCAGCCCTGCCGACACTCAGCGCTATCTCTGCAGCGTCTGGCAAAAAATTCGCGCCAAGCTGCACCGTGAGGAAATCCGTATCTTCGGGATCCGCGTTGCCGAGCCTCATCACGACGCGACCCCGCACTGGCACATGCTGATGTTCATGCGTCCCGAACAGGTTGAGCGCGTGCGCGAGATTATGCGCGACTACGCATGGCAGGAAGACAGTAGCGAGCTGACGACCGACAAGGCCCGCAAGGCCCGCTTTCATGCGGAGGCTATCGACCCGGAGAAGGGTAGCGCGACGGGCTACGTCGCTAAGTACATTTCCAAAAATATCGACGGCTACGCGCTGGACGGCGAGACGGACGACGAAAGCGGCAAAGACCTGAAGGAAACCGCCTCGGCCGTTTCCGCCTGGGCGGCCCGCTGGCACATCCGGCAATTCCAGTTTGTGGGCGGCGCGCCGGTGACGGTTTACCGCGAGCTGCGCCGCATGGCAGACAGCGATACCGCACACGGCCTCAGCGTTGAGTTTGCGGCCGCGCATGACGCCGCCGACGCGGGAGACTGGGCAGGATACGTTAACGCACAAGGCGGCCCGTTCGTGCGCCGCGACGAGCTGGCCGTGCGCACCTGGTATCAGGCCAGCGAAGACGTGAACGAGTACGGCGAGGAAACCGTGCGCATTAAGGGCGTTTATGCAACTGAAGTTGGCGAAGATACGCCGATCCTCACCCGTCTCGCACAGTGGAAGATTGTGCCGAAACGTGCCGTTGATTTGGGTTTTGAATTTAAGGACGCGTCCGCGTCCTCTCGGAGTTCTGTCAATAACTGTACGGGGGGATTGAGATCTGAGGATTCGAACCCGCCGGAAAGTTTCGACAATATCGACCTGGACGGCATGAGCAGAAGAGAACGGCGGCAGCTGCTGAGCCGGATCAGGGCGCAGGAGCCAGAAAAGCGTCACCTGCAGCTGAGGCGGTCGGACAAAATCGAGGCCGCGTGCGATAACGTGATAGGCCAGGTGAAGGATTTATGCGGTGAAACCATCAGCCGCGGGCTGGCCGTGCGCCTGATTGGTGGCACGCAGACCAAAATCGGCGGCCGCCTGTTCCGCAGCTCGGCTTATGGCGACCTGTTCCGGCCAAAAGTTAAGGCCGATAAGGCAGGAATATTAGAAAGATTTAACAGACTCGCCGAATTGGTCAGGTCTAACAAAGCCTGATTGAAGGGGTGTTTTGGTAAAGCATTGACAAAAGTTTGATGTAAATGCGGTTTTAGGCGACAGAGGTGAGAAATCAATAAAACACATCTATATCAGGTAGATAAAAAGTGCTTTTTAGTGAGACATTTTTCTTTCGAAGATTCTGGAGCCTGTGCTACTGTATAAATAGACAGTATATTTATAGGGGAGGGCGCATGGATAACGTTTTAAAAGAGCGGGTAATGCTTGAGCGTGTAGAGCTGATAGCGAGGCTTACATCAGAAGGGATCTGCAGAGAGCGGGATAGAGTGATTGCTTTAAATCTCATTGCTGAGATAGCGCGGAACACCTCGATAACTAACAAGCAGTTTTCGGTGGTGTTTTCGGCCGTGCCGTTTGAAGAATAACGAGCGAGATTACGACTGTATGCGAATAGAAATCATGCTCGATAAAAATCAAAAGATAAGCCAGCCAGTAATAGATGCTTTTGATGCAGAGGTTAGCCGCCGCGTTTGCGCTCTTTTCCCCGACGCCGAGGTGCAAGTGCGCCAAGGTAATCATACAAGAATAGAAATGCCGGACTTAAAGCTCGATGAGGACAGAAGACGCGTGAGCGAGCTGTTGCAGAACGTGTGGGAAGATGAAAGCTGGCTGATAGAGATAACTCTGCCAACGTCAAAAGCTTGATTTTGGCGGCGGCAGAGTTGAACAACGAGCATTGCGAGGCGTTAGGCTATGGCTAAAAGTGCAGATAAATTCAAAATCGTGCATCGTGGCGAGTCGCTAACTTATTACACGCCGGGCGAATGGGTCTTTTTTCAAAGATCCAAAGAAAGCGGCGGCGGGTACTGGCTCGGCCGGACATACGATTTTGTTTTCATCATTGAGTTGCCTCAGCCCGTTTCGCTTCACCAGGGTATCCTTTTTCTAAATAGCCTGGAGCCAAAGAGCACCTTTAAGCCGGTGTCGGCAGACGATTTTAAGCTGCAGTGAGCTATGCATGCATAACGTGCATGGATCTGCATGCGATTACCACAGCTGAAAACATGCGACGGGGCCAGTGCTGGCCTCGTTTTTTTTGTCTGATGCAACTGCATTAAAAGCGATGCACAAAGCGGGCAGGCGTGGCGGGGATAGCATTGCGCGCGAGGGGTGCAAACATGTATGCGGAGGATGCGCCAGCGCCACGGAGGCGGGCGCAGCGGTTGCGGGCAAATCACAGGGGGGCGAAACGGGAAAAGCCCGCACAATGCGTCTGAGCGCGCGTGCATTTTGGTTGAAATCAAGGCGTCGACATCTGTATATAAAAACAGTATTGTGCTAAAGTCATACCGGTTGGGATTTATCCTGGTTGAATGTAAAATGACGGCCCTCAATTTCAGATGAAGCATGCAGGGACGTCTAATGCCATATGATTTCATTCAGATAACACCCGTAGCTAACGACATTGAGCAGTTAGGGACAAAAGAGAAGTTTTGGTTCCCTTACGGCGATGAAAATAATCCGTGGCTGTTCAAATACTCACGAGAAAATACGGGTGAGCATTGGTCTGAAAAATGTGCGGCAGAGTTGTGTCATTTATTAGGTATCCCGCATGCTGAGTATGAACTGGCGCAAGCACATGGCCGACTCGGAATCATGTCGCCAAACATGATTCCTAAGCAGTTTCGTATGGTGATGGGAAATGAGGTATTACATAGTACTTCGACCGATTATCCTCAACCCATACAGGACGACGAGAAGCCTGTTCGTGTAAGGGAGCATACCGTCAGCAGAGTTCTGGCTTGCTTAGATAGGGATGCAGTAAAGCCTCCCGTTAGCCCTTATGATCTTGCCGGTCTTAATGCTGCTGATGTTTTTTGCGGTTATCTTATGCTCGATACATTGATAAGTAACCAAGACAGGCATCATGAAAATTGGGCTATCATGCTCAATAATGAAACTGGAGAACAATTCTTATGTCCTACATACGATCATGCAGCCAGTTTAGGTAGAGAGATGGTTGACGCTGAGCGTCAAGAACGACTTAGCAGTCGCGATAAAAACCGTCAGATACCCTGTTTTGTCAGGAAAGCAAGGTCTGAACTTTTCAAAATAAAAACAGACAAAAGACCGCTGCTTACCATTGATGCATACAGGCAATCTGTCGTTGGCAGAGAAGCAGCTAGCCAACACTGGGTTTCTCGGCTGCACAGTTTGTCGGAAGAATCCATAGCTAAGGTTTTCAACGACGTGCCTTCAGAATGCATTTCTGAAAGTGCCCGAGAGTTTGCTGCCTTGATGGTTGTGGAAAACAGAAGAAGGCTTTTAGAAGATGAATAACACTAACTCAGTTTATGTTGCCTGGCAGGAACCAGATACTCGCGCCTGGCATGTTGTGGGTAATTTGCAAGCGCGTAAATCGGGTTATGTCTTCAAATATACAAAAGGGGCGCTATCATCGCCTAAATTCACTAAATTTAGCGGGATGAAAGATGTAAGCGAGACCTATGTATCAGAGGAACTATTCCCTTTGTTCAAAAACCGCCTGCTTTCTCCAAGACGACCAGAGTATCCTCGCTTCATGTCATGGTTAGGTTTTGAGGATGAAAAAGCTAAGCCCATTGATATTTTGGCCCGCACGGGTGGCATGCGAAGCACCGACAATCTGCAAATCTTTAAAAAAATCGAACTAGAAGAAGACGGCAGCTTTGAGCACTGTTTCTTCCTTCATGGCCTTGGTTATCTTACCGACAGTGCGAACGAACGAGTTTCTAAATTGAAACCGGGTGAGATGCTGAAACTGAGTTTAGATCTGCAAAACGCTTTTGATTCTGAAGCCGTAGTGGTTCGAGCTGATCAACCTGCTGAGATTGTAGGATATTGCCCGAGATACTTTGCCAAATTAATCAAAAGCCTGCTGCTTAATGACCCTCAGTCAGTGTCGCTTGCGGTTGAGAAAATTAGCAACGATGCACCGCATAACTATCGTTTGTTGTGCAAGATTTCCGGGTATGCGTCTACTTCTCAGAGAGAGCTTTTTAGTCTGCACAATGAGTTTGATGTGATTGACTAAAGTTGAAGGGTTCACCAGATGGTGAACCCTTTTTTCATGCTGCGGTTAATTCATAACTTCTAAAAACAATCACTTCCTCACCAATCCAGTCGTTAATTTCCCTCATCCGCTCCTGCAGCGGCGTCAGCTCGTTACGCACGAACACCTGCGATGCCTTCACCGCGTCACCGAACCCGCCGGAGTTGTCCGGGATAATCCCCATCATCTGCGGCGGCACGCGGTGCGCGCTGAGCAAATCGTCGCGGCTGGCCTTCTTGATGTTAAAGAAATCGTCTTTCGTCGCCACCTCGCTGAGCGGCAAAATCTTGATGCCGTCCGGCTTGCCGTTCGGTGCGTACATGAACAAGTTTCGGAAATTGCCCAGCCCTTTCGTGTCGCGCATCGCCTGGCGCATCCGGTCAACGTCGCTGCTGCTCTGCGCTGCGTCGGTCATGTAGAGGATGTAACCGGCGTGCGCCCCGTTCTGGTAGTACTTGCGGCGGAACAGCGTCGCCGCCTCATTCAGCCAGGCGGAGTTAAGCGCGCTGAGGTATTCAGGCAGGCCGTACAGCTCCTGATTGATATCCGGCTCCAGCAGATGAAACACGCGGCCGGCGGAAAATTCGTGCGGCTCCTTCCAGTCGTTCACAAACCAGTAAACCCCGTCGGCGATCCCCTTGCGGGTAAATTTAGCCGGCGACGTCTCAAGGCGCAGCGGCTTGCCCAGCCCGTTGCGGCGCATCTCCGCGAAGGCGTTACCGAAAACCAGATAGTCCAGGGCAAATTTGCTGAATTCCTGCTGGCTCATCATCGGGTGCGGAATGAAGGTTGAGGCCAGAATGTTGCGCTTAACGTAAATCGGCGAGCTGTGGTGAACGGCCGCGCGCAGGCTTTTCGCCAGCCCGTGAAAGCTGACCGGCGGCTCATACCAGCGCCCGTTACCGATGCACTCGGCGTAATCCAGAATGTCGCGCTTGTCCATGACCGGCGTTGGCTCGCCGAAGGTAAACGCCTCGGCGTGCTGCTGTGGTGCGGTTGCCTGTGCCGGCTGCGCGGTGGCGGTATGGGCCTTGCGGCCCCTGCGTTTGCTCATTAGTAAAACTCCAGAATTGAGGGGCTGGCGCCGCCGCTGGCTGCGGTAAGCGGTTCGTTTAAGAGGGCGTGCATAATTGCCCAGGCAACGTCGGCGTGGCTGGCTTCTTCGCTGCGGCTCGCCTCGTAGGTTGAGCGATTGCCGCTGGCCGTCATGGTTTTGCGGATCGCCATAAAAGACTGCGTGATATCCGTCGCCCCGGCGTCATACTCAAGGCGCCCGCTGCTGATGGTGTCCTTTGCCTTCAGCACCATTGCGGTTTTCACCTCCGGCGAGTATTTGATTTCGCGTGCCGCCGGGTAAAACTGGCGTACCAGCTGGAAGACGCCCTGCCCGATGCCGGTTGCATCAACGCCGATATATTCCACGGTGTACTTTTTCGTTAAGTCCTCAATGGATTTCGCCTGCGCGGCAAAGTCCATGCCGCGCCACTGGTGGCGCTCCAGCACGCGAAACTTACCGCCCGCCACAACCGGCGGCGCGATGACGGCGCAGCCTGCACTGTCGCCGGTGTGCGACGGGTCATAGCCGATCCAGACCGGGCGGTAAGCAAACGGGCGCGGCAGGTACGGGTTAAAGTCTTCCCACTCCTCCAGGCTGTCGATCATGCAGCTTTGCAGCTCGGCAAACGGGAACACGCTCGCCTCGTCGTCGACAAATTCACACATTAGCAGGTTCTGATACTCCGCCGGGCTGTACTCCAGCTGCAGCTGGTCAATGTCGAACAGGTTGCAGCCGCCGGTCAGCGCGTCCTCAACCGTGACAATCTGGCGCCACTGGCCGTCACCGCACAGCGCGCCCTTCGCCAGGTGCGAATGCGAGAGGTCAATCTCTATGCGGTCATCTTTGCTGCGGCGTCCTTTGTTGAACAGCGCGCCCGACCAGAACGGATAGGCGCTGTGTGACAGGCTCGACGGTGTAGAAAAGTAGGTGGTGCGCCATTTCTTGTGCAGTGACATGCCGCTGGCGACCTTGCGCAGCTCCTGAAATTTCGGGATCCAGAAATATTCATCCAGGTACAGGTTGCCGGTATAGCTCTGCGCGGTGCGCACGTTCGTGCCGAGGAATATCAGCCGCGCGCCGTTTGGCAGCACGATGGGATCGCCTTTCAGGTCAACGTCTGCCTGCCGGGCAAAGTCGAGGATGTAGTTTTTAAAGACGTGCGCCTGCGCCTTGCTGGCTGACAAAAAAATCTGATTGCGGCCGGTGGTGAGCGCATCTATCAGCGCCTCGCGGGCAAAGTAGAACGTCGCGCCTATCTGGCGAGACTTCAGAATGTTGCGGATGCGATGAGTTAATCCGGCCTTGTGCCAGTTGAGCTGATACTCAAAGCAGCCATCCATAAACAGCCCGGTAAGTTTCTCCGTCTGTTCATCGCTGAAAACGTTTTTAGCCGGCGGCTGGCGCTCGCCCTTATTGCGGTTGCGCACGTTCGGGTTTAAGTCCGCCTCGTTGCCGCTGCTGCGGTAGCGCTCAACGCGGGCAAGGCGCTCAATCTGACGGCCGAGCGCATCTATCTCCTTGTAGTCACCATTCCCTTTGACCTCTTTCATGATGAGCTGAATCAACCGGGCTTCCATGCTGGATTCCACGCGACTGATGGGCGCAACGTCATCCCACGCGTCGCGCAGCTTCCAGCTCTGCACGGTTGGCGTTTTCTGTTTGAGCGTCTCCGCAATCTGGCGCACGGAATAACCCTGCCAGTAAAGCAGCGCGGCCTGACGGCGCGGATCGCTGATGATGGTGGTCGGTGTCATGTTCATGCAGCAAGGCTACCGGCGCCGAAAATGGCGCGCCTGCTGTCTCTGTTTGCTGATGCATCAGCGGTCTGGCATTCGTTGAGGGATTGAGGTGCTGCGGGGAAACTGGCCCCGAACCGACCCAACACCCTGACCGGAGCCTGATTAATGGCAGCAATCAAATCAAAGCGTTTTCGTATCGCAGTTGAAGGCGCAACCACTGACGGCCGCGTGATTTCCCGCGACTGGATTTCGCAGATGGCGAAAAACTACGACCCGAACATGTATGGCGCCCGCGTCAACATGGAGCATATCCGGGGCTATGCCGCTGACAGCACTTTCCGCCGCTTCGGCGACGTGACCGCCGTCGAGGCTGAAGAAATCGGCGACGGCCCGCTCAAGGGCAAGCTGGCGCTGTATGGATGGATTGATCCGACGCCTGAGCTGGTCGAGCTGACCAGGGCGCGCCAGAAAATCTATACCTCCATCGAAGTTAAACCTGAGTTCGCCGACACGGGCGAGGCGTATCTGGTTGGTCTGGCTGTGACCGACGACCCGGCGAGCCTCGGCACAGAAATTTTGAGCTTCAGCGCCACGGCCAAAGTTAACCCGCTGGCGTCGCGCAAGCAGGACAAAGGCAACCTGTTCACCGCCGCTGAAGAAACCGTGATCGAGTTTGAAGAGGTTGCCGATCCAGCTCCGAAACTGCTGGAGCGTATTGCCGCCATGTTCTCGGCCAGGAAAAAAACTGACAGCGAACAATTCGCCGATGTCAGCGCAGCGGTAACAGTTGTTGCCGAGCAGGTGCAGCTGAACGCGGAGAGCCAGATGCAGAAGCTGTCTGCGCTGGAGCAGTCAGTTAACGAGCGTCTGGAAGCCATCGAACAGCAGGCCGGGGAAGACCGCGCCGCTTTCGCAGAGCTGCAAGGGCAGCTGTCGCAGACCGACGGCAGCTTTACCCGCCGTCCGGCGTCAACCGGCAGCGATCCGAAGTCCGGCGCCCAGACCGACTGTTAATCAGGCGTGGCCTGAACGTTAAAACCCAACACAGAGATAAACAGGAACGCCAATGCGCAAGAATACCCGCTTCAAGTTTAACCAGTTTATGACCCGCCTCGCCGAGCTGAACGGCGTGGAAACCGACGACATGAACAAAAAGTTCACCGTAGAGCCGTCGGTCACGCAGACCCTGATGAACCGCGTGCAGGAGTCGTCTGCCTTTCTGACCCGCGTCAACATCGTGCCGGTGTCAGAAATGAAGGGCGAGAAAATCGGGATCGGCGTGTCCGGCTCGATTGCCAGCACGACCGACACGGCAGGCGGCGATGAGCGCGAAACCGCTGACTTTGCCGCGCTGGATAAGCAGGGTTATGAGTGCGTCCAGGTCAACTATGACTTTCATATCCGCTACAACACACTCGACCTGTGGGCGCGCTATGAAGATTTTCAGGCCCGCCTGCGTGACGCCATCGTGAAGCGCCAGGCGCTCGACCGCATCATGATCGGCTTCAACGGTGTAGAGCGTGCAAAAACCTCCAACCGTCTGAAGTTCCCGATGCTGCAGGACGTGGCCGTCGGCTGGCTGCAGAAGTACCGTAACGATGCGCCTGAGCGTGTGATGAGCAAAATCACCGACGAAAGCGGCGCCGTAGTGTCTCCAAAAATCCGCGTCGGCAAAGGTGGCGACTACGCCAACCTCGACGCGCTGGTAATGGACGCAACCAACACTTTGATCGAGCCGTGGTATCAGGAAGACCCGGAGCTGGTTGTTATCGTGGGCCGTCAGTTGCTGGCCGACAAATACTTCCCGATCGTCAATCAGTCGCAGGCCAACACCGAGCAGCTGGCCGCCGATCTCATCGTCAGCCAGAAACGCATCGGCAACCTGCCAGCGGTGCGCGTGCCGTATTTTCCGGCAAATGCGCTGATGATTACCCGCCCGGATAACCTGTCGATTTACTGGCAGGAAGGCACGCACCGCCGCCTGATTGACGAGGTGCCGAAGCGCGACCGCATCGAAAATTACGAGTCCATCAACGAGGACTACGTGATCGAGGATTACGCGGCCGGTTGCCTGGTTGAAAACATCGAGGTCGGTGAGTTCAGCGCGGCTGTAGAAACCCCGGCAACCCCGGAGGCGTAACGCATGTTAAGCCCTGCCCGACGTCACCGCATGCGCCAGGAGGCGATTGAAGCCTCGCAGAACGCCGACAACCCGCTGCGCCACGCCAGCGGCTATGAGCAGATGCTCATCAAGCTGAACGACGACAAGCGCCGCCTGAAGAAAGTGCACTCCAACGAGCGCAAGGCGGAAATGAAGCGGCAGCTGCTGCCTGAGTACGTGCCGTGGGTATCCGGCGTACTGGAGAAAGGCAAAGGCGCACAGGATGCCGTGTTGATGACCGTCATGATCTGGCGGCTCGATGCGGGCGATGTGACCGGCGCGCTGGAAATCGCCCGGTACGCGCTGGCGCATGGTCTTGTCTCGCCTGACGGCTTCAAGCGCGCCAGCCTGCCGTATCTGCTGGCTGAGGAAGTCGCAAGCGCGGCAACGCGAGCCTGGACGGCAAAAGAGCCGGTCGATGTTGGCCCGCTGCTGGCAACGATTGCGATGACGGAATCCGAAGACATGCCCGATCAGGTGCGCGCCAAGCTGCACAAGATAACCGGGTATGTGCTTCGCGATGCGGGCAGGGCTTCGGAGGCGATGACCCACCTTGTACGGGCGCAGCAGCTGCACGACGGCTGCGGCGTCAAAAAAGACATTGAGCGGCTGGGAGCGGCGATGAAAAAGCAGGCTATCGCCAGCCGCTGACCGAACGCGACCCCGCGCACGGGCGGCAGGACGGCAACGCACTTTCAGTGTCTGCGCCGACCTCCACCGCCCACCTATTTCAAAGGCCGATTATGAATAACACGGTTGTTATCCCCGCCCCGCGACCGGCAGAGACTGCCGAGCCGCCGGTAAAGAATACGTTTTTCTGGCCTGACGTTGACCTGCAGCAGCTGCGCGAGTCGCTGCGCTATGAGGGAACGGTCACGGCGCAGCGCCTGCGTCTGGCCGTGAAAACGGCAATTTCAGAAGTTAACGCCGAGTTGTACGACTGGCGCGCCGCGCAGACGACTGCGGGCTATAAGGCGCTGGCTGACGTGCCTGCGGAATCACTCGACGGCGAAAGCGAAAAGGTCACGGCATACCTTGCCGCCGTCGGCGCCCTGACCGCCGCAACCATCGTCGAGCGCTATCGCGGCTATGACGCCAGCGGCACGAAAAAGGCGGGCGAGGTTGAGGCGAGCGCCGACGAATACTGGCGCGACGCGCGATTCAGTATCAGCCGCATCGCCGGTAAGCCCGGCTGCATTGTGGATCTGCTGTGATGAACGTTTACGCGCAGCAGGGCGATACCGTTGACGAAATTTGCCAGCGCTATTACGGGCGAACGGGACAGGCGGTCGAGCTGGTTTATGCGGCTAATCCGGGCCTTGCGGAAAGCGGGCCTGTGCTGCCGCACGGCTGCGAGGTGACGCTGCCAGACCTGCCGGACTCTTCAACGGGTGAAAGCGTGAACCTGTGGGACTAAAAATGGAAAAAATCAGTTCTGTGATCAATTACCTGATTGGCCTGATTCTGATGTGGTTCGGCCGTCATACGCCACAGGATATCGCCTTTATGGTCGGTTCGGGCGTGGCCGTTATCACGGTTGTCATTAACGTGGCGACGTTTTTTATTAACTGGCATTACCGCCGCAAAACCTACGAGCTGCAGCAGCGCATGCGGGGGGTGAGCCTTGAGCCAGACCGCTAAGCGCTGCGCCGTGGTGGCGGTGCTGGCTATCGCCGCGCTGCTGCCCCAGTTCAAAACCCTGCAAACCTCCGAGGCAGGGCTGGCGCTTATCGCCAACGCAGAAGGATGCCGCTCGTCGCCGTATCAGTGCAGCGCCGGAGTCTGGACGAACGGCATTGGTCACACAGAAGGCGTGACGCCGCGCAGCCAGGTCAGCGAGCGGCAGGCGGCGGTTAATCTCGTTTATGACGTGATGCGCGTCGAACGCGGGATCGGAGCCTGCATGCCGGTTGATATGCCGCAACCGGTTTACGACGCGACCGTATCCTTTGCGTTCAACGTCGGCGTGCGCGCGGCCTGCGGCTCGACCTTTGCCCGGCACATCAACGCGCAGCGCTGGGCTGATGCCTGCAATGAGCTGCCGCGCTGGGTGTACGTCAACGGCGCGCGCAATCGCGGGCTGGAAAACCGCCGCGCGGCGGAAAAGGCGTACTGCCTGCGGGGTGTGAAATGACGCGCCTGATAGCGGGGCTGCTGGCCGTGGCGCTGCTGGCGCTGGGCGTAACTGGCTGGCAGTGGAAGGTCGCAAAAGAGGATCTCAGCAGCGCGCAGCGCATCATCGGCACGCTGTCGGCGGGAATCGAGAGCCGCGACAAGGCGATAGCCAGGCTGGACGCTGATGCTAAGGCCAGCCAGAAACGCGAGGCCGCGCTGCGGCTGATGCAGGGGCGCGCCAGCACGGCCGCGCTGAACCGTGAAATGCACATACAGAGAGAAACCGATGCGAACCCGATACTGCGTGACTGGTCTGCTGCTGCTTTGCCTGACGACATTATCCGGCTGCACAGTCGCCCCGCCTTCGCCAGCGCCAGAGATTATCTGGACTGGATGTCCGCGCGTGACAAGCTGCCCGGTGCCGGGAAACAGCCTTAAAACGGCCGGCGATCTGGCGGCGGACAATCGCCAGCTTGAGGCGGCGCTCGCGGCCTGCGGGCTGCAGGTCGAAATTATCAAAGATTGCCAGGAGGAACACGATGCTGAAACCGCAACAGCTGCGCCGGGCGCTGACCGACAGCGTGCCGGAGCTGCAGCGAAACCCTGACGCGCTGAACGTCTTTATCGACAGCGGGCGCATTGTCTCGACGCTTGCCAGCTCGCTGTCGTTTGAATATCAGTACCGGCTGAACATGGTGATTACGGATTACGCCGACAATATCGACCTGCTGATCGTGCCGCTGCTTGAATGGCTGCGGACAAATGAGCCTGACATTATGGCAACCGAGGAAAAGCGCCGGACGGGCTTTACCTTCACAGCGGACGTGATCAGCGACACGACCAGCGATATCAGCATAGAGTTACAACTGAGCGAGCGCGTGATCGTGAAGCAGGCAGACGGCGCGCTGCACGTCACTCACGTTGGCGAGAATCCGCTGCCGGATAACGATGCGCGGCCGTTGCAGCTTTACGCAGGCGGTAAGCTCATCAGCGAGTGGCAATCATGAGCGACCTGCAGCTGGTAAACGACCGTCTGGAGGCGCTCATCAGCAGCCTGTCAGCCCCGGCGCGTAAAGAAATGGCGCGCAGCATTGGCCGCAAGCTGCGCGCCAGTCAGCAGCAAAATATCAAGCGCCAGCGGGCACCAGATGGTACGCCGTTCAAGCCCCGAAAAGCGCAGCCGGTACGCAGCAAAAAGGGGCGCATCAAGCGCGAGATGTTCGCCAAACTGCGCACGGCGAAATACATGAAAACGCAGGCGAGCGCCAGCGAGGCGGTGATCGAGTTTGCGGGCAACGTGCAGCGCATGGCACGCGTGCACCATTACGGCCTGCGCGATCGGCCGTCACGTAAAGGGAAAGAAGTACAGTATGAGGCCCGTCCATTGCTGGGTTTAAATGAAAAAGATTTAGAAATGATTGAGGAAGTTATTATATCAATTCTAAAATAAGCTTTCGGCTAAAGAGGGCTTGCAATGAAAAGAAGGTTTGATGTAACGCAAGGTGTGCAATGGCTAGGGATTATTTTTTTAGTTGTGGGGGCTATTGATTCATCTGTGGGGAATGTTTCTGGCGGAGCTGCCTGTTTCGCTGCGGGCATATTGTTAGTTTTGTTATTCAGTTTCGATGTAAAGAAATTCAATGTATTTGGTCTTGCAGCAGAGTTACGGGAGAAAATAAGCGAGGCCGATAAAATTCTGGATACCCTGCGAGGAATTTCGCTGCCGATAAGTGAAATTGCCATCAACACTGCCTCTCAAGCTGGGAGGTATGATTCGGTGGTTCCAAGAAAAAAGCTATACGATTTTGTAAATTCTATAAGTAAAGAACTTGAAGGTATGGGCGTCAAGGCAGAAGAAATTGAGAGAGTGAGAGAGGCGTGGTATCTCGCAACGTCAATAGATATGGCTCTACCTGTGCATACAGAGATTCAAAAGCAAATACATGCATATCATTCTCAGGCTATACAAAAAAACGAAGATATAAATAAAGGGAAAATAAGCCTGAATGATGATGAGACTCGGCAATTCAGCGAGCACCTGTCAAAAATAGAATGGGACAGATACCACTATTATCATGATGAAGCCGCACATATAAACCTAGATTACAAAACCTACCCTCAACATCTGCAACAGTTAATTCATGATTTAACTGGTGTGCCGGAAAGTGTAAAAGCGCAAATGCTAATTAAAATTAATGAGCATATTCTTGATATTGAATATTTGATAAATCAGAAAGACATTCGCAGGCCTGACGCATGGTTTAAGTAACTTTTACGCTGCCCTGTGTTTGCTGATGCATAAGCAAACTACCTTCCTTTGCTCAACATGCCGCAACGTAGCAACCTTGCGGCATGAACGAACAAATCTCAGAAATTCAGCGCCTGCTGCGCAACCTGATCCGCATCGGAACCGTGTCCGCCGTCAATCTGAATGATGGACTGTGCCGCGTCGATACAGGAAACAATAAAACTAACTGGCTTCACTGGCTGAGCGCCCGCGCGGGTAAAACCCGTTCCTGGAATGCGCCGTCCGTGGGCGAGCAGGTGCTCGTCTTATGCCTGGGCGGCGAACTCGATACCGGCTTTGTGATGCCGGGAATCTTCTCGGACGACAACCCGGCGCCGTCAGCGTCGGCGGATGCGCTGCACTGGTCATTTCCTGACGGCGCGGTGATCGAGTATGAGCCGGAAAGCGGCGCGCTGACCGCAACCGGCATTCGGACGGCAACCATCAAGGCCGCAGTAAAAATCCTGTTTGATTCGCCAGAGGTGGAGTGCACCAAGCTTCTGAAAACCGCGCAACTGGAAGTCACCCAGGGCGGCACGATGAAAGGAGACGTATCGCACAGCGGCGGCAGCCTTAGCTCTAACGGTATCGTGGTCGATGCTCATCAGCATGGCGGCGTGAAGTCGGGCGGCGATCTATCGGGAGGGCCGCAGTAATGGCAGAAAAATATATCGGTATGAACCGCGATAGCGGTAGCACCCTGACCGATCTCGATCACATTCGGCAGTCAGTGCGTGACATTCTGTTGACGCCGCTCGGCGCCAGGGTGATGCGCCGTCAGTATGGCTCGCTTCTTTCCGCACTGATTGACCAACCGCAAAACGAGGCGCTGCGCCTGCAGATTATGTCGGCCTGCTATCTGGCGCTCCTGCAGTGGGAGCCGCGCATCAAGCTGACCGCCATCAGTTTTGAGACGGACTATAGCGGCGCAATGGTGGTCGAGCTGACGGGCAACCGCACCGACAACGCGCAGCCTCTTTCCTTAACCGTTCCTGTGAGCTGAGAACATGGCAACTATCGACCTGAGCCAGCTGCCCGCGCCTGACGTGGTGGAAACGCTGGACTATGAAAGCCTGCTGGCCGAGCGCAAAGCGACGCTGGTTTCCCTTTACCCGGCAGAACAGCAGGACGCTATCGCGCGCACGCTGGCGCTGGAGTCGGAACCCATCGTTAAGCTGCTGCAGGAAAATGCCTATCGTGAGCTGATCCTGCGCCAGCGTATCAACGAGGCGGCAAAGGCCAATATGGTGGCGTATGCGCTGGATGGCGACCTTGACCAGCTCGGCGCAAATAATGGCGTTTCTCGCCTGATTATTACCCCGGCCGACGATACGACCATTCCACCAACGGCCGCCGTGATGGAAAGTAATGACGATTTCCGGCTGCGCATCGCCGCCGCCTTTGAAGGGCTGAGCGTAGCCGGGCCGACCGGCGCCTATGAGTACCACGCCAAAAGCGCCGACGGCCGCGTGGCGGACGCCTCGGCCATCAGCCCGTCGCCCGCCGTCGTGACCGTGACCGTGCTCGCCCGCGAGGGCAACGGCGCCGCCGGTGATGACCTGCTGGCCGTAGTGAGTGCCGCGCTTAACGACGAGGACGTGCGCCCGGTCGCCGACCGGGTGAGCGTGAAGTCGGCGGAGATCGTGAACTATGAAATCGAAGCCGAGTTGTATCTCTATCCGGGGCCGGAGGCAGAACCTATTCGCGCCGCCTCTGAGGCAAAGCTCGCCGCCTATGTCACCGCGCAGAAGCGCCTCGGCCGGGATATCCGTTTGTCGGCGCTGTATGCCGCCATGCACGTTGAGGGCGTGCAGCGCGTCAACCTGATTAAGCCGTCAGCAGACGTCGTGCTCGATAAAACGCAGGCGGCCTACTGTACCGGCTACGCGCTGACCGTGGGAGGCTCGGATGAGTGATCGTCTGCTGCCGACCGGCTCATCAGTGCTTGAGGTTGCCGCTGCCGAGGCGCTGGCGAGCCTGGGCGCCATGAACGTGCCACTGCGTCAGCTGTGGAATCCGCAAACCTGTCCGGTTGCGCTGCTGCCTTATCTGGCGTGGGCGTGGTCGGTAGACCGCTGGGATTCAGCCTGGAGCGAATCGACAAAGCGTGGCGTGGTTGCTGCCTCTCAGTACGTGCATCGGCATAAAGGCACGATTGGCGCTATCCGCCGCGTCGTTGAGCCGCTGGGTTATCTGATCAAGGTAATCGAGTGGTGGAAAACCAACGAGGCGCCAGGCACGTTCCGGCTAGATGTGGGCGTGTTGGATACCGGCATTACCGAAGAGATGTATAACGAGCTGGAGCGCCTGATAGCTGACGCGAAGCCCTGCAGCCGTCACCTTATCGGCCTGTCCATCAATCTTGATGCGAACGGCATTCTGCCGGTTGCCGTTGCCAGCTATAGCGGCGATGAGCTGACGATTTACCCTTACACCCCTGAACTTATCAGCGTCGGCGGGCCGGGTTATTCCGGCGCGGCCGTGCATCTTATTGACCTGACGGAAGTGAGCGCATGACGACTAAATATTTTGCCCTGCTGACCAATCAGGGCGCGGCTAAGCTGGCGAACGCCGCCGCACTCGGTACGAAAGTGAATATCACCTCTATGGGCGTCGGGGATGGTGGCGGCACGTTGCCGACGCCAGATCCAGCGCAGACGAAGCTCATCGCAGAGAAGCGGCGCGCGCAGCTAAATTCGCTGACCGTTGACGCAGCAAACAGCAGCCAGATTATCGCCGAGCAGATTATCCCCGAAAGCGAAGGCGGATTCTGGATCCGTGAGATTGGCCTGTATGACGCCGACGGCGTGCTGATTGCCGTGGCGAATTGCCCGGAAACCTAAAAGCCGCAGCTGGCCGAAGGCAGCGGCAGAACGCAAACCGTGCGCATGATTTTGATTGTGAACAGTACCAGCGCGGTAACGCTGAAGATAGACCCGGCTGTTGTGCTGGCGACCCGACAATATGTTGATAGCGCCGTGATTGAGGTGAAGTCCTATGCTGACAGCCTGATGGCCGCGCATGTGAAGGCCGACAATCCGCATAGTCAGTATCCGCTGATCAAGAATGCGCTGAAGGAAATGGCTGATGCCGGTTTGCTGCCGGACGTTCTCAAAAACCTCGGTTTGGGCGAAGCAGCAAAACGGGATGTAGGGACTGAGGCTAACCAGTTGCCGGACATGGGCAGCTTTGGTCGCAGCTTTGCAAACAACGGTTACCAGAAATTGCCTGGAGGATTGATTATTCAGTGGGGCTTTACGGCTACTGGCACGGCGGGCAACACGGTAACGCTACCCGTTGCTTTTAACAGCTGGATTGCCGGGTGCGCAGGTAATGAAGCAGGCGACGACTCCTCGATAAAAGTTGTGTCGATTATTCCTAAGTCACTTTCAACCTTAAAAATTTCTGGGCGTATCGTTGGGGGCAACACACTTGTCAACACTGTCGTGCGCTGGATTGCTATCGGATATTAACGCTATGAAAACTTACTTTTCGCAGTCTGCTTCAGGCTTTTACGTTGAGGGCATATCTAACCTGCCTGAAGATGCAAAGGAAATCAGTGAAACCCTCTGGAAAGAACTACTTGAGGGTCAGTCAGCCGGGAAAATCATCGACTTTACCAGCGAGCCGCCAGTGCTTATCGAGTATGTCAGGACGGCTGAAGACTATATGACTGAAGCGACGGCGCAGAAAGCCGCCTTACGGCTGGTAGCAGACAATAAAATCGCCCCCCTGGAGGATGCGGTTGCGCTGGGCATTGCCACAGATGAAGAAAACGCCAGTTACGATAACTGGCGTAAATATCGCGTGATGTTAAACCGAACAGACATTACAAATGCGCCGGACATCATATGGCCGGAAATGCCGGACTGATTATAAGCCCGCCCCGGCGGGCTTTTTGTTACTGAGGTTTCAGCGGCCAGGTAATAGTGGGTGCTTCCCGAACATTAACCGCCTGTACCGCCTGAATATATTTCATCCATTCAGTTAGCGAGGCTTTGTCTTCGTCCGTAATAATCCCGAGCAGCAGCTGCGTCTGCCATGCCTGAGTTACGCCGTTCGCCTCGCTGATGAGCGCAGATTTCTGCCTGGCCGCGTCGCTTACAGCAGCAGTTTGCTGTGCATCCGTATCAGTTACCCACTTTTCACCGTCCCATTTATCCCAGCTGCTTGCGGGCGCAAGGGGCGTCGTGCCTGCAGGGTAATCGCCTAATTCTGCAATTACTTTTTCCGAGCCATCAGCAACGGAGTAGACCGTTTCGCCGCGATAATCGGCAACGATCTGCCAGTCGCCATTACGGTAAACCGCAACACTTCCCGCATCGGTAGCGGGCGGCGCAGTGATACAGGCGCACGCGGGAAGCCCCACGCCCTGCGCCAGAAACTCATCGCTGGAGCCTGTAAATTCTCCAGTCTGACTGCTGTAGTTATAAACGGTCAGTGTGCCGGATGCTTTCGCCAGGCCATTTTTATCAAGCGTAACCTTAGCCATCATGCAGCCCTCACAATGTAGTTAAATGCGACATTACGCGACCGGGTTTCTGCCGCTGTGCGTGCTACTTTCGACATATCAAATGTCGTGACGTCTGCGTTTCGGTTTGCCGTTCCGCCCGGCATACCAAAACCCGAATTACCGCCCTGACTGCTGTACGCAAACACCCCCGTCGCGCCTGCAATGCTACCGGTATCTGCCTGCTGGTATCCACGGGAGACGATAGTGCCGGTAACGTTCTGCAGAGCATCACTCTGCGCCGTAAGCAAAGCGCGACCGGTATCTACGCCGCGTCCGTCATCCCAGCCCCTGATAAATTCACCGCGCAGATCGGCCAGTACCAGTCCCGGATAAGCCTGCGCCAGCTTTGGATAAAGTGAGCTGCTAAAGCCCGCACCGTTGCTTTTCAGAAAGACCATGCCAGCCATTGAGGGAAACAGCTCGTTTGGCATTTTCGCGTGCGGCCAAGGGAACGGCGAACCTATGACCGGAGAGCCTTCGCCCAAACCGAGGTTTGTGAGAAGCAAAGCCCTGGCCCTGTACCGGCCCGCGCTGGCAAAATTGCGGCCATTTACAGGGAATGCAGAGTGCTAATCGGTTATATCAGGGCGTCAACAAATGACCAGAATACGGATTTACAGCGGTTAGCGTTGCAGAGTGCAGATTGTGAGCTGATTTTCGAGGACAGGAAAAGCGGCAAAAGCACAGATCGGCCGGGGCTAAAGAAAGCGCTGCGCTGCCTGCAGCCGGGCGACACGCTGGTAGTGTGGAAGCTGGATCGGCTCGGTCGTAGCATGCGGAATCTTGTAATGCTGACCGAGGAGCTGAGGGCGAGAGGAATTAACTTTCGCAGCCTCACCGACAGCATTGATACCATCACGCCAATGGGGCGTTTCTTCTTTCACATCATGGGCGCCCTGGCCGAAATGGAGCGCGAATTAATAGTGGAGCGCACCCGCGCCGGGCTGGCCGCAGCGCGAGAGCATGGAAGAATTGGAGGCAGGCGCCGGATTATGACCGGCGAAGTGATAGCCAAAGCTGAAAGAATGATCGCCAAAGGGGCGACGCTACAGCAGGTGTCTCTTGTTCTTGAAGTATCTGTAAAAACGCTCTATCGCTATATCCCGGCGGAGCGGCAGCGCACCCTGCGTGAATCTGTTTGGTGATATACCAGCGGGCCATGACAAAATGCGAAGCCCCGCCTGACCTGACACCCTGAGCACACCTTTAATCAGGAGTGCAACAGATGGCAGATTATCATCACGGTGTCCGCGTCGTCGAAGTCAACGACGGCACGCGCACCATCTCCACCGTATCAACCGCAATCGTGGGCATGGTCTGCACCGCGCAGGATGCAGACGCGGCAACCTTCCCGCTTAATACGCCCGTGCTGATCACCAACGTGCAGGGCGCCGTCGGCAAGGCTGGCAAAAAAGGTACGCTCGCCGCCGCGCTGCAGGCCATCGCCGACCAGTCAAAGCCCGTCACCGTCGTGGTGCGCGTGGCGGAAGGCGCCGACGAGGCCGAAACCATCTCTAACATCATCGGCGGCACGGATGAAAACGGCCAGTATACGGGCATGAAAGCGCTGCTTGCCGCGCAGACCCAGCTTGACGTCAAGCCGCGCATTCTCGGCGTGCCGGGGCTGGATTCACTGGAAGTGGCAACCGCGCTTGCGGGCATCGCGCAGCAGCTGCGCGCCTTCGCCTACGTTTCGGCGTGGGAGTGCAAAACCATTTCCGACGCTCGCCTGTATCGCCAGAACTTCAGCCAGCGTGAAGTCATGGTGATCTGGCCGGATTTCCTCGCCTGGAACACCACGACCAGCAAATCCGATACCGCATACGCGACCGCACGCGCGCTGGGCCTGCGCGCCAAAATCGACAACGACACGGGCTGGCATAAAACCCTGTCCAACGTCGGCGTTAACGGCGTGACCGGCATCTCCGCGTCGGTATTCTGGGATTTGCAGCAGACCGGCACCGACGCCGACCTGCTCAACGAGGCGGACGTCACCACGCTGATCCGCAAGGATGGCTTTCGCTTCTGGGGCAACCGCACTTGCAGCGACGACCCGCTTTTCCAGTTTGAGAACTACACCCGCACCGCGCAGGTGCTGGCCGATACGATGGCCGAGGCGCACATGTGGGCAGTAGACAAGCCGCTGACGCCGGTACTGGTGCGCGAAATTATCGCGGGCATCAACGCGAAATTCCGCGAGCTGGTCAGCGCCGGTTATCTGCTGGGCGCGTCTGCCTGGTACGACGAGAGCGCCAACGACAAAGACAGCCTGAAGGCGGGCAAACTCTTTATCGACTACGACTATACGCCGGTTCCGCCGCTGGAAGATTTGACCCTTCGCCAGCGCATCACCGACACCTATCTGGCGAACTTCGCCGCGTCCGTTAACAGCTGAGGATCTGGATAAATGGCACTGCCACGCAAACTGAAGGGCATGAACCTTTTCAACGACGCCAACAGCTATCAGGGCGTCGTGACCGCCGTCACGCTGCCCAAGCTGGCGCGCAAGCTCGACCCGTTCCGCGCGGGCGGCATGAGCGGCGCGGCCTTTATTGATAACGGTCTGGAAGATGACGCGCTCGATATGGAGTGGAGCATCGGCGGCATGGATGAGCTGGTTCTCACGCAGTGGGGCGCCTCTGACATTCCCCTGCGCTTTACCGGCTCCTACCAGCGCGACGATACCGGCGAGGAAATCGCGGTAGAGATTGAGGTGCGCGGTAAACACCAGACCTTTGATTTTGGTGAGGCCAAGCAGGGCGAGGATACGGAAATCAAAGTCACCTCAAAGAACACCTATTACAAGCTGACCTTTAACGGCAAAGAGCTGATTGAGATCGACACCATCAACATGGTGGAGAAGGTCAACGGCACCGACCGACTGGAGCAGCGCCGCAAGAACCTCGGCCTGCTTTAACCCTGACGCTGGCGCCCGGCGCGGCGCTGGCCTTACCTGACTACAGTGAACAGAGATAGCGAACATGGAACAGAACGAAAATACCGTTGTACTGGAAACCCCGCTGAAGCGCGGCGACACCGAAATCAAGCAGATTGACGTCATTAAGCCAACGGCCGGAAGTCTACGCGGCGTGCGCCTGGCCGATCTGTGCCAGTCGGACGTAGACGCCCTGCTGACCGTGCTGCCGCGCATCACCCTGCCAGCGCTGACAAAGAGCGAGTGTAACGCCCTCGATCCGGTTGACCTGATTGTGCTGGGCGGCAAGGTGATCGGTTTTTTGCAGTCGAAGTCGGACGAATAGACTGGCCGCACGGCCTGACGGTTAATGACCTGATGGCCGACATCGCCACGATATTCCACTGGCAACCCTCCGAGATGTACGACATGCCGCTGGCCGAGCTGATGGACTGGCGGCATAAAGCCTTTATCCGCAGCGGAGCAAACCCGGATGAGCAATAACCTCAAGGTGCAGGTGCTGCTGAATGCGGTAGACAAAGCCTCGCGCCCCTTCAAGGCCGTACAGGCCGCCGCTAAAAATCTGTCGTCTGACATACGCCAGACGCAGGCAACCATCAAGGAGCTGGACGCGCAGGCGGGCAAAATCGATGGCTTTCGCAAAGCCAGCGCGCAGCTGGCTGTCACGCAGCAAAACCTCAAGGACGCAAAGCAGGAGGCGGCAGCGCTGGCAATGGCATTCAAGAATGCCGAGCGCCCGACCGCGCAGCAGGCCCGCGCACTGGAGAAGGCGCGGCAGGCGGCGGTTGAGCTGCAGACCAAATCTAACGCGCTGCGCCAGTCGGTGCAGCAGCAGCGCGATGCGCTGCGTGACGCAGGGATTTCCACGCGCAACCTGAGCAGCGAGCAGCAGCGCCTTAAAACCGACTCGGCGCAGGCAACCGTCAGCCTGAGCCGCCAGAAGCAGGAGCTGCAGCGCCTGAACGCGCAGCAGGAGCGGCTGAACATGACCAGTGAGCGCTACCGCAAGGGGCAGGAGCTGTCCGCCAGGGTGCGCAACGCGGGCGCCGCCGGTGTCGGAGCGGCGACGGTTGGCGCGGTTGCGGCTTCATCGGTGCTGCGCCCCGGCTATGACTTTGCCCTGGCAAACTCAACGCTGCAGGCAACCCTCGGCCTTGATAAAAACTCGCCTGAATTCCAGTCCCTGCGCACGCAGGCGCGCAGCATCGGCGACAACACCGCCGCTTCGGCGAATGACGCCGCTCAGGCGCAAATCATCATCGCCAAGTCTGGCGGGAACGTTGACGACATCAAGGCGGCTACGCCGGTTACGTTGAATATGTCGCTAGCCAATAACCGCACGATGGAAGAAAGCGCCAAGCTGCTGATGAGCACGAAAAACGCTTTCGGGCTGGCTAACAGTCAGGTTGCCCACCTAGGCGATGTGATTTCCGCCACGCTTAACAAAACCGCCGCCGACTTTGACGGGCTAAACGATGCGCTGACCTACATCGCGCCGGTTGCGAAAAACGCTGGCGTCAGTGTCGAGCAGACGACGGCCATGATCGGGGCGCTCGCAAAAGAAGGCACAACGGGCAGCATGGCCGGAACGGGAGTGCGTGCCATGCTGCTGCGCGTGCAGGCGCCAACCGGCGAAGCCTTCAAAGCCATCAAGGAGCTGGGCGTCAAAACTGCCGACAGCAAAGGCAACATGCGCCCCTTCTTCACTATTCTGAAGGAACTGCAGAAGTCATTTGAGAAAAACAAACTCGGCACGGCGCAGCAGGCGGAATACCTGAAAACCATCTTCGGGGAAGAGGCAGCGTCTTCAGCCGTCACCCTGATGAAAAACGCGGCCAATGGTGAGCTGGACAAGCTGACAAAGACGTTTCAGGGATCCGACGGCAGCACGGGAAAACTGGTTGACGTGCAGCAGGACAACCTCGGCGGCGATTTCAAAGAGCTGCAGTCAGCTTACGAGGCGCTCGGCACCGATATCTTTGACCAGATGGACAACAGCCTGCGCACGCTTACGCAGGACACCACAAACTTCCTGCTGCAGATAGATAAGTGGGTGCAGGCCAATCCAAATCTATCAAGTGGCATAGCCAAAATCGCCGCAGCCGGGATGATTATTGTAGGCGCGCTGGGCGCCATTGGGCTTGTTGCCTGGCCGGTTATTACGGCCGTTAACCTGCTTGTTGCCGGGGCGGGATTTCTCGGTACGGCATTCAGCATTGCGGGCGGCGCCATCGCAACAGCGCTCGGCGCCATCTCGCTGCCAATAGTCGCCGTTGGGGCGGCAATTGTGGCCGGGGCGCTTCTTGTACGGAAATACTGGGAGCCAATCAAAGCCTTTATCGCTGGCGTTGCCGAGGGGTTCAGCGCCGCGATGGGGCCGATAGGGGATGCATTCAGCCCGCTAAAGCCCGTCTTTGAATGGGTGGGCAATAAGCTCAAAGAGCTGTGGGACTGGTTCGGTAAACTGCTGGATCCGGTGAAATCCACGCAGTCTGAGCTGGCGTCTGCCGGTGAGATGGGTAAGAAGTTTGGCAACATGCTGGCGCAGGCGCTGAAAATACCCAGTGAGGCGCTGAGCCAGCTACGCAGCGGTATCGACTGGGTACTGGAAAAGCTCGGCATCATCGACACTAAATCCGACGGCCTGAAAGACAAAGTAAAATCCCCGGATCCGATGGCGACAGGCGGCGCGGGCGTCGATACCGGCGGGCAGCAGTATAACCTTGCTTACGGCGGCGGCTCGTACAAGCCGGTTCCGTCGCCGTCTGTCGGGGGCGGGTATACCGACCGCAGCCAAAATACCTACCAGTATGAAATCAACATGCACGACGGCATGAGCAAAGACGATGCGCTGGCGCTGATGGCGCAGCACAGGGAAAAAGAGCAGCGCAACCGGCAGGCGCAGAACCGCAGCAAAATGGGCTGGGAGGATTAAACGATGATGATGATTTATGGCATGCTGCCGTTTATGCGCCAGACCCTGCCTTACGGGGATCTGCAGCAGAATATCGACTACCGCTGGCCGACTAACAGCCGATTCGGGCAGCGGCCGGCCGCGCAGTTTATTGGGCCCGGCGACGAGAAAATCACGCTGTCCGGGGAGCTGCGACCAGAGATTACCGGCGGGGCTGTGTCACTGACGACTATTCGCCTGCTTGCCGACGAAGGGATGGCGTGGCCGCTGATTGGCGGCAGCGGCATGATTTACGGCATGTATGTGATCGAGAGCATTTCCAACTCTTTCAGTGAGTTTTTCCCTAACGGGACGGCCAGTAAAATCATGTTCACGCTGAACCTCAAGCGCGTTGATGAGTCTCTGACGTCAATGTTTGGCGACCTGAAAAAGCAGGCCGACGGGCTTATCAGTGGCGCCGGTAATCTGCCAGAGCAGCTTACGTCAGCCATCGACAGCGTGAAGTCGGCGGCCGGTAATCTGGTTTCCTCAGCGGGAGGGCTACTCGGATGATCGGAATAAGCAGCCTGCCAGTGCAGGCCGGGGCGCGGCTTACGCCTGATTTTATGCTGACGGTTAACTTTAAGGACGTTACGACCAACATCAGGGATCGGCTTATCTCGATGACGCTGACCGACAACCGTGGCTTTGAGGCTGACCAGCTGGATATTGAGCTGGACGACGCCGACGGACAGCTGGCTATGCCGGTACGTGGCGCGGTAATAAAGCTGTTTCTAGGCTGGAAGGGGCAAACGCTTTTTGGGAAAGGTGATTTTACCGTTGATGAGGTAGAGCACCACGGCGCGCCGGATACCATGACAATTCGCGCCCGTAGCGCGGACTTTCGCGGTACGCTCAATTCCCGTCGGGAAGTGTCCTATCACGATACAACCCTGGGCGAGGTCGTGACGCAGATAGCCGAGCGGAATAAGCTCAAGCCAATGCTGGCCGACGGCTTCGCCGGTATCGCCGTGGCGCACATCGACCAGACGCAGGAGACCGACGCCAAATTTCTGACGCGCCTTGCCACGCTTTATGGCGCTGTTGCAGCGGTAAAGGCTGGGCGGCTGTTGTTCATCCGGCCGGGTAACGGCGTCACTATCAGCGGTAAGCCCATCCCGCAGATGACCATCGCGCGTCAGGATGGCGACCGGCACAGCTTCAGTATCGCAGACCGTGGCGCTTATACCGGCGTCTCGGCGAGCTGGCTGCATACCAAAGACCCGAAGCCCAAAAAGGTAAAGATAAAGCGCAAGCCGAAGATAAAGCACCTGCGCGCGCTGGAGCACCCGGCGGCAAAGAAGAAAAAGGCGGCCGAGGCCAAAACGCCGGAAGCCAGGGAGGGAGATTATCTGGCGGGAACTGAAGACAACGTATTCACGCTGACGACTGTTTACGCGACCAAATCAGCAGCAATGCGGGCAGCTAAGGCAAAATGGGATAAGCTGCAGCGCGGCGTTGCGGAGTTTTCGCTAACTCTCGCGATAGGGCGCGCTGACCTGTACCCGGAGACGCCGGTCAGAGTGAGCGGCTTTAAGTCGGTGATCGATGCGCAGCCGTGGCTAATCAGCAAGGTAACGCATAGCCTTAGCAGCAGCGGCTATACCACGCAGCTGGACTTTGAAGTTTTGTTGTCAGACGTCGAGTATCAGGCAGAATCAGACAAAGATGATTCACAATAAGTGAAAGTTGTTGCTCCTTTTGGGGATTTGGAGTATTAAAGCTACGAGCTTACAGGGAGACGCCACCAATGATGCATTGTCCGCTTTGCCAGACCGCCGCACACGCTAAAAGCAGCCGTTATATTTCTAAAGAGACAAAAGAACGCTATCACCAGTGCCAGAATATCAACTGCAGCTGTTCTTTCAAAACGCATGAAACGCTGGCAGTGATTATTGTAACGCCAGGGCAGATTAATCCCGTGCCCTTGCATACTAAGCACGAATATCAGCCATCATTACTGCACTAAAATGCAATGCCGATAAAAAACCCCGCACTGACGGGGTTTTTTGTTTGTGCTATTCGCCACCCTTGTAAGTGTGGGTATTGCCTAGCATTACTGCCGTAGCGGGCTTATCCATCAATTTACTCATTTCATCGCACGTCGATAGCGGGTTTTCAAAGGAATATCCGCTAGCTTTGAATTTATTGGTGACGTTGATTAATTTGATTTTTTTGAGGTAGCCAGCAGGTACGCCTTTTGTCCAGATAGGTGAGCATACGCCACTAGAGATTATTGCATTATAGGTTTCATCATTGACGGATGCGGCGGGTAACACGACCGTGATCTGATCCTGCTTAAGATTAACTTCCAAAGGTTGCCAGGGCTTTAGCTTATTTTGCAGTGTAGTGACGTCGGATGATTGAGCCGCAACGACCGAAGAAAATAATAATGAAGTGCTGAGCAGGGCTATATGTAATCGCATTATCAAACGTCCTTTTGAGGTGAGTTTGCCTGGCGAATCTGTTGGGGGGGCGTCAGTGGCGGTGAAAATGCACCGCCACTTTACCGCCACTCGAAAAGCCAGATACAAAAAAACCGCTTCGGTGAGCGGCTTAAATATATGATTTCATTGGGTAAATTTGGTGGCCCCTGCTGGGTTTGAACCAGCGACCAAGCGATTATGAGTCGCCTGCTCTAACCACTGAGCTAAGGGGCCAGCGGAGCGGGGATTATAATGTATCTGTTTAGAGCGATCCAGCACTCACTCGCCACATGCTGAAAAAACGTCCATTGCATGAGTGATTGATTAAACTAAACATTTCCAGAACATGCAGCCTAATTTTACCTGTTCCGTACAGAAAAGGCGGCCAGCAAACTTGCCTTCGCCGCCTTTAAGCTGACTTAAAGCCACGCTCCCATCTGAAAAGCGTCAGGCATCAACCTCTCACTCCCGATAGCGCGTCGCCGACTGGCTCAGCGAAAGATAGGGCAGCATCGCGCCGCGCGCCCGATCATAATCCTGCCACAGCGCAATCTCTTCCAGTGCCGGGATAGTCACCGCTTCGCCCGCCTCCAGCCCCGCCAGCGCGGCATCCACCATCTCTTCCACTTCCATAACCATACCGGCCGGCAGCTCGTCAATGGACTTGCCGGAGCGGTCGAATATCTCCGTACGCGTAGCGCCAGGCAGCACGGCCTGCACCTGCACGCCGCTGTTCTCCAGCTCGCGCTGCATCGAGCGGGTCAGCGTCAGCACAAAAGATTTGCTGCCGTTATAGGCGCCGTTGAACATCTCATGCATCAGCGAGAGCACCGAGGCGACATTGATAATCACGCCGCGTCCGCGCGCGCGAAACGCATTGGCCGCCGCGTGCGCCAGGCGGGTAGGGGCGATGATGTTGAGCGTCAGCATGGTCTGAATGCGATCGATATTGGCGTCGATAAACTCGCCGTCCACGCTCATGCCGGCGTTATTCGCCAGCAGCGTAATCGCCGTGTTTTCCCGCAGCTCCTGCTCGACGCGCTGCAAATCGCCCGCATCGGTCAGATCGGCGCGCAGAATACGCGTCTCGATCTGATGCTGCTGTTGCAGCGTCTGCGCCAGCGTCTCCAGTCGCGCCTGGTCGCGCGCCACCAGGATGAGATCGTAGCCGCGCGCCGCGAGGCGTCGTGCGTAGGTGGCGCCGATACCGCTGGATGCGCCGGTGACTAAAGCAAAGCCTTGCGATGATGCTGACATGGTAAACCTCTTTGGTATGATGGTTGTCATATTTGTAGTTAATATGACGATCGTCATATGCATCGTCAAGCTGGAATATGATGGTCGTAATAATTACTATGAACAGCAGAAACTATCAGCGGGAAAGAGTGATGGATAAACAGAGCCATAAGGCGCGCACGCGGCAGCGCATTCTGGATGAGGCGGCGCGGGTAATGCGCGAATGCGGCACGGAAAGCATCGGCGTGGCGGCGCTGATGAAGCGCGTCGGGCTGACGCACGGCGGCTTCTATGCGCACTTCGACTCGCGCGAGGCGCTGGTGCAGGCGGTTATCGCCGAAATGTTCACTGACTCGACGCAGCGTATGGCGCCGCTGTGGCAGGGCGCGGATCCGGCCGCGCGGCTGAGCGCGCTGATTGACTACTACCTTTCAGAGACACATCGCGACTGCCGCGCCGAGGGCTGTCCGGTGCCCGCGCTGGTCAGCGAGGTCGGCCATCTGCCGGAAGAGGCGAAATCTGTCTTTACCCAGGGCGTGACGTCGATGCTACAGCGGTTAGGCGAGCTGCTTGCCGAGCTGGGACAGCGCGACGCCGAGGCGCTAGCCAGCAGCCTGCTGGCTGAGATGGTCGGCGCGCTGGCGCTGGCGCGCGCCTGTAGCGATAAGGCGCTCTCTGCGGCCATGCTGGCGCGCAGCCGCGAGGCGTTGAAGCGCCGTACCGGACTGGAGCAGGCGGCATGAGCGAGCACAACATCAGCGACATTATCGCCCCTGGGCTGGAGGTGCTGTTCTGCGGCATTAATCCGGGCCACTCGACGGCGCACACCGGCTATCACTTCGCGCATCCCGGCAACCGCTTCTGGAAGGTGCTCTATCTGGCTGGCTTTACCCGGGAGCAGCTCCGGCCCGAAGAGGAGCAGCGGCTGCTGGAGACCGGCTGCGGCATCACCATGTTGGTTGAGCGTCCCACCGTGCAGGCGAACCAGCTGGCGGCTGAGGAGCTGCGCGACGGCGGCGCGCGCCTGACTGACAAAGTACTCAACTACCAGCCGCGCGTGCTGGCGATCCTCGGCAAAGACGCCTTCAAGCGCGCCTTCAATCAGCGCAAGGTGGAGTGGGGCTTACAGGGCATTTTTATGGGTAAGACTCAGGTCTGGGTGCTGCCTAATCCCAGCGGGCTGAATCGCGCCTCGCTCGATGAGATCGTCGAGGCATACCGGCAGCTCTATGATGCGCTGCAGCAGGGCGTGAAATAGCAGGCGGCGAAAAAAGGGCAATAAAAAACCCCGACAAGCCGGGGTTTTTTTAACGCTAGCGGATTAGTCGTCCAGGAAGCTGCGCAGCACTTCCGAACGGCTCGGGTGGCGCAGCTTACGCAGCGCTTTCGCTTCAATCTGACGAATACGCTCACGCGTAACGTCGAACTGTTTGCCCACCTCTTCCAGCGTATGGTCGGTGTTCATATCGATGCCGAAACGCATGCGCAGCACTTTGGCTTCGCGCGCGGTCAGGCCCGCCAGCACGTCGTGGGTGGCTGAACGCAGGCTCTCGGAGGTCGCAGAGTCGAGCGGCAGCTCCAGCGTGGTGTCTTCGATAAAGTCGCCCAGATGCGAATCTTCGTCGTCGCCAATCGGCGTCTCCATGGAGATAGGCTCTTTAGCGATTTTCAGCACTTTGCGGATCTTGTCTTCCGGCATCAGCATGCGCTCGGCCAGCTCTTCCGGCGTCGGCTCGCGGCCCATCTCCTGCAGCATCTGGCGCGAGATACGGTTAAGCTTGTTAATGGTCTCAATCATATGCACCGGAATACGGATGGTACGCGCCTGGTCGGCGATAGAGCGGGTGATCGCCTGACGGATCCACCATGTCGCATAGGTCGAGAACTTGTAACCACGACGGTATTCGAACTTATCAACCGCTTTCATCAGGCCGATGTTGCCTTCCTGAATCAGATCGAGGAACTGCAGACCGCGGTTGGTGTATTTTTTCGCGATTGAAATCACCAGACGCAGGTTTGCCTCCACCATCTCTTTCTTCGCACGACGCGCTTTCGCTTCGCCGATAGACATGCGACGGTTGATATCTTTTACCTGCTCGATGGTCAGGCCAGTCTCTTCTTCGATCTGATGCAGTTTCTGCAGGCAGCGCATCACATCTTCTTCCACTTCTTTCAGCTTCTCTGACCAGGGTTTATTCATGGCCAGCGCGGCTTTGAACCAGCTCTCGCTAGTCTCGTTGCCGGTAAACAGCGTGATGAAGTTTTTCTTCGGCATTTTGCACAGTTCAACGCACAGCTTCATGATGATGCGCTCTTGCGTACGCACGCGCTCCATCATCTCGCGCATGTTGTTCACCAGGTAGTCGAACTGTTTCGGCACCAGGCGGAACTGCTTAAAGACGTCAGAAAGGTTCTGAATCTCTTTTACTGCGTCAGCATGGCTGCGACCTTTGCTCTTGATAACAAGGCGGGTCGTTTCATACTGCGTGCGCAGCTCGACGAATTTTTCGCGCGCCAGTTCCGGATCGATTGAGTTATCGTCGTCGGAGCTGTCGTCTTCGCTCTCTTCGTCTTCATCTTCGTCGTCGTCGCGGTCTTCCTGAGACAGCTCAGAGCCGACGTGGGTGGCGGTAGGCGCCAGATCTTCTTCAGCGTTTGGATCCACGAAGCCGGTGATCAGGTCGGAGAGGCGAGATTCGCCCGCTTCAACTTTGTCGTACTGCTCCAGCAGATAGGTAATGGCTTCCGGATATTCCGCAACGGAACACTGTACCTGGTTGATACCGTCTTCGATACGCTTGGCGATGTCGATTTCGCCTTCGCGCGTCAGCAGCTCAACGGTACCCATCTCGCGCATATACATGCGCACCGGGTCGGTGGTGCGGCCAATTTCAGATTCTACGCTGGATAACACCTGAGCGGCGGCTTCCGCGGCATCTTCGTCAGTATCGGCGCTGTTTTCGTTCAGCATCAGATCGTCGGCGTCAGGGGCTTCTTCCACCACCTGAATGCCCATATCGTTAATCATCTGGATGATGTCTTCGATCTGATCGGAGTCGACGATATCTTCCGGCAGATGGTCATTGACCTCAGCATAGGTCAGATAGCCTTGCTCCTTACCACGGGTGACAAGCAGCTTAAGCTGTGACTGCGGGTTTTGCTCCATAAGACGGTATCCACACTTCTGTTAATTAGATTGGTGTCGGTCGGCAGCGAGCCAACTATAACAGTGAAGGCGTTGTGTTATTGCCGCTGCCTTCGTCGCGGCCAGGGCTTTTGCCCCTCATATATCGGCACTTAAGCCGCTTTGAATATTTTTCGGGCCTGGCTTATTCGCCATTTTCATCCCCGGCAGTGCTCGCACTCCTCACGTACTTCAGTACGCTCCGGGTGCTGCGCGCTGGCGGTGATGAAACTGACTTCACCGCCGACGGCCCTGCTACCTTGCGCTCTGAACGGTAGGCTTTCTCGCCTTGCCGCTAAGAGTCTGTGCTGGACTATCTGACTTTCTCGCCTGGGCCCTGCCAGCGCGCTCTGAACTGGCCGGCTTCGTCGCCCCAGTCGTGCTAACAGCGCGCGCTGCGTAATGCTAAATTCGTCACGTCTCCGGCTTCGCTTATCGCGTCGCTTAGCCTCGGCTTGCGGCGCATTGCCCCAGAAACGAATGGGCCAGAGATGCGCCTTAAACTACGTGCAACATTCTGACCCAGTGAAAATTCTACTTTTTCGCCAGCGCCTGGCTTAACGTCCAGAATTCGCGGCGCTCTTCCGCGCTTAAACCCTGGGTGCGATCGCGAGCGATCAGCTCTTCCAGACGCTGTTCAAGCGCGGCGTCGTAAATACTCGCCAGCGAATCATGAAACACCGCTTCAACTTCCTCATCCACTATCATGTGGTTCCACGTGGCCAAGGTTTCAAGCGTCTGACTAAAATTTGTTCCGCGATATAACTCTAGTAGCTGTCCGGTAGTCAATCCAGGATTCTCGGTGCAACGGCTGACTAATTCAGCAAACAGCGGTAGGCCGGCCATCTTTACCTGCGCCAGACCTTCAAGCGTCGGCACCAGCGTCGCAAGATGCGGGTTTTGCACCAGCAGCGCCACCAGTACGCGCATCGTGGTGCGCTTGAGCGGCGGTGCTGTCGGCGCTACGCCGCTGGGCGCCAGCTTCGGCATCAGCTTCTCTAGCTGGTTATCGTCAAGAATGCCGAGTTTATTACCCAGCTCCTGACGCATATAGATGCGCAGCGTCTCGCCGGGGATCTGGCTAATCAGCGGCAGCGCCAGGGTGCTCAGGCGCGCTTTGCCGTCGCGCGTGCTCAGATCGACCTGCGGCAGCAGCGAGTCGAACAGGAAAGAGGAGAGCGGCATCGCCTGCTCCATACGCGCTTCAAACGCCTCTTTACCCTCTTTACGCACCAGCGTGTCCGGATCTTCGCCGTCCGGCAAAAACATAAAGCGTAGCTGACGTCCGTCATTCATGTAAGGCAATGCGGTTTCCAGTGCGCGCCAGGCGGCTTCCCGACCCGCGCGGTCGCCGTCGTAACAGCAGATCACGGTATCGGTGCTGCGGAACAGCAGCTGGATATGCTCCGCCGTCGTGGAGGTGCCCAGCGACGCCACGGCATAATCAATGCCGAACTGCGCCAGCGCCACCACGTCCATATAACCTTCCACCACTAGCAGGCGGGCAGGCTGCGGATGATTCTTTTGCGCTTCATACAGGCCGTAAAGCTGGCGGCCCTTATGGAAAATCGGCGTTTCCGGCGAGTTCAGGTACTTGGGCGTATCGTTGCCCAGCACGCGGCCGCCGAAACCAATTACGCGTCCGCGCTTGTCGCGAATCGGAAACATGACGCGCTCGCGAAAGCGGTCATAGGTGCGGCCCTTATCGTTGGAAACCAGCATGCCAGCTTCCATCAGGGACTCGCGGTCGTCTTTATTGCCGCCGAAGCGCTTTAAAACGTTATCCCAGCCCGGCGGCGCGAAGCCGATAGCGAAATGCTCAATGACCTCGGCGCTTAAGCCGCGGTTGCTGAGATAGTCGCGCGCCGCGCGCGCATTGGACTGCGTCAGGCTCTGCTGATAAAACCCGTTAAGGTTTTCCATCAGCTGATAAAGGCTCTGGCGCTGATGGCGCTCCATCGGGCTCGGGCCGCTGCCCGCTTCGTAGGGCACTTCCAGACCATGCTGCGTCGCCAGCTCTTCGATACTCTCGACAAATTCCAGCCGATCGTAATTCATCAAAAAGTCGATGGCGTTGCCGTGTGCGCCACAGCCGAAACAGTGATAAAACTGCTTCTCGCCGTTTACGGTGAAAGAGGGGGTTTTCTCATTGTGGAAGGGACAACACGCGTGGAAGTTCTTACCCTGCTTTTTCAGCTTAACGCGGGCATCGATAAGATCCACGATATCCGTGCGGGCAAGCAGATCATTGATAAAAACGCGCGGGATTCTTCCAGCCATAAGCCCCAGTTTTTCAGCTCATAAACGGCAACAAGCCGCGCTTCCTTTCGGAAAGCACGGCCTCTTACTTGACTCTGTCTGCGTTTAACACGCGGTGGAGGCGAACCTCCGGAGGTACTTAGTACAGACGAGTGCGGCGTGCGTTTTCGCGAGCCAGTTTCTTGGCGTGACGCTTAACTGCAGACGCTTTAGCGCGCTTACGTTCTGTGGTCGGTTTTTCATAGAACTCACGACGACGAACTTCAGCCAGAACGCCTGCTTTCTCGCAGGAACGCTTGAAGCGACGCAGTGCTACGTCGAATGGCTCGTTTTCACGTACTTTAATTACCGGCATGTAACTCTCACCTCGATAAAATTCGGTTTTTGCTGCTGACTGCGGCGTCAGCACATTTCAAAATGGTGCAGCATTTTACTCCAACGCGAGTCGGTTTGTAAAGCACCATGGACAATTAAGAACCAACAGGAGCGTTTGCCGATGCGGCTGCCGGTTTTTTTCAAGGGTGCGGAGTATAGCGCACTCTTTGCGCGCCACGAAATCACTTTTTGCAGCGAAAGCGTCGACGAACGCAGGCGTGGCTATGCTACACTGCGCGCCGCAAGTAAGGGGTAAGCGCTATGCGAATTCTGGGTATTGAAACATCCTGCGATGAAACCGGCATCGCAATCTATGATGACGAAGCGGGCCTGCTCGCCAATCAGCTTTACAGCCAGGTGAAACTGCACGCCGATTACGGCGGCGTAGTGCCGGAACTGGCGTCGCGCGATCACGTGCGCAAAACCGTGCCGCTGATTCAGGCAGCGCTGAAACAGGCGAACCTGCAGCCGCAGCAGATCGACGCTGTCGCCTATACGGCGGGACCTGGCCTGGTCGGCGCGCTGCTGGTCGGCGCCACTATCGGCCGCTCGCTCGCCTTCGCGTGGAAGGTGCCTGCGGTTCCGGTACACCATATGGAAGGGCATCTGCTGGCGCCGATGCTGGAGGAAAACCCACCGCAGTTCCCGTTTGTGGCGCTGCTGGTGTCGGGCGGCCATACCCAGCTGATTAGCGTAACCGGCATCGGCGAGTATGCGCTGCTGGGCGAGTCTATCGACGACGCCGCCGGCGAAGCCTTCGACAAAACCGCCAAGCTGCTGGGGCTCGACTATCCCGGCGGCCCGATGCTGTCGAAAATGGCGCAGCAGGGCGTGGCGGGACGTTTTACCTTCCCGCGTCCGATGACCGATCGTCCCGGGCTCGACTTTAGCTTTTCCGGCCTGAAGACCTTTGCCGCCAATACCATTCGTGAGAATGCGGACGACGCGCAAACGCGCGCCGATATCGCCCGCGCCTTCGAGGATGCGGTGGTCGATACCCTGATGATCAAGTGCAAGCGCGCGCTGGAGCAAACCGGCTTTAAGCGGCTGGTGATCGCGGGCGGCGTCAGCGCCAACCGCACGCTGCGTGAGCGGATGGCGCAGATGATGCAGGCGCGCGGCGGAGAAGTTTTCTATGCCCGTCCTGAGTTCTGCACCGACAACGGCGCGATGATCGCCTATGCGGGCATGGTGCGTCTGAAGGGCGGCACGCGCGGCGGGCTGGGCGTCAGCGTACGGCCTCGCTGGCCGCTGGCGGAACTGCCGGCTATTGAAAGCCATTAAGATAACGGCGCTATTTTTCTTACCGACGGCAGCTAAACTTCGCAAGCGGGTGAGACGGACCGAAGAGCAAAGCGTTCCGCGACAGGGATGTCGCGGGCCGAGCTGGCAGGATGCCACTTTTTGCGTCTTTGCGATCGGGCCGTCTCACCCGCGTCGGCTCCGGGCCGTAAAACAGAAAAGTCTTTATTTTTTCTCTTCGCGCGCTTTCTTGCGCTTCCAGATTTTACTCTCCTGCCCGCGCCACAGCCGCTGAATATTGTCGTGATGACGCAGCAAAATCAGGCATGACAGCATCGACACCGGAAAGGTGAACTGCGGCTTAAACCACCAGACGTAAAAAGGCGCAATCAGCGCGCTGACGATGGCGCCCAGCGAGGAATAGCCGCTCAGCAGTACCGTCAGCAGCCAGGTGCCGGTCATCAGTCCGGTTAAATCCCAGCCGATCGGCGCGATAGCGCCCAGCGCGGTGGCGACGCCTTTGCCGCCGCGAAAGCGAAAAAAGACCGGATAGATATGGCCGAGACAGGCTGCGATAGCGGTAAGGCCAAGATAAAGCGGCGCGAGATGCAGCAGATAAGCCAGCCAGACCGGCACCATGCCTTTGAGAATATCGAAAATCAAAACGCAGGCCGCAGCGGCTTTGCCGCCGATGCGCAACACGTTGGTCGCGCCAGGATTACCTGAACCCTGAGTACGCGGATCGGGCAGTCCGGCGATTTTGCAGACCAGAATGGCGCTCGAAATCGAACCGCAAAGATACGCGAAAAAAATCATACCAGGCGCGATAGCACTCATATTACCGTACCGTTTCCTTTAGGGTCGTTTTGTCTTCGTGAACCGTGGATAATACGCATTATATGCCGGAAGTGGTATCCGGCTTAGCCAAAAACAGAGACTGTCATCATGGATATCGTTTTTATCGAGCAACTCACGGTGTACACCACCATTGGCGTTTACGACTGGGAACAGGGCATTCAGCAGAAGCTGGTGCTCGATGTCGAAATGGCGTGGGACAATCGGCTGGCGGCGCGCAGCGACGATGTAAACGACTGTCTGAGCTATGCCGATGTCTCTGAGGCGATCCTCACGCACCTGAGCGGCACACGCTTCGCGCTGGTAGAGCGGGTAGCGGAGGAAATCGCGGACCTGCTGATGACCCGTTTCAGCACGCCTGGCGTGCGCATTAAAGTCGCCAAACCAGGCGCGGTGGCGCAGGCAAACCAGGTAGGCGTTCGCATTGAGCGCGGGACTATTCCTAAATGAATACGTTGTGATTGCCATCACAATGAAACCAACCCAAATTATTGTCTGTCATAACAGGCGCCGTTGCGTTGTGAAACGCACAGGTCGCCGAAAGCCTTAAGGTTTCCCTCAGGCAGGCGATGGCAAAATTTCAGGCGGAAGCAGACTCGCGACCGCCTTTTTAATGGGTTTAAAACGGATATAAGGAAAATGTGATGGCAGATATTCATCAGCTTTGGGTGGCTGCAATCCTGGGCATCGTGGAGGGGCTGACGGAGTTTCTGCCAGTCTCCTCCACGGGGCACATGATTATTGTCGGCCACCTGCTGGGTTTCGAAGGCGACAAAGCGGAAACCTTCGAAGTGGTGATCCAGCTCGGGTCCATTCTTGCCGTGGTGGTGATGTTCTGGCGTCGTCTGTTTGGATTAATCGGCATTCACTTCGGCCAGGTGAAGCATGAAGGGGTCGGACGCGGCCATCTGACGCTGATCCATATCCTGCTGGGGATGGTTCCGGCGGTGGTCATCGGGCTGCTGCTGCATGACCAGATCAAAACGCTGTTTAACCCGATCAACGTGATGTACGCGCTGGTAGTCGGCGGCGTGCTGCTGCTGGTGGCGGAATACCTGAAGCCGAAACAGCCGAAAGCAGTGGGCATTGACGATATTACCTATCGCCAGGCCTTTATGATCGGCTGCTTCCAGTGCCTCGCGCTCTGGCCGGGCTTCTCCCGCTCCGGCGCCACCATTTCCGGCGGCATGCTGATGGGCGTCAGCCGTTACGCGGCGTCAGAGTTCTCGTTTATTCTCGCCGTGCCGATGATGATGGGCGCCACCGGCCTCGATCTCTATAAAAGCATCGGTTTCCTGACGATGAACGATCTGCCGATGTTCGCCGTCGGCTTTGTGACCGCCTTTGTCGTGGCGCTGATTGCCATCAAGGCCTTCCTTGAGCTGATCAAACGTATCTCGTTCGTCTCGTTCGCCATCTACCGCTTTATCGTTGCGGCAGCGGTCTACGCTATCTTTATGTAACGCCTGCGCGGCCAGCCATCAGGCTGGCCGCATCTCCGCAATGCCCTGCGCCACGGCGGCGATACGACGCCGCGTCAGCTCCTCTCGCACCTCCGCGCCTTTGAAACCCGCCTCGATAACCGCTTTGGTCGGCACCGACTGCGCCAGCGCGAACGCCTGACGCAGATAGTCGCCCTGCGGATAAGGCATGTTCTCAAGGCCAGCGCGGCCGCGCGCATCCGCCTCGCTGGTCAGCGCGATTTGCTCAACCCGATGCGGCTTGCGCCAGGCGTCAATACGATCGAACAGCGCGACTAAGGCGTCCGCCGACTGACGTTCGATGGTATGCACCACATCGTGAAATTCCGTGACGATCAGCGCCAGATCGCGAATGGCGTTGGGCACGCGCAGGCGCTGACAGAGCGCCTCCACCAGCGGCACGCCCGCCGCGCCGTGGCCGTGATGGCTCGGCCACTTCTCCGGCGGCGTCAGCGCCTTGCCGACGTCGTGGAACAGCGTGGCGAAACGCACATCGATCTCGTCCGACAGCGACGCCGCCAGCGTCAGCGTCATTAGGGTGTGCACGCCGGTATCGATCTCCGGATGCCACTTCGCCGGCGCAGGAATGCCGAATAGCCTGTCGAGTTCCGGAAACAGCACCTCAAGCGCGCCGCAGTCGCGCAGCGTCTGGAAATAGACCTGCGGATTGCGCGAGGTCAGCGCCTTCTCCGTCTCTTTCCAGACGCGCTCGGCGGTGAGATGGCTCAGCTCGCCGCTGGCCGCCATCTGGCGCATCAGCGCCTGGGTCTCGTCGGCGATGCGGAAATTAAGGTGGGCGAAACGCGCCGCAAAGCGCGCCACGCGCAGCACGCGCAGCGGATCTTCGTTAAAGGCGTCGGAAACGTGGCGCAGCAGACGCGCCTGCAGATCGCGCTCGCCGTGAAAGGGATCGATCAGCTCGCCGTTTTCCCGCTGCGCGATGGCGTTGATGGTGAGATCGCGGCGTCGCAGATCCTGCTCCAGCGTTACGTCGGGCGCGGACCAGGTGACGAAGCCGGTGTAGCCGTTGCCGCTTTTGCGTTCGGTGCGCGCCAGCGCATATTCTTCCCGGCTTTGCGGATGCAAAAACACCGGAAAATCGCGGCCGACCTGCTGAAAGCCCTGCGCCAGCATCGCCTCCGGCGTCGCGCCGACCACCACCCAGTCCCGGTCTTTAACCGGCAGTTTTAACAGCGCATCGCGAACGGCGCCGCCTACTAAATACGTCTTCACTCAACAACTCCAGAGATAATAAAAAGGCGCGCCGGACGGCACATCCGCCGCTAAACATTCAGCGCGCTTGTTGCTCTATTGTTGCACACAATGGCCAGATTGCAGGCATGACGAAAAGGGCATCAAAGGATGCCCCTAGCGCAAGGAACGCAAAACGCGGGAAAAAAGCTTAGTTCATCCAGCGATCTTTTTTCTTACGGCGCGGCACCATATGCGGCAGCACCAGCCCCAGCAGCAGGCCGACGCCCAGCACGCCGCCGCCATACATAAACCACTGCATGATGATGGTGCGCTGCTTGTCATCCAGCTGAACGTTGGCGGCGCTGACTTTTTTCTGCGCCACGATCAGCTCGTTTTTCAGCTTCTGGTTCTCTTCTTTCAGCCCGTTGATGACGCTGTCGCTATTGGCGACCTTGTTCTGCATCTCGGCGGTACGCTGGTTCCAGCTGTTGTCGATATTGCCCAGCTTCGCGGTCAGATCTTTGACCTGCTGCTCCAGCTGCGGCACGCGGGTGCGCAGGCTCGGTTCGGCGCTGAGCTGCGACAGCGGGATCCAGACGGTACGGCCTTCCGAATCGCGGATCTGGCCGTAGTTGGTATCGTTGTTGGTCTGCACCAGCTGCACTTCTTCGCCCGCGTTCAGCTTGCCGAGCAGGCGATACTGATCGCCCGGTCCGCTGCGAACCCAGGTGGATAATTCGTCGGAGATGTAGCGTTTTTCATCTGCATGGGCTGGTGCGAGCGTGCTGATAGCCAGCAAGGTAAGGCCTGCGATTACAATTTTTTTCATTCGATGTCGTTTTAGCTTGGGGGTCTGTAAATTTACCGGCACAGTCTGGAACCGCCTCGCATAAATCTGAATGAGAACTATCCTGGTCTCATTTCCCTGCGAAAAGGGTAGCGAAAGCGCAAAGAAAGCCGAGACAGCCCGCCTTCAGTGCATTACTCTTCGCCAGATAATCCTCGTAAGTGCCAGCAGCGTATTGAATAAAAAATTATGACCATCGAAATCGAACTAAAGTTCATTGCCACGCCTGACGTCGCCAGCAAGCTGGCGCAGACTCTCGCCGCTTATCCGCACCAGCACCAGGCCGCGCGGGCGCTAAGCAACATCTATTTTGAGACAGATGACAACCAGCTGCGCCGCTGGGATATGGGCCTGCGTATTCGCGGCGTTGACGGTCACTATGAGATGACGCTGAAGAGCGCCGGGAAAACGCTCGGCGGCCTGCATCAGCGCGCGGAATATAACATCGACCTGCCCGAGGCGAAGCTCGATATCGCGCGGCTGCCCGCCGAGGTCTGGCCGCAGGGCACCGACGTCGCCGCGCTGCAGCAGCGCCTGCAGCCGCTCTTTAGCACCCATTTCCAGCGCGAAACCTGGCTGGTTCAGGTAGGCGAAAGCGAAGTGGAAGTGGCGTTCGATTGCGGTGCGGTCGCCACAGAGACGCTGAGCGAAGATCTGTTTGAAGTGGAGCTGGAGCTGAAAAGCGGCCAGCGCGGCGACATGATGACCTTCGCCCGCAAGCTGGTCGCCATCGGCGGCCTGCGTCTCGGCAGCCTGAGCAAAGCGGCGCGCGGCTATCAGCTGGCGCAGGGCAATCCGCCACGACCGCTGCGTCCGTTCCCGCTGCTGAAGGCCGCGCCGAAAGCGACGGTGGAAGAGGGGATGGTGACCGCGATGTCGAGCGCCCTGAGCCACTGGCAATACCATGAAGAGGTCTGGCTGCGCGGCAACGCCGAGGCGCAGCGCAGCGTCGTCGAGGCGCTGGAAGCGCTGCGTCAGGCTTTCTCTCTATTTGGCGCGCTGGTGCCGCGCAAGGCAAGCAGCGAGCTGCGTCAGAAGCTCACTACGCTGGAAGAGACTCTCGCCGAGCCGGTGAAAGATGCGCAGGCGCTGAGCTTCTCGTCGCTCTCCGTAGAGACCCAGTTAGCGCTTACTCACTGGCTGGTGGAGTCGCAGTGGCGGCGCTGGATCGATGCCAAAAACCAGGCGAAGCTCGATGGCTCCTTCAAGCGTTTCAGCGACATCATGCTGAGCCGCATCGCAGCCGATCTCAAAGAGACATTCAGCGACGTGCAGCAGCTGAACGAATATCACGACAAGGCGACGCGCCTGTCGCGTCAGCTGCTGGCGGTGCATCTGCTGGCAGGCGCCTACCCGGCGGAAGCCGTTTCCGTCTGGCTGGCGCCGTGGCAGCAGCTGCAACAGTCTATTGCGCAAAACCAGGAGCACTGGCTGCGATCGCTGGCGAACCAGGCGATCCGCCAGCCGGCTTTCTGGCTGAACAGCAGCGCGCCACGATGATCTGACCCATCAGGGAGAGAAGACGTTGTTAGAGTTACCCGCTGAATTACAGGCGCAGGCGGCCAGCGCGGCCGAGCGCCTTGGCGTCGCTGCCGACGCCTTAACCGACGCGCAGCGCGCCGCGCTGGCGTTCAGTGATTTCATCGCCGAGAACCTGCAACGTCATCCTGAATGGTGGCTGGCGATCCAGCAGCAGGCGCCGCAGCCGGAGGAGTGGCAGCACTATGCGCGCTGGCTGGATAAGGATCTCACCGCGGTGGACAGCGAGGCGGCGCTGATGCGCGCGCTGCGGCTGTTTCGCCGCCGCATGCTGGTGCGGGTCGCCTGGATGCAGTGTCTGGGCGAGGCCAGCACCGAACAGAGCCTGCGGCAGCTTAGCGTGCTGGCTGAGGTGCTGATCGGCCGCGCGCGCGACTGGGTCTACCAGGCGTGCTGCCAGGATTTCGGCACGCCCTGCAACAGCGCGGGCGAGCCGCAGCCGATGCTGATCCTCGGCATGGGCAAGCTGGGCGGCGGCGAACTCAACTTCTCTTCCGATATCGACCTGATCTTCGCCTGGCCGGAAAACGGCGCGACGCGCGGCGGACGACGCGAGCTGGATAACGCTCAGTTCTTCACGCGCATGGGGCAGCGGCTGATCAAGGTGCTGGATCAGCCCACCATGGACGGCTTCGTCTACCGCGTCGATATGCGGCTGCGCCCTTTCGGCGACAGCGGCCCGCTGGTGCTGAGCTTCGCCGCGCTGGAGGATTACTATCAGGAGCAGGGTCGCGACTGGGAGCGCTATGCGATGGTCAAGGCGCGCCTGATGGGCGACGATCAGGATCGCTGGAGCCAGGAGCTGCAGCAGATGCTGCGCCCCTTTATCTATCGCCGCTATATCGACTTCAGCGTGATCCAGTCGCTGCGCAATATGAAAAGCATGATCACCCGCGAAGTGCGGCGGCGCGGGCTGACCAACAATATCAAGCTGGGCGCGGGCGGCATTCGCGAAACCGAATTTATCGTACAGGTCTTTCAGCTGATACGCGGCGGACGTGAGCGCTCGCTACAGCTGCGTTCTCTGCTGCCGACGCTTGCAGCCATCGGCGAGCTGGGGCTGCTGACGCCGGAGCAGGTCGCGACGCTGCGCGACGCTTACCTCTTTCTGCGTCGTCTGGAGAATCTGCTGCAAAGCCTCAACGACGAACAGACCCAGACGCTGCCGGGCGATGCGCTTAACCGCGCGCGGCTCGCCTGGGCGATGAACGCCGAGAGCTGGCCCGCGCTGACGGCGCAGCTTGAGACGCACATGGCGGCGGTGCGCGCCATTTTCGACGAGCTAATCGGCGAAGATATTCCCGAAATAAGCGATCAGCCGGAGCTGCTGGAATTCAGCGGCATGTGGCAGGATTCGCTCGAAGATGCCGAGCTGGCGCCGCTGGTGCCGCAGCTCGACGATGAACAGCGCCGGGCGCTGCATCGCGCGCTGGACGATTTTCGCCAGGACATCAGCCGCCGCACCATTGGGCCGCGCGGACGGCTGGCGATCGACCAGCTGATGCCGCGGCTGTTGAGCGAGGTCTGCCCGCGCGACGACGCCGCGGTCACCTTCAGCCGCCTTGTTCCGCTATTGCTGGGCGTACTGACGCGCAGCACCTATCTGGAGCTGCTTACCGAATATCATGGCGCCCTACGGCACCTGATCCGCCTGTGCGCGGCGTCGCCGATGATCGCCAGCCAGCTGGCGCGCTATCCGCTGCTGCTGGATGAGCTGCTCGATCCCGCCACGCTCTATCAGCCGACCGCTACCGACGCCTACCGCGACGAGCTGCGCCAGTATCTGATGCGCATCCCGGTAGATGATGAAGAGCAGCAGCTGGAGGCGGTGCGCCAGTTCAAGCAGGCGCAGCTGCTGCGCATTGCGGCGGCGGATATTGCGGGTACGCTGCCGGTTATGAAAGTGAGCGATCACTTAACATGGCTGGCGGAAGCTATTATCGAATCGGTGGTGCAGCAGGCGTGGCAGATGATGGTGCAGCGCTATGGCCGGCCGCAGCATCTGAAAAACGAGCGCGAGCGCGGCTTCGCGGTGCTGGGCTACGGCAAGCTGGGCGGCTGGGAGCTGGGCTACAGCTCCGATCTCGATCTGGTGTTTCTGCATGACTGCCCGGCAGAGACGGTCACCGACGGCGAGCGCAGCATCGACGGCCGTCAGTTCTATCTGCGGCTGGCGCAGCGCATTATGCATCTCTTCAGCACGCGCACCGCCTCGGGGATCCTCTACGAAGTGGACGCACGGCTGCGGCCTTCCGGCGCAGCTGGCATGCTGGTCAGCACCTTTGACGCCTTTGACGAGTATCAGCGCCACGAAGCCTGGACCTGGGAGCATCAGGCGCTGGTGCGCGCCCGCGTGGTGTTTGGCGATGAGGCGCTCGCGGGACGCTTTAACGCTATCCGCCGCGCCATTCTCTGCCTGCCGCGCGCGCCGGAGGCGCTGCAAAAAGAGGTGCGCGAGATGCGCGAAAAAATGCGCGCGCACCTCAGCAACCGGCACAAAGGGCGCTGGGAGATCAAAACCGATGAGGGCGGCATTACCGACATTGAATTCATCGCGCAATATTTTGTCTTAGCCTGGGCCGCCGAGCAGCCCGAGCTGACGCGCTGGTCCGATAACGTGCGCATTTTCGAACTGGCGGCGCGCTACGACAAAATGCCGGAGGCGGAAGCGCAGGCGCTGACGCACGCCTACGTGACGCTGCGCGACGCGCTGCATCATCTGGCGCTGCAGGAGCTGCCCGGCCACGTTGAGCCGGACGCCTTCGTCGTCGAGCGGCAAACCGTGATGGCGAGCTGGCAGCGCTGGCTGGCGTCGCCGCCCGCACCTTAAAGCGCCTGTTGATAGCGCAGATCGCATCTGTGCTATCATCCGCGCACTATTTTTACTGCAGTCTGGAGTGTCTGGAATGAAAGTTACTTTGCCCGCGTTCGACCGTGCTTCGGTGCTGGTCGTAGGCGATGTGATGTTGGATCGCTACTGGTATGGCCCAACTAGCCGTATCTCTCCTGAAGCGCCGGTGCCGGTGGTAAAAGTGGACGCTATCGAAGAGCGTCCCGGCGGCGCGGCAAACGTGGCGATGAACATTGCAGCGCTGGGCGCCGCCTCGCAGCTGATCGGTTTAACCGGCGAAGATGACGCGGCGCGCGTGCTGAGCGAAACGCTGAAAAACGTCAACGTTCGCTGTGACTTCGTGGCGGTCAAAACCCATCCCACCATTACCAAACTGCGCGTGCTGTCGCGCAACCAGCAGCTGCTGCGCCTCGATTTTGAAGAGGGGTTCGAGCAGGTCGATCCAGAGCCGATCCATCAGCGGCTGCGTCAGTCGCTGGCGACTGCCGGCGCGCTGGTGCTCTCCGACTATGCGAAAGGCGCGCTCGCCAGCGTGCAGACCATGATTCGCCTGGCGCGCGAGGCTAACGTGCCGGTGCTGATCGATCCCAAAGGCACCGACTTCGAGCGCTATCGCGGCGCCACACTGCTGACGCCGAACCTGTCAGAGTTCGAAGCGGTGGTCGGCAAATGTAAAAACGAAGAGGAGATCGTCAGCCGCGGCATGCAGCTGGTGGCGGATTATGAACTCTCCGCGCTGCTGGTGACGCGCTCTGAAAACGGCATGACGCTGCTGCAGCCTGGCAAAGCGCCGCTACATCTGCCGACGCAGGCGCAGGAAGTCTTCGACGTGACCGGCGCGGGTGATACCGTGATCGGCGTGCTGGCGGCGACCCTGGCGGCAGGCGACTCCCTCGAAGATGCCTGCTTTATGGCGAACGCGGCGGCGGGCGTCGTGGTCGGCAAGCTGGGCACCTCGACCGTGAGTCCGGTCGAGCTGGAAAACGCCATTCATGCGCGTCCGGAAGAGGGCTTCGGCATCATGAACGAAGCGCAGCTGAAAATCGCGGTCGAGCAAGCGCGCAAGCGCGGCGAGAAAGTGGTGATGACCAACGGCGTGTTCGACATTCTGCACGCCGGCCACGTCTCTTACCTGGCCAATGCGCGCAAGCTGGGCGATCGCCTGATTGTGGCGGTCAACAGCGATGCTTCAACGAAGCGCCTGAAAGGCAGCAGCCGTCCGGTGAATCCGCTGGTCAATCGCATGATTGTGCTCGGCGCGCTGGAAGCGGTGGACTGGGTCGTGGCGTTTGAAGAGGATACGCCGCAGCGTCTGATCGCCAGCGTGTTGCCGGATCTGCTGGTAAAAGGCGGCGATTACAAGCCGGAAGATATCGCGGGCAGCAAAGAGGTGTGGGCCAGCGGCGGCGACGTGCGCGTGCTGAATTTTGAGGACGGCATCTCTACCACCAACATTATTAAAACCATTCGCGGCGAGTAGTTATGCGGGCGGGCGCATCCGCGCCCGCCGTTAAAGCTTACTGCGGGGTGTCGATCTTGCCTGCCGGATCGGGCGTAACGACCGCCGGAGCGGGCGCGGAAGGCTGATGGCTTTCCAGCTGCGCCAGACGCTGCTCCAGCGCGGCCAGCTTTTCACGCGTGCGCAGCAGCACCTGCGTCTGCACATCGAACTCTTCACGATTGACCAAATCCATACGCGTCAGCTGCGCCTGCAGAACCTGGCGAATTTTCTTTTCGACATCGTCGCCAAATTCACGAATCCCTTTCGGCATCGCCTCGTGCACCTGACGCGCAAGTTGTTCAATTTTTTTCGTGTCGATCATGATGATTTCCTGGTTTCGTGTTGCTGGGGACAGCAGGGGGTGGATCCTGATAATGGATAAGTGTAATGCCTGAAACGAAAAGGTTAAACCCGAAATCGACATGGCAGGAAATGCAAAACGTACGCGGTGATGAATAATGCGCCAGGCGGCAGACAGGGTCCGATCGCAAAGACGCAAAACCCGGCATCCTTGCCCGCTCGGCTCGCGTAAATACGCACCTCATCCTTGAGGTGCGCCCGTCGCCGGGCCAACGCGCTGCGTTGTTCAAAAACGCTCCCTGCGTTTTTGTCCCTGACGCGAGACGCTTTGCTCTTCGGACCCTGTCTGCCGCTGTTGAGCCTCATCTACAGCCTGAAATGCAAAAGCATTTGCGGTTTTGTTGATTGCCCGACCTGTTGAATGGCGCTATAGTAATTTTGCTTATTCTCAGGGCGGGGCGAAATTCCCCACCGGCGGTAAATCAGCGTGAGCTGAAAGCCCGCGAGCGCTTCCCGGCAACGGGAAGGTCAGCAGATCCGGTGTAATTCCGGGGCCGACGGTTAAAGTCCGGATGGGAGAGGGTAACGACATCTGCCGGGCTACGCCCGCTTCGCGTTATTGCCATGTCTTGATGACATCACTCCTAAGCTCGCCCTGATTCTGGTAACTCATATATTTTATAAGGTTTTATTACCATGAATCAGACGCTTCTTTCTGAATTTGGCACGCCGGAACAGCGTGTAGAACGTGCAGTCGCTGCGCTCCGTGAGGGACGCGGCGTGATGGTGCTTGACGACGAAGACCGCGAAAACGAAGGCGATATGATCTTCGCTGCGGAAACCATGACCGTTGAGCAGATGGCGCTCACCATTCGCCACGGCAGCGGCATTGTTTGCCTTTGCCTGACTGAAGAACGCCGTCAGCAGCTTGAGCTGCCGATGATGGTGGAGACCAATACCAGCGCCTACGGCACCGGTTTTACCGTGACCATTGAGGCCGCTGAAGGGGTCACCACCGGCGTATCCGCGCAGGATCGCATTACGACCATTCGCGCAGCGATCGCCGATAACGCGAAGCCGAGCGATCTTAATCGTCCCGGCCACGTCTTCCCGCTGCGCGCGCGCGACGGCGGCGTGTTGACGCGCGGCGGCCATACCGAAGCGACCATCGATCTGGTGACGCTGGCGGGCTTTAAGCCAGCGGGCGTGCTGTGCGAACTGACCAATGACGACGGCACCATGGCGCACGCGCCGGAAGCTATCACCTTTGCCAAAGCGAACAATATGCCGGTCGTCACCATTGAAGACCTGGTGGCGTATCGCCGCGCGCATGAGACGCGTCAGGCCAGCTAAGCTGCACTGCTGACCAACGAAAAACGGGCCGCTTAGCGGCCCGTTTTGTTTGTAGCCGGCGCTTAGCCCAGCTCGCTTACCTGCAGCAGCGCGAGGCTCGCGCCCATCACCGTCATGCCGCACAGCACGCCGTAACTCGGGTTGTTATGAGGATCGATCTCGCGCGCCAGCGGCATCAGCTCGTCCACCGACAGCGCCACCATAATACCGGCGACGGCCGCCATCACCGCGGCGATCGCCACCGGCGACATCATCGGGCCGAGCAGCGCAAACGCCAGCAGCCCACCGAGGATCTCCGCCATGCCGGAGACGCAGGCCCAGAACAACGCTTTGCTTTTCGAGCCGGTTGCGGCGTACATCGGACCGGCGACCGCCAGACCTTCGGGAATGTTGTGGATCGCCACCGCCAGCGCAATGCCCAGCCCCAGCTCCATATCGCTGCTGGCGGTGACATAGGTGGCGACGCCTTCAGGGAAGTTATGCAGGCTGATGCCCAGCGTCAGCAGGATCGCCGTGCGGCGCAGCTTCGCCGGATGACGCTGCGCCGTCATTAGATCCTGCGGATGCTGATGCGGCAGCAGGCGATCCAGCGCAAAATAGCCGACCAGGCCCAGCATAAACATGCCGTATCCGAGTATCGGCGATATCCCCTCGGTACGCAGCGCGGTCGGCAGCATCTCCATCAGCGAAATCAGCAGCATGATCCCGGCGGCGAAGCCGAGCGCGAACGCCAGCATGCGGTTAGAAGGCTTTTGACCCAGCACGCCGAACAGCGCGCCGATAAACGTAGCGCCGCCAGCCAGAATGGTAAGCAGCAAAGGGACCGACATCGCACTCTCCTTAATGATAATCATTCGCATAAAGTTAGCGATAACCCTACGGAAGATCGAGTTATTTTTGGTAAAGAAGTGTCGGCCAAAAGTTATTCAAATCCACTGATGCTCTTCATCATGCTTATGCGCGTTTCCGGCACTGTTAAAGGGCGTATCGTTGTCCCATTGAGAATAAGTGAGGATGAACAATGCAACAGACGATGCCCGCGCTGTTTTTAGGTCACGGCAGCCCGATGAACGTGCTGGAAGAGAACCGCTACACCCAGGCCTGGCGTCATGCAGGCGAGACGCTGCCGCGCCCGCGCGCCATTATCGCGGTATCGGCGCACTGGTACACGCGCGGCACGGCGGTCACGGCGATGGAAGATCCGCGCACCATTCACGACTTCGGCGGCTTCCCGCAGGCGCTGTTCGACACGCGCTATCCGGCGCCGGGCTCGCCCGCACTGGCGCAGGAGATCGCCGATGCGCTCGCGCCAACGCCGGTGCGCTTCGACCACGAGTGGGGGTTCGATCACGGCTCCTGGGGCGTGCTGATCAAGATGTATCCAGACGCCGATATTCCGGTGGTGCAGCTGAGCGTCGATGCGACGCAGCCGGCCGCCTGGCACTTTGAGCAGGGCAAAAAGCTGGCGGCGCTGCGCGACAGCGGCGTGATGATCGTTGCCAGCGGCAACGTGGTGCATAACCTGCGCAAGGTGCGCTGGGACGAAACGGCGGAAGCCTGGCCCTGGGCGCAGCGCTTCAATCAGTTCGTACGGGATAACCTGGACTATCAGGGCGACACCGAGGCGCATCCGCTGGTGAATTTTATGCAGCATCCGGATGCCGCGCTGTCGAACCCGACGCCGGAACACTATCTGCCGCTGCTCTATGTGCTGGGCGCGCGTCAGGCTGGCGAGCCGGTGACCGTGCCGGTAGACGGCCTTGAGATGGGCGCTATCAGCATGCTGTCGGTGCAGGTAGGCTAAGCGAAGGCGGGCCGAAGCGGCCCGCTCTGTTTATTCGACAAAAGCGTGGGGATAGAAGCGTGAAAGATCCTGAGTGATCAGGTCGCGATCCTCGCGCAGGCCGATACCGGCCGGCTGATCGTCTATCAGCCAGCTGCCGATCAGCGTGTAGCTGTCGCCGAACTTCGGCAGCGGGCAGAACTGCTGCACGATCATGCCCTCTTCGCCGTAAGGCCCGTCTACGCGCGCAATCTCCTGACCGTTTTCCACGATGCGAATATTGGCGCCTTCGCGCGAGAACAGCGGCTTCACCACATATTTATCCATGTGCGGCACGTTGTCTTCGGCGAAATAAGCGGGCAGCAGGTTAGGGTGATTGGGGAACATCTGCCACAGCATCGGCAGCAGCGCCTTATTGGAGACGATGCTTTTCCAGGCCGGCTCCAGCCAGCGCACGCCCGCATCCGCCAGCTTGGTGGAGAAGATCTCGCGCAGCATAAACTCCCACGGATAGAGCTTGAACAGGTTGCTGATCACCTGATCCTGCACGTCGGTGAACTGGCCCTTATCACCGAGGCCGATCTCGTCGATATAGAGGAATTCGCTCGGCAAACCCGCTTCGGTGGCGCAGTCCTGCAGATACTGCACCGTGCCGCGATCCTCTTCGGTATCGCGACAGCAGGCGAAGTGCAGCCACTGAAAGCCATGTTGTTGATGCAGCGCGGCGAAACGCTCGATCAGCTTCTCCTGCAGGCTGTTGAACTGATCGCTGCCCGGCGGCAGCTGACCGGCGTTGAGCTGATCTTCCAGCCAGATCCACTGAAAGAAGGCCGCTTCGTAAAGCGAAGTCGGCGTGTCCGCATTGTTTTCCAGTAGCTTAGCGTCGCCCTGACCGTCCCAGGCGAGATCGAGGCGCGAGTAGAGCGACGGCTGGCGCTGTTTCCAGGAGTCGCGCACGAAATCCCAGGTGTGCTTCGGAATGCGGAATTTTTCCAGCAGCTGCTCACTGGCCACCACTTTTTCCACCACCTGCAGACACATCTGGTGCAGCTCCGCCGTGGTCGCTTCCAGCCTATCTATCTGCGCCAGCGTGAACTGGTAGTAGGCATCTTCGCACCAGTACGGCTCGCCGTGCATGGTGTGAAAACGAAAGCCGTATTCCGTGGCTTTTTCGCGCCAGTCGGGACGCTCGTTGATTGCAATGCGTTGCATAACGGCTTCAGCCTCCCAGCGAACGGCTGGAGGTGCCGGTAGCGCTGCTGCGCGCCATGCTGTTCTGCTTCGCGACCGTTTCGCCGAAGCCGCCGCGCGTGATGGTCGAAGTGGTAGCCGGTTTCGGCGCCAGCGCGGTTTTCGGCACGTTCATGGTGCGGCCAGAGGTAGCGGCGCCGTAGTTTTTGCCTGACGCGTCAACAAACTGGCCGTTCGCCGGGCTGTTCGGGGTACGCGGAGAGAAGAGCGGCTGCTGAGCGAAGCCCGCGCCGCCGCCCATCAGACGTCCCATCATGTAGCCTGCCATTAACGGCATCCAGAAGCTGCCGCTCTGCTGCGCTTCGGCATTCTGCGTGGTGCCGACACCAGCCTGCGCCGGCGCCTGCTGGCACTGGTTCTCGCCGAACTCCGCAACGCAGTCTTCGCGTGAGGCATATTTCGGCGCGGTGCGCTCCGCTTCTTTCAGCGCGTTATTGTAGGCGGTGGTGCACTGCGCGCTCTGGCCTGGATTGGCCTTGCTGCAGTCATCCGCGTTCTGATACATCGAGACCGTTTCATCGCTCTGTTCGCAGCCCGCCAGGGTAAATACCGCGGCGATGGCCAATGCGACCGGCGTTAAATGGCGTGCCTGCCAGCTTTTACGAAAAGCGGCATGGCGAATATTTTTTGTCCGTTTCATCGTTGTCGTCCTGTGCCCAAAGGTGATGCTCAGGATAGGGGATCGCTGGTGGAAAATGAAGCTGAGGGCCTGATGAGGAAAGGATCTTTACGTTGTTATACGTTTAACGGCGAGACGGGCCGCAAAGCGGCCATTATGGCCAGCGGCTGAAATTCGAAACGGGTGTGATGTGGACCGAAGAGCAAAGCGTCACGCGCCAGGGAGGGCGCGTGTCGAGCAGGCTGGGATGCCGATTTTGCGACTTTGCGATCGGTCCATATCGCGCACGTTGGCACCGTCAAGACGGGCCGCAAAGCGGCCCGTTGAGGATTAATTGCGGAACGGATTCGCGCTGCTGCGCTGGGCGGCAGGGCGCGCTGTCGGAGCCGCCGGCTCTGCTGACGGACCGTTGTTGACGCGTGCGGTCTGCTGCGGATTTTCCGGCGCGACGCTTTCTGGCGAGGTCGAAATCTCTTTGCCAAGCTGGCTGTTCAGCAGCTGCAGATCCTGCTCGTTCAGCGTACCCAGCGCATATTTGATATTGAGCTGGTTGATCAGATAGCTGTAGCGCGCGTCAGAGAGCTGCTGCTTGGCGTTGTAGAGCGTGGTGGTCGCATCCAGCACGTCGACGATGGTGCGCGTGCCGACCTGATAGCCCGCTTCCATGGCGTCCAGCGAGCTTTGCGCAGAGACCACCGCCTGTTTATAGGCGTCGATGCTGCTGACAGAGGCGTTGACGTTGTTATAGGAGGAACGCACGGTCTGCACGGCAGAGCGATGCGCGCTCTCCAGCTGCTCGCTGGCGCTGACGTAGTTGTACTGCGCCTGCTTCACCTGCGAGGTGACCGCGCCGCCGCTATAGAGCGGCAGCGAGAAGCTCAGGCCCACCTGGTTGGTGCCGCTGATGGAGTCGGTGCTGCCCGCGCTCTGGTTGGCGCGGCTGCCGCCATATTTGCTGTTCGACAGGCCGGTTGACGCGGTCAAATCCAGCGTCGGCATATGGCCGGTTTCGGCGTAGCGGATCTGCTCGCGCGCCAGATCCTGGTTCAGACGTGCCGACAGCAGGTTCAGGTTACGGCTCTCCGCCTGCTTCAGCAGCGCGCTGACCGCGTCCGGTTTAGTGGTTTTGAAGCGATCGATATTCAGCGACGCCAGCGCAAGGTAGTCGTTGCCGGTAATCTGACGCAGCGACTCGACCATATTGTCGAGGTTGTTGCGCGCGGTCACTTCGTTCGCCAGCACGCTGTCATACTGCGCGCGGGCGTTCTGTACGTCGGTAATCGCCACCAGGCCCACGTTGAAACGCTGCGTGGTCTGATCCAGTTCGCGATAGATCGACTGTTTTTGCGCTTCGATGTATGAAAGGGTATCGATCGCCTTTAATACGTTGAAATAAGCGGTAGCGGTATTCAGGATCAAATCCTGCTGCGCAACCTGATAGGTGACGTCCTGAATGCCGGCAGTTTTTTCCTGCAGCGTCAGGTTGCGCCATTTCGACATGTCGAAAATGGTCTGGGTTAATTGCAGCGATCCGCTGGTCGTGTTGGAATGAAGGCCGCTACTGTCGCGATAACCATTGCTATAGGTGTAATCCGCGCCTAAACCTAACTGAGGCAACAAAGGACTGCGCGCTTCATTAATCTTTTCAAAGGCGGCGTCGCGGGTAGCTGCGGAGCTACGTAAATCCGGGTTGCTCAGACGCGCTTGTTGATAGACCTGCAGCAGGTCCTCTGCCTGACTGGCAAGGCTGAAACCGGCCAGGCTCAGCCCAATGAGAAGTGGGAGCAGTTTTTTCATTTGCATTCCTTTTGTTGCAGCAAATTACAGGGGTAGCGCTGCCGGATAAGCCAAAAAATAATCGCAGATTCTAGCAGAGTGCGACTGTGAGATAAGTTGGCTGAACGTGCCTTCTCCCCCTAATTTACGTAAATAATTCAGAAAGAACCACTCGGATGGAGACCTATGGTTGGCTTTTTGCCGCTCCGTCCCAATCTGCATAAGGATCCCGACGATGAGCGGCGAAAAAAAATCTCCAGTGACTTTTACAAAAAACGATGTAGAAATTATTGCACGCGAAACCGCCTGGAAAGGTTTTTTTTCCATTGTTCGTTACCGGTTTCGCCACCGCCGCTTTAATGGCGAAATGAGCAACGAGGTGGTGCGCGAAGTTTTCGAGCGTGGGCACGCCGCGGTGCTGCTACCCTATGATCCCTTACGCGACGAAGTGGTGCTGATCGAACAGATCCGCATTCCCGCCTTTGACGTCAGCGAAACGCCCTGGCTGCTGGAGATGGTGGCGGGCATTATCGAGCCCAACGAAAGCGCCGAAGATGTGGTGCGACGCGAGGCCGTAGAAGAAGCGGGCCTGACCGTCGGTCGGGTTAAACCCGTGTTAAACTACCTCGCCAGCCCTGGCGGCACCAGCGAACGCTTGTCGATCCTGGTGGGAGAAGTGGATGCCAGCCTGGCAAAAGGATGCCACGGCCTGGAGGAAGAGAATGAGGATATTCTTGTGCATGTGGTAAGCCGCGAACAGGCTTACCGCTGGGTGGAAGAGGGGATTATCGACAACGCGGCGTCTGTCATCGCCCTGCAATGGCTGGCGTTGCACCATGAAAAACTACGAGAAGAGTGGAAGCTAAAATGAAACAGCGCTATATCCCTGATTTCCCCGAAATGATGCGGCTTTGCGAAACCAATTTCGCCCAGCTGCGTCGTTTGCTGCCGCGCAGCGACGAGGCCGGCGCGTCGGTGGTCTATCAGGTAAAGGGCGCCCGCTACCAGTTGACCATTGAAGAGTCCACGCGCTACACCACGCTGGTTGAAATCCGCCAGGTGGCACCGACCGTCAGCTACTGGAGCCTGCCTTCCATGTCGGTGCGGCTCTATCATGACGCGCTGGTCGCCGAAGTGTGTTCAACACAGCAGATCTATCGCTTTAAAGCGCGCTATGATTATCCTAATAAAAAACTGCATCAGCGCGACGAGAAACATCAGATCAACCAGTTTCTGGCAGACTGGTTGCGTTACTGTCTGGCACAGGGCGCGATGGCGGCGCCGGTCTGCTGATCGCACAGATAATGCATTATTCGGCGTGGAGACGAAGGAAACGCTTTGGATAGCCTGCTAACACTTCCTGCGGCGAATGGGGCCGGGATCAGGATTTTGCAAATCACGGACACCCACCTTTTCGCTGGAAAAAATGAATCGCTGCTGGGCGTGAATACCTGGGCGAGTTATGACGCGGTGCTGGACGCCATTGCGGCGCAGCAGCGCGAGTACGATCTGATTATCGCCACCGGCGATCTCGCTCAGGATCACTCTGTCGAAGCCTATCAGCACTTCGCTGAGGGCATCGTACGCCTGCCGAAACCCTGCGTCTGGCTGCCGGGCAATCATGATTTCCAGCCGGCGATGGTCGACACGCTGGCCGAGGCGAAGATCGACGCCCGCAAGCACGTGCTGCTCGGCGACCACTGGCAGCTGGTGATGCTCGACAGCCAGGTGTTCGGCGTGCCGCACGGCATGCTGAGCGACTATCAGCTGGAGTGGCTCGATAAAACGCTGGCGCTCTATCCGCAGCGCCACACGCTGGTGGTACTGCATCATCATCCGCTGGCCAGCGGCTGCACCTGGCTCGATCAGCACAGCCTGCGCAATTCCCATCAGCTCGACGCGGTGCTGCAACACTATCCTTTAGCGCGCACCCTGGTGTGCGGCCATATTCATCAGGAGCTGGATATCGACTGGCGCGGCCGCCGCGTGCTGGCGACGCCCTCGACCTGCGTGCAGTTCAAACCGCACTGCACCAGCTTCACCATCGACACCGTCGCCCCCGGATGGCGCTGGTTTACTCTCTATCCAGACGGATCTTTCGCGACCGAAGTGGAACGGCTGCAAACCGATGCGTTTCGGCCGGACCTGGACTCGGACGGGTACTGACGCATGGCGGCGCTGCTCTATCTGCACGGTTTCAACAGCTCGCCGCGCTCCGCCAAGGCGACGCAGCTGCAGCAGTGGATGGCAGAAACGCATCCGCATATCGAGGTGATCGTGCCGCAGCTGCCCGCTTTTCCCGCCGACGCCGCCGCGCTGCTGGAAGAGAAAGTGATGGCCCTGAGCGGCCAGCCGCTCGGCTTAATCGGCTCCTCGCTGGGCGGCTATCTCGCCACCTGGCTCTCCCAGTGTTTTATGCTGCCTGCCGTGGTGGTCAATCCGGCGGTGCGTCCTTTCGAGCTGCTGGCGGATTACCTTGGGGTGAACCAGAATCCCTACACGGGCCAGCAATATGTGTTAGAGTCTCGCCACATTTACGATCTGAAAGTCATGCAGATTGACCCGCTGGAAGCGCCCGATTTGATCTGGCTACTGCAACAAACCGGCGACGAAGTGCTCGACTACCGCCAGGCGCTCGACTACTACAGCGCGTGCCGACAAACGGTGGAGCAGGGCGGCAATCATGCGTTTACTGGATTCGAACGCCATTTCCCGCAGATTCTGGACTTTCTGGGTCTGAATCACGAATAACTCGCGGAAATTGCACATAATTTCACGCTTCTGATTAGAAACTTATCATGAGTCAATCAAGCTATAACGCGGATGCTATTGAGGTTCTGACCGGCCTTGAGCCGGTTCGCCGTCGTCCCGGCATGTACACCGATACGACGCGTCCTAACCATCTGGGCCAGGAAGTCATTGATAACAGCGTCGATGAGGCGCTGGCGGGCCATGCCAAACGGGTCGAAGTGATCCTGCACGCCGATCAGTCGCTGGAGGTCATCGACGACGGGCGCGGCATGCCGGTAGATATCCACCCGGAAGAGGGCGTGCCTGCGGTCGAGCTGATCCTGTGTCGTCTGCATGCGGGCGGCAAGTTCTCCAGCAAAAATTATCAGTTCTCAGGCGGCCTGCACGGCGTCGGCATCTCCGTGGTCAACGCCCTGTCGAAGCGCGTTGAGGTCACGGTGCGCCGCAACGGCGAGGTCTACAACATCGCGTTCGAGAACGGCGAAAAAGTGCAGGAGCTGACCAAAACCGGCACGGTGGCGAAACGCAACACCGGCACCAGCGTGCACTTCTGGCCTGACGAAAGCTTCTTCGACAGCCCGCGCTTCTCGGTTTCCCGCCTCTCCCATCTGCTGAAGGCCAAGGCGGTGCTCTGTCCCGGCGTGGAGATCGTCTTTAAAGACAAGGTCAACAATACCGAACAGCGCTGGTGCTACGAAGACGGCCTGACCGACTACCTGTGCGAAGCGGTCAACGGCCTGCCGACGCTGCCGGAAAAACCGTTCGTCGGCAGCTTCTCCGGCGAGACGGAGGCGGTGGACTGGGCGCTGTTGTGGCTGCCGGAAGGCGGCGAGCTGCTGACCGAAAGCTACGTCAACCTGATCCCCACCATGCAGGGCGGCACGCACGTCAACGGCCTGCGTCAGGGGCTGCTCGACGCGATGCGCGAGTTCTGCGAATACCGCAATATTCTGCCGCGCGGCGTGAAGCTGTCGGCGGAAGATATCTGGGATCGCTGCGCTTACGTGCTGTCGGTGAAGATGCAGGATCCGCAGTTCGCCGGACAGACCAAAGAGCGTCTGTCGTCGCGCCAGTGCGCCGCCTTCGTTTCGGCGGTGGTGAAAGATGCCTTTAGCCTGTGGCTCAATCAGAACGTGCAGGCGGCGGAGCAGCTGGCCGAGCTGGCGATTTCCAGCGCGCAGCGCCGTATGCGCGCGGCGAAAAAAGTGGTGCGCAAAAAGCTCACCAGCGGACCGGCGCTGCCGGGCAAGCTAGCGGACTGCACCGCGCAGGATCTAAATAAAACCGAGCTTTTCCTCGTGGAAGGGGACTCCGCAGGCGGATCCGCCAAGCAGGCGCGCGATCGCGAATATCAGGCGATCATGCCGCTCAAAGGCAAGATCCTCAACACCTGGGAAGTCTCGTCCGACGAAGTGCTGGCGTCGCAGGAGGTGCATGACATCTCCGTGGCGATCGGCATCGATCCCGACAGCGAAGATCTTAGCCAGCTGCGCTACGGCAAGATCTGCATCCTTGCCGATGCGGACTCGGACGGCCTGCATATCGCCACGCTGCTGTGCGCGCTGTTTGTGAAGCACTTCCGCTCGCTGGTGAAAGGCGGCCACGTCTACGTCGCGATGCCGCCGCTATACCGTATCGATCTCGGCAAAGAGGTCTATTACGCCCTCGACGAAGATGAGAAAGAGGGTGTGCTGGAGCAGCTTAAGCGCAAGAAAGGCAAACCTAACGTGCAGCGCTTTAAAGGGCTGGGCGAGATGAACCCGCTGCAGCTGCGTGAAACCACCCTCGACCCTAATACGCGCCGCCTGGTGCAGCTAACGGTGGACGATAGCGACATTGAGCAGACGCTGCGCGTGATGGATATGCTGCTGGCCAAGAAGCGCTCGGAAGATCGCCGCAACTGGCTGCAGGAAAAAGGCGATATGGCCGATATCGAAGTGTAATCATCGCGCTGCGGCATGGCGCGCGATTCGGGGCTGCGGCCTGAATCGCGCGTCCGCCGCGCACCCGGAGTAGACGATGAAAGTCACGCTGGAAGAGCTGCGCGTGCTGGTGGCGGTGGCGGACTGCGGTTCAATCACCTCGGCGGCGGAGCTGCTGGATCAAACCAGTTCAGGCGTGAGCCGCGCCCTGAGCCGCCTCGAAGCCAAACTCAACAGCACTTTGCTGCACCGCACCACGCGGCGGCTGGCCCTGACCGAAGAGGGCCAGCTTTTCCTGACCCACGCGCGCCAGATTTTGCTCTCCGTCGAACAGGCGGAAGAGCAGATCGCCCGACGCCGTGAGACGCCTTCTGGCCGCCTGCGCATCAACGCCGCCGCGCCTTTTATGCAGCACGTCATCGTGCCGCTGATCGGCGCGTTCCGGCAGCGCTATCCGCTGATCCAGCTGGAGCTCAATACCGACGACATCGTGATCGATCTGCTGGAGCAGCAGACCGATATCGCGATTCGCATCGGCGAGCTGCGGGATTCCACCATGCGCGCCCGGATGCTCGGCAGCAGCCGGGTTCGGCTGCTGGCCAGCCCAGCCTATCTGCAGAAATTTGGCGAACCGCAGAGCGTCGAGGCGCTGGCGCAGCATCAGCTGATCGGCTTCAGCCAGCTGGAGATGCATAACGTCTGGCCCGTCTGGCAGCGTGAAGGCGAGCTGCTGCGCATTCAGCCGACTATTGCCGCTTCCAGCGGCGAAATCATTCGCCAGCTCGCGCTGGCGGGCCAGGGCATCGCGCGCATATCCGACTTCGTCAGCCATCAGGATCTCGCCGCCGGCCGGCTACAAGAGGTGCTGGTGCAGCAGACGCACGACGTCAGGCTGCCCGTGCATGCCGTTTACTACCGCAACGCGGAGCTGGCGTCGCGCATTACCTGTTTTCTCGACTTTCTCCATCAGGAGATCGCCTCACAGGCGCTGTTCTGACAAAAAAAAGCCGCGCGTCCTGAGGCGCGCGGCGCGTGACAGCCTGTGACGTCAGGCGGTCGGTTCCAGCACCAGAATCTTCACGTCCAGCACGTCGTCTTTAATCTTCTCGCGATGCGCTTCCATATGCGGCATCTGCTGATGCTGCTCCAGGTGGCGCAGCGACTCCCACTGTTCCAGCATAAAAATGGAGTCGGGCGAATTCTGCTTCCACGGCACCTGCGCCTGATGATCGACCAGCGCGTCGTACTGGTGGCAGCCCTCTTCGGCCAGCACCGACGGGATAAGCGACCTGATCGCCTCCAGCACTTTATTGCGATGTCCTGGTTTAATACAAATTTCAGCCACTACCGTTAACATGTCCGTCTCCTTGTTTGCGGGTCCGCTGTCAGTTAAGCAAAGATCTCGCTGAGATGTGTCCGATAACGTGCGATATCGCGCGGCACGTCCGGCATCTTGATGACGTCGTTGCAGATAAAGGTCGGCAGCGCTTCCATTCCCAGGAACTGGTTGGCTTTATGGAAGTGCAGATAGAGACCGTCGACGCCGACGCCTTCAAAGAACTGATCGGGATCGGTAAAGGCGTCCAGCGGCGCGTTCCAGGTCAGCGACAGCATATATTTTTTGCCCTGCAGCAGACCGCCCGAGCCATACTTTTTGCTGGCGTCGGCGCGCGAGCGGCCGTCGCTGGCGTAGAGCGAGCCGTGACCTTCGGTAAAGACTTTGTCGATATAGCGCTTCACCGTCCAGGGTTCGCCCATCCACCAGCCGGGCATCTGGTAAATCACCACGTCGCTGTCGAGATACTTCTGCACTTCATCCGCGATAACATAGTCGCTGTCGGCCAGAGTGACGTTAACCTGATGGCCTAAGTCGCGCAGCTGGCTGGCCGCCACCTCGGTCAGGGTATGGTTCAGCTCGCCTTTGGAGTGGGCGAAGGTTTTACCGCCGTCGATAATCAGAATGTTCATTCGCTAATCTCATGTGTGTTGCAATAGAGGGCTACTCTACGCCCTTAGCGGCGGCGGAAAAATGGGATTCAGATCACAAGACTTTTGCGCTGGAAGCAATAATCCAGCGGCTTATGACACACTCCGACAACACTCATCACGTCAAACAGAAGAACAATAATGCGCACATACCTTATTAGCGCGCTGCTGCTGGCCAGCGGCGTCGCGCAGGCGGACTCCCGTCTGGATCAGATCCTCGCCAGCAAAACCCTGAAGGTCTGCACCACCGGCGACTACAAGCCTTACACCTATCTGCGCCCGGACGGCCAGTACGAGGGGCTGGATATCAGCATGGCGCAGTCGCTGGCCGCCAGCCTGGATGCGAAGATCAGCTGGGTGCCGACCACATGGAAAACCCTGTCGCAGGATTTTAAAGAGAAGCAGTGCGATATCGCGCTGGGCGGCGTGTCGGTGACGCTGAAGCGTCAGCAGATCGCCTGGTTCGCCCAGCCGCTCGGCTTCGACGGCAAGATCCCGCTGGTGCGCTGCGCCGACAAGGCGAAATACAGCACGGTCGAGCAGCTTAACGCGCCGGCGGTGCGGGTGATCGAACCGGCGGGCGGCACCAACGAAGCCTTTGTCCACAGCCATCTGCCGCAGGCGACGCTGACCCTGTTCCACGATAACGTGACGATTTTCCAGCAGCTGGTGGACAGGAAGGCCGACGTGATGATCACCGACGCCTCCGAAGCGCTTTACCAGCAGCAGCGCTACCCCCAGCTCTGCGCTATTAATCCGCAGGCGCCGCTGCAGTACGGCGAAAAAGCCTACATGATCCCGCGCGACGATATGAGCTGGAAAGCCTATATCGATCAGTGGCTGCACCTCGCCACCGCTACCGGCGAATATGCGCGTATCGCGGCGCAGTGGATGGGCGCGGCGCGCTGATGGTCGCGGCCGGCGATCCTGGGCCGCACTGCGCTTCCCCTGTGACTAATTCTGGCGATTGAGGTACTATCCTCGCCAAATAACCGCCGGGTGTTTCGCCATTGCGGGACACGAAGTGAGGATAAAAATTCAATGAGTGAATTGACGCAGGATGGTGCAGAGCGTCTTGCCCTGCACACATTTACCGAAAACGCGTACCTGAACTACTCGATGTACGTCATCATGGACCGCGCCTTGCCCTATATCGGCGACGGTCTGAAGCCGGTACAGCGCCGTATCGTGTACGCCATGTCGGAGCTCGGCCTGAGCGCCAGCGCCAAATTCAAGAAATCCGCGCGTACCGTGGGCGACGTGCTGGGTAAATACCATCCGCACGGCGACAGCGCCTGCTACGAAGCGATGGTGCTGATGGCGCAGCCGTTCTCCTATCGCTATCCGCTGGTCGATGGCCAGGGCAACTGGGGCGCGCCTGACGATCCGAAATCCTTCGCGGCGATGCGCTATACCGAATCCCGCTTGTCTAAATATGCGGAAGTGCTGCTCGGCGAACTGGGCCAGGGCACGGTGGACTTCGTGCCGAACTTCGACGGCACGATGCAGGAACCGAAAATGCTGCCCGCGCGGCTGCCGAACATTCTGCTGAACGGCACCACCGGCATCGCCGTCGGCATGGCCACCGACATTCCGCCGCACAACCTGCGCGAAGTGGCGCAGGCGGCGATCGCCCTGATCGATAAGCCGAACACCAGCCTCGATGCGCTGCTGGATATCGTGCAGGGGCCGGATTATCCCACCGAGGCGGAGATCATCACGCCGCGCGACGAGATCCGTAAAATTTACCAGACCGGCCGCGGCTCTGTTCGCCAGCGCGCGGTGTGGAAAAAAGAGGATGGCGAGGTGGTGATCACCGCGCTGCCGCACCAGGTTTCCGGCGCGCGCGTGCTGGAGCAGATCGCCGCGCAGATGCGCAATAAAAAACTGCCGATGGTGGAAGATCTACGCGACGAGTCGGATCATGAAAACCCGACCCGCCTGGTGATCGTGCCGCGTTCGAATCGCGTGGATCTGGATCAGGTGATGCATCACCTGTTCGCCACCACCGATCTTGAGAAGAGCTACCGCGTTAACCTCAACATGATCGGCCTCGACAACCGTCCGTCGGTGAAAAACCTGCTGGAGATCCTGTCGGAATGGCTGGTGTTCCGCCGCGACACCGTTAAGCGTCGTCTTAACCATCGCCTTGAGCGCGTGCTGCGTCGTCTGCACATTCTTGAGGGCCTGCTGGTCGCCTTCCTCAATATCGACGAGGTGATCCATATCATCCGCAGCGAGGATGAGCCTAAGCCGGTGCTGATGTCGCGCTTCGGCATCAGCGAAACCCAGGCGGAAGCGATCCTCGAGCTGAAGCTGCGCCACCTGGCGAAGCTGGAAGAGATGAAGATCCGCGGCGAGCAGAGCGAGCTGGAAAAAGAGCGCGATCAGATTCAGGCGATCCTCGCCTCTGAGCGCAAGATGAATACCCTGCTGAAGAAAGAGCTGCAGGCGGACGCCGCCGCCTACGGCGACGATCGTCGTTCGCCGCTCCACGAGCGTGAAGAGGCCAAAGCGCTGAGCGAAAACGAACTGGTGCCGTCCGAGCCGGTCACTATCGTTCTGTCGCAGATGGGCTGGGTGCGCAGCGCCAAGGGCCACGATATCGATCCGTCAGGGCTGAGCTACAAAGCGGGCGACAGCTATCTGGCGGCGGCGCGCGGCAAGAGCAACCAGCCGGTCGCCTTTATCGACTCCACCGGACGCAGCTATACGCTCGATCCCACCTCGCTGCCGTCGGCGCGCGGGCAGGGCGAGCCGCTGACCGGCAAGCTGACGCCGCCGCCGGGCGCGGTGGTAGAGCAGGTGCTGATGGAGGCGGACGAGCAGAAGCTGCTGATGGCGTCCGACGCCGGCTACGGCTTTATCTGCACCTTCGCCGATCTGGTGTCGCGCAACCGCGCCGGCAAAGCGCTGCTGACGCTGCCGGAGAACGCGCGCGTCATGACGCCGATGGCGGTGCATCACGAAGATGACATGCTGCTGGCGATTACGCAGGCGGGACGTATGCTGATGTTCCCGGTCGGCGAACTGCCGCAGATGTCGAAAGGCAAAGGCAACAAAATTATCTCTATCCCGGCGGCGGACGCCGCAGCGGGCAACGATAAGCTGGCGTGGCTGCTGATCCTGCCGCCGGGCAGCGCGGTTACGCTCTACGTCGGCAAGCGCAAGCTGGTGCTGCGCAGCGAAGAGCTGCAGAAGTTCCGCGCCGACCGCGGACGTCGCGGCACGCTGCTGCCGCGCGGCCTGCAGCGTATCGACAAGGTAGAGCTGGATGCCCCAGCGCGTGCCGTCAGCGAAGACGGCGAAGCCTGAGCAATGCGGCGGAGCCTTCTCTCCGCCGCGCCATAATGAGGGATATATGTTACTAGTACTGCGCACCATCTTTGTGGTGATTTACTCGATTCTGGTCTGTGTTTTCGGCTGCATCTGGTGTCTGTTTTCGCCGCGTAACCCGCGCCACGTCGCCACCTTTGGCCATCTCTTCGGCCGTCTTTCCGGCGTGTTCGGCGTAAAGGTCGAGCTGCGTAAACCGCCTGAGGCGGCCCATTACGGCAACGCTATCTATATCGCCAACCACCAGAATAACTACGACATGATCACGGCGGCGAAGATTGTTCAGCCGACGACGGTGACGGTCGGCAAAAAGAGCCTGCTGTGGGTGCCGTTCTTCGGTCTGCTCTACTGGCTGACCGGCAACCTGCTGATCGACCGGGACAACCGCTCGAAGGCGCACAGCACCATCAGCCAGCTGGTCGATCAGTTTAAAAAGAAGCGCATCTCGTTCTGGATGTTCCCGGAAGGCACGCGCAGCCGCGGCCGCGGTCTGCTACCTTTTAAAACCGGCGCGTTTCATGCGGCCGTAGCGGCAGGCGTGCCCATTATTCCTATCGTGGTCTCCAACACGCACGGCAAAATCAACCTTAACCGCCTGAAAAACGGTCTGGTGATCGTCGAGATGCTGCCGCCGGTCGACACCAGCGGCTACACCACACAGTCGGTGCGCAAGCTCGCTACCCATTGTCGTGAGCTGATGATGGAGAAACTGGAAGCGCTTAACGCCGAGGTCGAAGCGCGCGAAAAAAGCGGTAAACTCTGACCGGCCAGCCTCTTGCCGGCACCCGCACGGATGCACGCGGCGCGCTCTGCCCGCCGCGACGCAACACAGCAATAAATCAAGAATAACAATCGGCTGGCGCGCAAGCGCCACGCGTAAAGGGTTTGACGTTCTATGTCTTTCAGCAGACGACAGTTTATCCAGCTTTCTGCTGGCGCTGCGCTTAGCGCAGGTCTCTTACCTTCTGCGGCGCGCGCCGCCTCCGCGCCCGGCGGCGATACGCCGCTGCCGGTGCCGCCGCTTATCGAATCGCGTCGCGGTCAGCCGATCTTTCTGACGCTGATGCGCAGCCACTGGTCCTTTCTCGGCGACAGCAACAAAGTGCCGGTATGGGGCGTAAACGGGCTCTATCTCGGCCCGACGGTGCGCGTCTACAGCGGCGACGACGTTAAGCTCATCTACAGCAACCGCCTTAACGAGCCGGTGGCGATGACCGTTAGCGGCCTGCAGGTGCCGGGCGCGCTGATGGGCGGCGCGCCGCGCATGATGTCCGCCGGCGCTGACTGGGCGCCGGTGCTGCCGATCCGCCAGAACGCCGCGACCTGCTGGTATCACGCCAACACGCCGAACCACATGGCGCCGCACATCTACAACGGGCTGGCGGGCATGTGGCTGGTCGAGGATGAGGTGAGCAAGCAACTGCCGCTGCCGCGCCACTACGGCGTCGACGACTTCCCGCTGATCATCCAGGACAAGCGCCTCGATAACTTCGGCACGCCCGCCTACGATCCGCCGCGCGACGGCGGCTTTCTCGGCGACGTGCTGCTGGTCAACGGCGTGCAGAATCCCTTTGTCGAGGTGTCGCGCGGCTGGGTGCGCCTGCGCCTGCTCAACGCCTCGAACGCGCGCCGCTACCAGCTGTCGCTGAGCGATAACCGTCCCTTTACCGTTATCGCCAGCGATCAGGGCTTTCTGCCCGCGCCGGTGGCGGTGCAGCAGCTCTCGCTGGCGCCGGGCGAGCGTCGCGAAGTGCTGATCGATATGTCGCAGGGCGACGAGGTGTCGATTACCGCAGGCACGGCGGCGGGCATTATGGACCGCCTGCGCGGCCTGTTCGAACCCTCATCGATCCTCACCAACACGCTGGTGCTGACGCTGCGTCCGACCGGTCTGCTGCCGCTGGTGACCGATAACCTGCCGATGCGTTTGCTGGCGGATCAGATCCTCGACGGCATGGCGACGCGCACGCGCGAATTCCGCATCGGCGAAGATATGCCGGGCATTAACGGCGCACAGTGGGATCTGAACCGCATCGACACCACCGTGCAGCAGGGCACCTTCGAGCGCTGGATCCTGCGCGCCGACCGGCCGCAGGCGATGCATATTCAGGGCGCGATGTTCCTGATCAAGAGCGTCAACGGCGCGCAGCCGATGGGCGAAGATCGCGGCTGGAAAGATACCGTCTGGGTCGATGGCGAGGTCGAGCTGCTGGTGAGCTTTCCGCAAAGCTCGTCCGATCATTTCCCCTTTGTCTACTACAGCCAGACGCTGGAGCTGGCCGATCTCGGCACGGCGGGACAGCTGCTGGTGCAGCCGACGGCGTAAAGGTTCAGGCGAAAAGGGCGCGCTGCCCGCAAGGACAGCGCGCGTAGCCTGCATTAATTGAAGGTTTCCGGGTCCGGCCCCAGACGGTTGCCGCGATCCAGCTTCGCAATTTCGCTCAGCTCGGTCTTCTCCAACCGGAAATCGAACACGGCGAAGTTCTCCGCGATACGCTCAGGCGTCACCGATTTCGGGATGACCACCAGCCCGCTGTCGAGATGCCAGCGGATAACAATCTGCGCCGGGGTTTTGCCATACTTCTTCGCCAGCTGGCGAATAATCTCCTGATCGAACACCCCTTTGCCGCCCTGCGCCAGCGGGCTCCAGGATTCGGTCTGGATCTGATGCATAGCATTCCACGCGTGCAGCGTGCGCTGCTGCAGCATCGGATGCAGCTCGATCTGATTGACGACCGGTGAGACGCCGGTTTCATCCAGCAGACGCTTCAGGTGCGCTTCGTGGAAGTTACAGACGCCGATGCTTTTGGTCAGCCCCTGCTGCTGCAGCTTAATCATCTCTTTCCAGGCGTCGACATAGTGATCTTTCTCCGGGCACGGCCAGTGCATCAGGTAGAGATCGACCTGCTCCAGCTGCAGTTTTTTCAGGCTGGTTTCCATCGCCTGCTGCACATTCTGCTGATCCTCGTTCCACAGCTTGGTGGTAACGAAAATCTCTTCGCGCGGCACGTCGGTATCCTGTAACGCCTGGCCGATCGCCTCTTCGTTTTTATAGGCGGCAGCGGTGTCGATCGAGCGGTAGCCGACCTCCAGCGCCTTAAGCACGGCGCGATGGGCATCTTCGTTGCTCGCCTGCCATACGCCAAGCCCCAGCTGCGGCATCATATTGCCGTCGTGCAGTTTGATAATCGGTTGATCTGCCATAGGTGCTCCTTTCTGTTGCAGTGAACCTGTGAGGCTTAAGTCTAGTCAACAAACCTGCCCCCGTTTCATTGTGGGCGGCAATTCCGTTTCCCGCCCTGCCTGATCCTGCGGAAGTCTTGCCTGTTTCTCCATTTCAGTGGCGAATTTCGCAGCAGCCTGGCAGACTGGTTTCTTTACCCTGCGAGAGATATGCATGGCGCACGAAGCTTTGTGTCAGCACCTGGCGAACCAGGTCGTGACCTTAATGACCCATGGACGCAACCGCCTTTGCCCGGTGGAAAACGTCAACCTGATTTACCTTAATCAATATCAGCCGCGTACGCCGATGATGTACCAGCCCGGTATCGTGATTCTGTTTCAGGGCAGCAAAACCGGCTATCTCGGCAGCACCGTTTTTACCTACGACGCTACGAAATATCTGATGCTTACCGTGCCGCTGCCGGTCGAGTGCGAAACCTGGGCGTCGCCGGAAGAGCCGGTCGCCGGCATGTTCCTGACGGTCGATACCGCCAGCCTGCAGGATCTGCTGATCGAGATCGGCGACGACGAAGATTTTCATCCGCAGCCGCAGACCTCTGGTATTCACTCCGCCTGGCTGACCGAGCCGATGCTGTGCGCGGCGGAGCGCCTGCTGGACGTGATGGTGCATCCGCGCGACGCGCGCGTGCTGGGGCCGCAGATTGTGCGGGAGATTATCTACTACGTGCTGACCGGGCCGACGGGCGGCGCGCTGCTGTCGCTGGTGAGCCGCCAGACGCAGTTCAGCCAGATCGCCCGCGCGCTGCGCCGCATTGAAAACCACTATGCGGACAACCTCAGCGTCGATGCGCTGGCGGCGGAGGTGAACATGAGCGTCTCGGCGTTTCATCACAACTTCAAGGCGGTGACGCAAACCTCGCCGCTGCAGTACCTGAAGCGCTACCGTCTGCATCAGGCGCGGCTGCTGATGCTGCATGACGGGCTGAAGGCGAGCGCGGCGGCGGTGCGGGTGGGCTACGAAAGCCCATCGCAGTTTTCACGGGAGTTTAAGCGCTATTTCGGCGTGACGCCGGGAGAGGAGATTAGCCGCGTGCGTCAGACCGTGGCGGAACCACAGGCCTGACGCCGCGCGATCAGGCCTGTTTCTGGCGACGTTTTTTCCAGATCACCACGATGCTGCCCGCGAGGCCGACAAACAGCAGCACCATCGGCAGCACCATCAGGATCGCCATCACCTGATCTTCATGGCGTTTGATAAAGGGCACCTGACTGATGCCGTAGCCAAACGCCACGACAATCGCCACCCACAATAGCCCGCTCAGCCAGTTAAACAGCTGAAAACGGCCGTTCTGCAGGCCGGAGATGCCCGCCATGGTTGGCAGAATGGTGCGCACGAACGCCAGAAAGCGGCCAACCAGCAGCGCCATCAGGCCGTGACGGTTAAACAGCTGCCACGCGCGCTGATGATATTGCGCCGGCAGGTGCATCAGCCAGCTTTTCACCAGTCGCGTGTTGCCGAGCCAGCGTCCCTGAAGGTAGCTTAACCAGCAGCCGAGGCTGGCGGCGGTGGTGAGGATCACCATGGTGGGGAAAAAATCCATTACCCCTTTGGCGACCATCGCGCCCGCCAGCAGCAGCAGGCTGTCGCCCGGCAAAAAAGAGGCGGGAAGCAGGCCGTTCTCCAGAAACAGCGTCAGAAACATGACGCCGTAAACTACCCAAACCACATTTGGATCGGCCAGCGCGGCGAAATCCTGATGCCAGAGCGCATGAACAATCTCGTGTAAAACACTCATCTGCTATCCCATCGAGTCACAAGGAGTCTATTTTAGCGGCAATCCGGCAGAGAGATTTGATCTGCGGCCGGTCGCCATGGCGTGGTTGAGGTTCTGTTTAAGTTACTACTGCGTCAGGCGTGCAAAACCTGCCGTTAAATCGTCAATCAGGTCATCGACATGCTCCAGACCAATATGCAGGCGCACCAGCGTGCCGTCAAAGTCGACGCCGCCCGCCGGCCTGATCGCCGCCAGCTCTTCCGGCTGGTTCGCCAGAATCAGCGATTCGTAGCCGCCCCACGAGTAGGCCATGCTGAAATGGTGGAAGCGATCGAGGTAATGCGCCAGTTTTTCGCCGCTGAGCTTTTCATGCAGCACGAAAGAAAACAGGCCGCTGCTGCCGCTGAAGTCGCGTTTCCAGAAGGCGTGGCCTTTGCTCTGCGCCAGCGCCGGATGGTTGACGCGCGCCACTTCCGGCCGCGTCGCCAGCCACTCCGCCACCTGCAGCGCGCTCGCCTCATGCTGACGCAGGCGCGTGGCGAGAGTGCGCAGGCCGCGGCTCGCCATATAGGCGCTGTCGGCGTCCACCGTCTGGCCCATCAGATAGGAGTTCTCTCGCAGCTGCTCCCAGCAGCGCGCGTTCGCCACTGCGGTGCCGATCATCGCATCGCTGTGGCCGATCAGATACTTGGTGCCCGCCTGAATCGAAATATCGACGCCGTGCGCCAGCGCGTTGAAGAAAAAGCCCGCCGCCCAGGTGTTATCCATCATGATCACCGCGTCCGGCGCCTTTGCGCGCACCGCCGCGACGATCGCCGGAATGTCCTGCACCTCCATAGTAATAGAGGCCGGAGACTCGAGAAATACCAAGCGGGTTTCCGGGCGCACCAGCGCGCCGATTTCGCTGCCGATGGTGTGATCGTAGAAGGTAGTGGCGACGCCGAGTTTGCTGAGAATTTTGGTGCAGAAGTCCTGCGTCGGCTCATAGACGGCGCCGCACATCAGCACATGGTCGCCTGCGTCGACGAACGAGAGGATGGCGTTGGCGACCGCCGCCGCGCCGCAGGGATAGAGCACGCAGCCCGCGCCGCCCTCCAGCTCGGTCATCGCATCCTGCAGCGAAAAGTGGGTGAGGGTGCCGCGGCGGCCGTAGAAGAGTTCGCCGGCAGCGCGTCCCGCAGTAGCGCGCTTTTTATCGGCGACGCTATCGAACACCAGCGACGAGGCGCGCTGAATCACGCTGTTGACCGCGCCCTGCGTGTAACGTTTGCTACGCCCGGCGCTGACTAAGGTGGTATCGATTTTTTTGGTCGTCATTCGTGTCTGCTCTGCGGCTTGCTACAAAGCCTTCACGTTACCACGAATTGCCGGTCAGGGTTGACCCCAAATCCTGATATTCAGAACCTGCCCGATGGCGGGCTGGCGGCGCGCGAGGCGCCGCCTTTCAGCCGCTTACATCACCCCCATCATATGCGGCAGCCAGAGCGAAATCGCCGGGATATAGGTGATCAGCATCAGCACGATAAAAAGCAGGCCGTAAAAAGGCAGCATCGCGCCTACCACCTGCTCGATTTTCTGTTTGCTCACCGCGCTGGCGACGAACAGCACCGTGCCCACCGGCGGGGTAATCAGCCCGATGCCGAGGTTGGTCATCATGATCATGCCGAAGTGCACCGGATCGATGCCGAGCGCGGTGGCTACCGGCAGCAGCACCGGCGTCAGGATCAGGATAATCGGCGCCATATCCATCAGCGTGCCGATCACCAGCAGCAAGACGTTAATGCACATCAGGATGACGTACTTGTTGTCCGACAGGCTGGTAAAGGCGTCGGTGATAATGGTCGGCAGCTGCATAAAGGTCATCACCGCGCCGAAGCCCGCCGCGAAGGCGATCAGCACCATCACGATGGTCACTGTTTTTATGGTGCGGAATAAGAGGATATGCAGCTGATTCCACTTAAAGTCGCGGTAGATAAACATGGTGACGAAGAAGGCCCACAGGCAGGCGATAGCCGCCGACTCCGACGCGGTAAAAATGCCGGAGAGAATGCCGCCCAGGATAATCACGATGGTGAAGAGACCCCAGAAGGCGTCGAAAAAGATCTTCACCGCCTGGCGGAACGGGATGCGCTCGCCTTTGGGATAGCCGCGCTTGCGCGCGAAGGCGAGGCACATCACCATCAGGCAGAAGCCCAGCAGCAGGCCGGGAAAGATGCCGGCGACGAACAGCGAGGAGATGGTCACCACGCCGCCGGTCGCCAGCGAATAAATCACCGAGTTATGGCTGGGCGGCGTCAGCACCGCCTGCACCGAGCCGCTGGCGGTGACCGCCGCCGCGAAGTCGCGCGGATAGCCTTTCTGCTCCATCTGCGGGATCATCACCGAGCCGATCGAGGCGGTATCCGCTACCGACGAGCCGGAAATCGCGCCGAAAAAGGTCGATGCGACGATATTCACCAGCGACAGCCCGCCGCGAATAAAGCCGACAAAGATATAGGCGAAGTTCACCAGCCGCCGCGCGATGCCGCCTTCCGCCATAATCGCCCCGGCCAGGATAAAGAAGGGGATGGTAAGCAGCGAGAACTTATTGACGCCGTTCGTAATTTGAATAACCACCGCTTCCAGCGGCAGATCGATCCACCATGCGCCGATAAAGGCGCTGAGGCCCACGGCGAAGGCGACGGGAAATCCCAACAACAGCAGCACAACCAGGCTGCCGATCAACATCAATGCGTCCATGGTCGCTCCTTAATGAGTGCCGCCTAAAACCACCACTGGCCGCTGGCTTTGATCGCCGTTCAGCAGCCGCTCGATAACAAACAACAGGGTAAACAGCGCGCCGATAGGGATCGGCAAATACATCTCGCCGTAGGTCACCGAGGGCAGCGAGGCGAGCGGCTGGATCCACATCGCCACGCACAGGTTGTAGCTCGCCTGGAAGATGATCAAACAGGTCGCCACCATCAGCAGATCGCACAGGCGCAGCATCAGCCGCTGCGCGGCGGGCGACAGGCGATCGGTCACCATCGAGACGCAGATATGGGTGCCGGCGCGGAAGCCGACCGGCGCGCCGATAAAGGTGAAAATAATCATGCAGACGATGGCGACCGGCTCGGGCCAGGCCAGCGCACCGTTGAGCACATAGCGGGCGAAAATGCCGATGGGGATCACCGTCACCATAATCAACAGCGCGACGGCGGCGATGCCCATGCACAGCAGATAGAGCCCATCCATCAGACGAGAGTATCGGTTCATATGCGTTACCTGAATAACGCCGCGCGGAAGGCGCGGCGACGGAGGGTTATTTAACGTCGGCGATTTGCGTCATCAGATCCTGATACTTGCCGCCAAACTGATCGCGCACCGGCTGCGTCGCTTTCATGAAGTAGTCTCTGTCGGTCTCCTGGAAGGTCACGCCGCCCGCTTTCATCTTCTCGATCGACTGCTGGGTGTAGGTCGCCCACAGCTGGCGTTCTTCATCCTGCGCCTCTTTGCCGAGCTTTTTCAGCAGCGCCTGATCGTCCGGCGACAGGCGTGCCCACGAGGTTTTTGAAAACAGGATCATCTCCGGCTGGATAAAGTGGCCGGTCAGGGTGTAGTACTTCGCGACCGGCAGATAGTTGTGGGCCACGAAGGTCGGCGGGTTGTTTTCCGTGCCGTCCACCACGCCGGTCTGCATGGCGCTAAAGACTTCGCTGACGCCCATCGCCACCGGATTCGCGCCCATCGCTTTCAGCGTCGCCAGCGAGATGGCGCTGTTCTGCACGCGGATTTTCATCCCTTTGAGATCGTCTGGCTTGCTGAGCGGCTTTTTGGTGATCATGTTGCGCTCGCCCGCGTCGGTCCAGCCGAGAAACACCATGCGCGCGTTGGCGTCGGCGTCGAATTTGTCGACAATTTGCTTGCCAACTTCGCCATCCAGCACCTTGTGCATATGGTCGACGTCGCGAAAGATGTAGGGCAGCGTCAGCACGCTGGTTTCCGGCGCGATAGTGGTGACCGGCGCCAGCGAGACGCGGATCATGTCGATGGCGCCGAGCTGTACCTGCTGCAGCGTCTGATCTTCGTCGCCCAGCACGCCGCCAGCGTAGACTTTCATCTCCAGCCGCCCGTTAGTGGCCTGTTTCAGCTTATCGCCCATATGCTGCAGCGCCACGACGGTGGGGTAGCCAGCGGGCTGGACCTCCGCCACTTTTAATACCTTCGCCGACGCCGGAGCCGCGCTCAGGCCAAGCGCAGCAGAGACGGAAACGGCAAGGATCCATTTATTCACTCTCATTATTTATTCTCCAGGCAGGTAGAGGAGGGCACAGGTCATAGGCGGCAGAGGAAGTGGCCCGCGTGCTGCCAGAATAGGGAAATCGCGCTGGCTGAAAATGCGGCAATGTTGATTGAATGAACAAGCTCACATTTTGAAACGATGTTTTAATAAAATTATACGGGAAATCACATTTCTGAAATAGCGCTGAAAAGTGTCATAAAAGGTCAGCAACAGCCCGGTGAGAGCGGCGTACTGTTTGTAAATAGTAATGAGAACTACTATCAATTCGCCGGTTTTTTGCTATTATTCGCGCTTATCCATTATTCCTGCATATGAAGTTGGAGACGCAGCGTGGTAGCCAGTGACTTAATGCAAACGGATCTCTCTGTTTGGGGCATGTATCAACATGCCGATATCGTGGTAAAAGTGGTAATGATCGGCCTGTTGCTAGCGTCGGTCGTGACCTGGGCGATTTTTTTCGGAAAGTTTGCCGAGCTTAGCGCGGCGAAACGTCGACTGAAAAGCGAGCAGCAGGCGCTGGGCGAAGCCCGCAGCCTGGGCGACGCCGCCCGCGCCGCCGCGCAGTTCAAGAGCCACAGCCACAGCGCAGCGTTGCTGAATGACGCGCAAAACGAGATTGCGCTTTCGGCGGGCGTCGAAGATACCGACGGCATTAAAGAGCGCACCAGCTTTCGCCTTGAGCGCCGCGTCGCCGCCTTTAGCCGCCACGCCGGTCGCGGCAACGGCTTCCTCGCCACTATCGGTTCCGTCGCGCCGTTTATCGGCCTGTTCGGGACGGTCTGGGGCATTATGAATAGCTTTATCGGTATCGCGCAGACGCAGACCACTAATCTGGCGGTTGTCGCGCCCGGCATCGCCGAAGCGCTGCTGGCCACCGCTATCGGCCTGGTGGCGGCGATTCCCGCGGTGGTGATCTATAACGTTTTCGCGCGCATGATCGCGGGCTATAAAGCGTCGCTGGGCGACGTGGCCGCGCAGATTCTGCTGCTGCAGAGCCGCGATATCGACCTGGGCAACCTTAACGCGAAAAGCGCTGAAGCTCGCCCGACCGCTCAGAAATTACGCGTAGGTTAAGTTTATGGCGATGCGATTAAACGACGATCTGGAAACCGACGGCGAGATGCATGAAATCAACGTCACGCCGTTTATCGACGTTATGCTGGTTCTGCTGATCATCTTTATGGTGGCCGCGCCGCTGGCGACCGTGGATGTTCGCGTTAATCTGCCCGCCTCGACCAGCGCGCCGCAGCCGCGGCCGGAGAAGCCGGTCTACCTGTCGATTAAAGCGGATAAGCAGTTTTACATCGGCAATGAGCAGGTGACGCCGGAGACGCTGGTGGCGGTGCTGAACAGCCAGACCGAAGGCAACAAAGAGACCACTATCTTTTTCCAGGCTGACAAGTCGGTCGATTATGAGACCCTGATGAGCGCGATGGATAAGCTGCGCGGCGCGGGTTATCTCAAGATCGGCCTGATGGGGATGGAAACCGCCGCGAAGTAAATGTACGCGAGTGGAAAAGGGCAGCCTGAGGGCTGCCCTTTTTGTTTTTTGGGCGGGCATTGCTTATCGCTTTGATGCCAGCGCGCGTAAACGAGCCAGCGCGTTAGGTTGTCTCGTTTACCACGTTTTTATCCTGTCGCGGGAGGCTTTGCTCTCTGGCATCAGACCCTTATCTTTAAAGAAGACTCTGCACGCAGATAGCTGGGTTTTAGTGCTAATGTCCGCTCCGTGCCAGAAGCGGACATTATTGACATCGTGTTATGTTATTAACCGGGAGCAGCCGTTTATAGGGTGTGCAGTTCGCACAATGAGGGCGCTGTCTGACACTGATGAATGATGGAGAAGATGAATGACAAGTGATTTGATCGCGCTTTCTGCTATTGGCGTAGCTATCCTGTTTGGCGCAATGAGCCCAGGTGTTAGCTTTCTTCTCGTGGCACGAACGGCCATGTCCGGTTCGAGACGAGCGGCTTTATCTGTCGCTGCCGGTATGGGCTTTGGTGCGTTTATTTTTGCTGTCATAGCGTTAGCAGGTCTTCACACCCTGCTGACGCTGATTCCATCACTTTACACAGCACTGAAGCTTGCCGGCGGTTGTTATCTTTTATGGCTGGCGTTGAAAATGTTCCGTCGTCCTTTAAATCGTTTTAATGATTCTGCCGGTACCGAGGAAATAAGCGCCTCAAAAGCTTTTATGACTGGCGTATTTACGCAAATCAGCAATCCCCATACTGCACTGGTCTTTGCCAGTATTTTTTCCGCAGCGCTTAGCAAAAATATTCAGCCTGTTATGTATATCATCCTGCCCACAATGGCATTCGTTATTGATGTGCTTTGGTATGCAGTCGTCGCATGCTTATTATCAACTGACGGGCCACGTCAGGCTTACATTAAATACCGTAAGTTTATAGATAAACTCAGCGGAGGCGTTATGGCCCTTCTGGGCATACGACTGCTGTTGAAATAAGTCAGACGAGCACGATGTAGTCTACTGACAAGAAGTGTATATGTCCGCTTTTCGCTCAGAGCGGACATCGGCCTGTGTGTCAGCCCCTTCGTGCCAGAAGCGGTGCTTGCGCCCTGAGCATCCTTTACTCCTTTAAAAATGCCTTAACCGCACTGGCGAACCGTTCTGGCTGATCAAGCATCACAAAGTGAAAACTCTCATCAATGCGCGTGAAACGGATATGCGGTGCAGAAGCATAGGCCTGACGGTACATCCCCTCTACGCGGGTTGCCGGTATGCCAAATAAGGCGTCATACGCATAGACGATCTCCATCTGCGCTTTGATACGGCCAAGCTCGGGACGCAAATCGGTCACCATCAGTTCATACACGGCATCCGCAACGGTTTTGCGATCGGAACGGATGCTCGCCGCCACCAGTGCGGGCCTCACCGCCTCGGTCATGGCTAAACGGGCGATGGATGCTTGCTGGGACGCTTCGAATTGCTCCGGCGACTGCTGCTGCAGCCAGTCCCGCATAGGGGCGGCATGCCGCTCAGCCGTTTCGCTGGTCGCTGCAGGATCAATCATCAACGTGTAGAACGGTAAAGCATCGACAATCATCAGGCGACCGACCTGGCTGGGGTAGCGCGCCCCCAGCATCAAGGCTATCTCTCCCCCAAGAGAATGGCCAATAATCGCCGGCGCGTTGATGTGCTGGGCCTGGATATAATCTGCGATGGCCTCAGCTGCCGGCGCGATGACCTTTCCCTCAGGGTTGGCAATGGCTGGCGTATTCGCAAAGCCCGCAAGTTCTACCAGATGAATGCGGTGTTTCTTACGTAATTCTGCGGCTAAATCGGCCCAGACTTCGCGCGACGACGCCAGCCCGGGAATCAAGATGACATCTGTTCCAGCGCCTTGCGTCTGTACGGAGATACGCTGCGCGTGGGGAGCGGGCGGGGTAAGAGGCTGAGCGGCGGTTGCCGAGAATATAAGTGACATGAATAAAAGCGTTTCTCCGAACATGGCACGGATATGCATTACATTTCCCTGTTAAGTTAAGCTGTTTAAGCCACTGTGTATCGCTATTGTGCCTCTTCTGACACTTTTCCCGTTATACCTGCTTATCTGATACGTCGCTTTGTAGACTACCTGAAGGCAGAGTCAGTCAGCGCGGACAGGTCAAAAGGTGAAGCCTGCTGCATAATTGTAAGGTTAATTGTTTGTTACTCTTGGTTTCATAATTGTAAAGTGAAATGGTGAGGTTAATCACGTTATTCGCGCCTCGCTCAGGCTAAAACGGAGAAAAAACGCAGGAAGCCACTATGAGTCACACTCCGTCTTTACAAAAGCCTCAGGGCAGCGCCCGAACTATCTTCAACGTTACCAGCGGTAACTTCCTTGAAATGTATGACTTTATGGTGTTCGGCTACTACGCCACCGCCATTGCGAAAACCTTCTTTCCCGGCGACGACCCATTCGCCTCGCTAATGTTGACCCTGATGACCTTCGGCGCCGGATTCCTGATGCGGCCGTTAGGGGCAATCGTACTTGGCGCCTATATCGACCAGTATGGCCGCCGCAAGGGGCTGCTGCTGACGTTAGGGCTGATGGCGATCGGCACGCTCACTATCGCGCTGGTGCCGGGCTACGCCACGCTGGGCGCCGCCGCGCCGATTCTGATCCTGCTTGGCCGCCTGCTGCAGGGCTTCTCCGCCGGCGTCGAGCTGGGCGGCGTCTCCGTCTATCTGGCCGAGGTGGCGCCAAAAGGGCGCAAAGGCTTTTTCGTTAGCTGGCAGTCGGGCAGTCAGCAGATTGCGGTTATCTTCGCCGCGCTGCTCGGCCTGCTGCTCAACCATCTGCTGGCGAAAGAGGCGGTGACGGAGTGGGGCTGGCGTATTCCCTTCGTTGTCGGCTGTCTGATCGTGCCCTTTCTGTTCTGGGTGCGCCGCATGCTGGAAGAGACCGAAGCCTTCAGCCAGCGCAAACAGCATCCGACCATGCGGCAGATTATGCGTTCGCTGGCGAGCAGCTGGGCGCTGGTGCTGGCGGGCATGCTGATGGTGGTCACCACCACCGTGATGTTCTATATGATCACCGCCTTTACGCCGACCTTCGGCAAAACCGTGCTGATGATGAGCGATAAAGAGAGCTTTCTGGTGACGCTGTGCGTCGGCGTCTCAAACCTGATCTGGCTGCCGCTGATGGGCGCGCTGTCGGATCGTATCGGCCGCCGTCCGCTGTTGATTACCTTTACGCTGCTGATGATTGTCACCACCTGGCCGGTGCTGCACTGGCTGGTGGGCGCGCCGAACTTCGCTCATCTGATGGAAGCGGAGCTGTGGCTCTCTTTCCTCTACGCCAGCTACAACGGCGCGATGGTGGTCTATCTGGCGGAAATCATGCCTGCCGAAGTGCGCGCCTCAGGGTTCTCGCTCGCCTACAGCCTGGCGACTGCGCTGTTTGGCGGCTTTACGCCCGCTATCTCCAGCTACCTGATCCACGCCACCGGCGATAAGGCGATGCCCGGCGTCTGGCTCACCTTCGCCGCCGTCTGCGGCCTGATCGGCACGCTGCTGATTGGCCGCATGGTCAGGCAGTACCGTGCGCGCCACAGCGGCGCGACCGCCGGCGCCTCAGTCTAAAAAGACAGGTCCACCACCACGCTGTCCGTGTAGTTCCCCGCGGGCGGCGTGTTTTGCGTCGTGAGGATGCGCGCGGTATAGCTGTAGCCGCGCGTCAGCCCATCCGTGCTCACGCTGGTGGAGCTGGCGCTGCTGTAGCGCTCGGTGCCGCTCGGCCCCCAGCGGTTGCTGCTGGTTCCCTTGTAAATCTCATAGCTTAACCGGTTAGTGCCGCTCGCCATCTGACGCTGCGTGCCGCTGAGGTAGTTACCATTGCTTAACCCTACCGTGTAGGTGCTGCCTTTGCTGCACACCACGTTAATCGTCTGCGACACGGCAGAGAAGCTGCCCACCAGCGGCGCGCTGCCGAAGCTGATATTGGGCGCGGTGATGGTGGTGCAGTCGTTGGTGACCACCATAGTGACGCTGATGGGAATAACGCCGCTGCCGGTCTGCGGCGACAGGCAAAGGTTGCCGACGCCGACGCTGGTGCAAATGTTATAGGTCACCGCCAGGTTGAGCGTGGTGGTATAGGTGCCGGCGGCCACCGTCTGACCCGGCACGCTGCGCAGATAGACCGGAATGGCGAAGTTAAGGCTGCCTAACAGGCCGGCGAGATTGACCAGCACCGACTGGCTGATGACGTAGGCGGCGGCGCCGATGGTCAGCTCGGTGGCGCAGGCGCTGTCGATGCAGAGCTGCACCGGAATATTATCGGTGCCGGTGTCGCCGCTGCGCTTGAGCGTGCCGCGCGTGCCGTTGACGTTGGTGGCGCCGGTCAGCTGAAAGGTGATCTGGTTATTGCCCAGCAGCGAGAGCGAGGAGCCGGACCCGCAGTTGACGTTGGCGTTGGTCGAGGTCGCCTGCGCCGTACTGTTGATCACAAAGGTCGTCACCGAACCAAAGCTGGCGGTGGAGGCGGGCAGGGCGCAGGCGGCGCGCGACAGCGTCGGGAAAAGCGCCATCAGCGCCAGCAGCAGCAGGATTTTTTTCATGGAATAATTCCCGAGGTGGAGTTATCGGCACTGGGCGCCGGCGCGCCTGCTGGCCTGGGCGGCAGCGGGCAGGTGATGGGGCCATAGGTTTTCAGCGCCTGCGGCTGGCCGCTGGCGATGGTTAGCTCGGCGCTGCAGGTACGGCCGTCCGGCGTGGCGACGCGCATCGGGTTGCGGGCGCGCAGGTTCTCCAGCCAGGCGATGCCGTCCCAGCCGACATATTCGGTCGCCTGACCTTCGCGCAGCACCTGGCTGGAGACCGGCAGCGGCTGGCCGTCGGCATCCTGCAGGATCACGCTGGCGGCGCGCAGCTTCTCCACCGGAAAGTGCAGCAGATAGCCGCTCTGGCGTTTCACCGCGAAGCGCTGTTCAACGTTGGGCGTTGTCATATCGGCGGGCAGATCGAGCGTGTCGATATCGTACTTCGCTGGATAGTAGCTGCTGATCGACGGCACCAGCAGATAGCCGTTGCGGTCGGTGCGCCCCATCGACTGGTTTTCATAGCGCACGTTGACGTCGGGATAGCTGGTTTTCACCACCACGAAGGCGTCGTTGATGGCGTTGGCGGCGAAGGTCTGATTGTCCATCAGCACCAGCGAACCGGTGAGATCCGCCCACTGGGTGTTGTAGTCGTCGTCGCCGTAGAAGCCCGCCGAGGTGTCGATTTTGTTATTGCGCCAGCGCAGGCTTCCCTGGCGGTAGTCGCCGCTGTTGCCGCCCTGATTAGCCCAGGAGGCGTCCCAGGCGAAGCCGCCGTCGCTCGGCATCGAGCGCGAGAGGTAGAGCCGCTGATTATTTTCGCCCTGCTGGTCGCGCTCCATGCTCACCGAGGCGCTGCCGTGCTCGCCAAACGGGATCACCAGTGAAATCGCGCCGCTCCATGCGCCCTGCTCTTGATCGCGGCTGGCGGAAACGTAGAGGCTGGAATTGCCCCACAGGGTTTTGCTCCAGGAGAGGTTGAGCAGCCGCGTGTGCTGGCCGTCGCCGCCGCTGATATCGATATAAGCGGCGCCAAGACTACCGTACTGGCTCAGCGACAGGCTGGCGTTGTACTGGGCGCTGCGGCGCGCCAGGCTATAGGTGGTATTGCTGGTGTCGCTGTTGCCGGTGCGGCTGCTGAGCAGCGCGAGGTTACCGAAGTCGCGGCTGCGCAGAATATGCTGCGTGCCAATGCTGAACCAGCTGTTGTTGTACTGGTAGCCCCAGCTGTACTGCGTGCCGCCCGCGCCGCTCATCTGGCTCTGCGCCAGCGCGCCGTTCAGCACGCCGAGACTGCCAACGCGAAACATCGCGCCCGCGCCGCCCATCGCCAGGCTGTCGCTGCCTTCGGCGTGGGTTTCCAGCGTCAGCCAGTCGGTGGCGCCATAGCGCAGCGATCCGCTCGCCGCCGCCTCGCCGTAATCGAAATTGCGGATGCCGTAGTTGTCGCGAAACGCGCCGGCGGAAAAAGAGTAGTCGCTCAGGCCCGCTTTCAGCAGCGTGCTGGAGACATAGAAGGGCAGCGTCGTCGTGACCTGACGTCCTACCGCGTCGGTGGTGGTGATCACCGCATCGCCCGCGCCGTTGACGAAAGGCACGTTGGTCAACGACCAGGGACCCGGCTGCACGTTCGCCTGGCTGGATCGGTAGCCGTTGATAAAGAGATCGACGGTGGAGGGCACCGCCGCCTGACCGGAAAACGCCGGTAGCGGATAGGTCACCAGATCGGGTCGCACGCTGAAATCGCGGCCGACCTGTATCCCGCCGAGACGCACGCTGTTGCTCCAGCTCAGCGCGTCGGTGGTGAGATCGCCGACGCGCCAGCTCACCGCGTTGTTCTCATCCTCGTTGCTCCACCAGGTATCGTAGCGGATATAGCCGTCATCCTGCGCCGGGGCGCGGCCCTCGATCTGCTGCTGCCAGACGCCGTTGCTGGAAAACTGACCGGCGGAGCCGAAGAGGCGCAGTTCGTTCCAGGCGGAAAGTCGGGTGCCCGCGTTGGTGGTGCGCGTGGCGTAGAGGTCGTAATTGAACAGCGCGCCGGTTGTGGCGCGTCCAGGGTAGCGCGGCCCGTTCTGCGCCTCGCCGATCACCTGGCCGGGGAGCCAGGCGGGCGGCACCGTCAGCAGCAGCCGCTGCCGGCGATCGTCGTAATCCGCTTTGACGTCGGGCCACTGGCTGACGTCGACCTGCTGCGGGTCGGGCAATTTCTCCGCGGGAAGGCCGGCGCGCTGCAAATCGCCGGCGCGCACCAGCAGGCGGCCGTCGCGCCGCTCTACCGGTACGATAACGCCGCTTTCGCGCTGGTTGATCACCAGCTCCAGCATATAGCGCTGACGATCGCCGCTGCTCTCCTGCGACGGCGGCGGCGGCAGCGACGAAAAGGTCTCCGCCAGCGCGGCGGCCGGCGTCAGACAGGCGCAGACGCTGGCCACCGCCAGCGCGCAGGGGTGAAGTGCGCGCGGCATTTAGCGGCTGGGCGCGCTGCGCCACGCGCCGGCATTGGTGTCCGCCGTCATCTGGCCGCTAAGGGGCGTTTTCAGCGGCCAGCGGTTTTCGCTGCGCGCCAGCACGTAGCCGAACAGACCGTCGCCCAGCTTGCGTCCGCCGACGGTGACATTGCTGAGGCGCGCATGGCCGCTGCCGTGATTGGCGATCAGCAGCCAGGATCGGCCGCCTTCGCTCACCTGCCGCCAGCTTAAATCCGGTTTTGCCCCGTCCCGCGTCAGCCCGTCGCCGTAGACGAACAGCGGCACCGAGTAGCGCATCTGAAAATTCAGGCCCGCCTGGTTTTCGCCCGGCGTGCGCGGCGTCGGGATCTCATCGAGCACCACGCGGTACGCCAGCTCCTGGCCCGCGCCGGGCGGCGTCTGCTTGATCAGGCGCACCAGCTGTTTTTTTCCCGGCTCGATGCGCACCAGCGGCGGGCTGGCGACGATGCTCTGCTGCGTGGCGTACTGCTCTTTGCCGCCGACCTGCTGCCAGCTGAAGATGCGCACCTGCATCAGCGTGGTGACGCTGCCGCGGTTTTCCAGCCACAGCTCGCTCGCTTTCTCCTCCGGATTGATGGCGGGATCGATTGGCCAGATCATCAGCGAGTTTGCCGCCTGGGCGCTGGCCGCCAGCAGGGAAACAAAGAACAACAGGGCGCGCATCATCAACTTTCTCCTTTAAGCATGCGGCTACCAGCTCAGCGTCACGGTCAGCGTGTCGGTGTAGACGCCGGCGCGCGTCGGGCCGGGCAGCTGCAGCAGGCCGTAAATCGGCAGCGTAATGTTATTGGCATTGCTGTAGCTCAGCGCGACGGCGCTGTTCACCGGGATCGCGGTGGTATGGCTGGCGTTGGTGTAGAGGGTGTAGGGCACAGTATTGGTATTGCTGGTGTGCTTCAGGTTGCGCGTCGTGGTGTAGTTGCTGCCGCCGCTGATGCTCATGCTCAGCGTCGTGCCTGGGGTGCAGGCGAGCGTAATAGCGGCGCTCTGCACAAAACTGGCGCTGACGCTGTTGCGGGCAACGCCCGACTGCGAGCCGAAATCAAGCGTGCCGAAAACCCCGGTATTGGTACCGGAGACGACGCAGCCCGCCACGATGGAAGCCGAGACTTGAAACGTGCTGGTGGGCAGGCTCCAGGCGCTAAGACTTCCTGTCAGCAGAGGCAGCGCGTAGATCAGCCTGCGCAAAGCGCGCGGCGCAGCCACCCGGATGCTCCTGACCGCGCGATCAGTAATTCACGGCGACGTTAATGGTGTCGGTATAGGTGCCTGCCGGAATCAACGGGTTAAAGCCGCCGCCCACGACGCGACCGTAGATGGCGTAGTTGGTGCCCAGCGTCGGATCGGTGGTGCCGCTGGGTGCGATATTGGTGTTGTTAGCGATAGCGGTGGTAAAGGCCGCGTCGCTGTAGAGGGTGTAGGCGATCCCCTGCGTATTGTTGGAACCGAGGATCAGGTAGCGCGGCTGGCCGGAAACGGTGCCGTAGATGGTGGCGGGCGCCGCGTTGCTGCTGGTGACCTGCACGTTGAAAGTCTGGCCGGTGGTGCAGCGCACGTAGATGCCGTTGCCGGACGCGCCGACCAGCGTGGCGTTAAGGGTATCGAAGGTCGCCGCGCTGCTGCCGAAGTTCAAGGTACCGAAGTTAACGCCGGTCGTGGCGGACTGGCCGTTCACCAGGCAGCCGGTGGTCAGCGTCAGGGTGGCGTTGATCGTCCCTGTGGTGGTGGCGGCAAAAGTCACAGCAGGGAGTGCCGAGGTCAGGCCCGCAGCGGCAAACAGAAAAAGCTTGAATTTCATAATTAATCCTTACCGATTATTCAGAGTCAGTGCTTTTTTGCCCGGTGATTAATTATTAAATCAAACAAAGTTTAGTAACTGCGGCCCCGGCAAAGCCGGAAATGGCGCCTCATCCTGAGGATAATCTTAGTTTTGAGCTAAGGGTTTTTTATAAATTTTACTTAATATAGAACAGCGCGCAAGCGCCGGTGAAGCGATAGCGGAATTTTTCCTTAATCAATTGGCATTTCAGGCCGATAAACCTGTAATACCAATACCTTGGGTTAAAGAAAAAAAAGCAAAGCGCGGGGTATTTTGCCCTCTACCGCCGCCTCGTTAACAGTGATATGTTCATACATTAATCAGGTCCAGTTACCCTTTTAGTTACCATGCCAGGAAAAGTCTTAATCACGTCCCGTCAGCATCGGGAGAGCGCTAAACGGCCCTGAAAATAATAAACTGCACGGCTGACCACTTTTTTATCCGTCTGTTTTTTTTGGAATCTTTGTTGATTACAACACAGCGCCTGCTCACAGGCAGGCTGTGGGGAGTTGCACATGCTGTTGGTCACCTGGGATAGCGTCCTGGTCGGCGTTTCGCTGATTGTCGCTTTTATCGCCGCGTTTACCGCGCTGGACACGGCAGGGCGCGTCGCGGTGTCGCACGGCTGGATGGCGCGTTTATGGCTGCTGGCCGGCGGCATGGCGATGGGCATCGGCATCTGGGCGATGCATTTTATCGGCATGCTGGCGATGATGATGCCGATGCGCTACGACGTGAGCCTGACGGTGCTGTCGCTGCTGGCGGCCTGCGCCGCCTGTATGCTGGCCTTTGCGCAGACGCAGCACGGGCGTTTTAGCCGCCGACGCTGGCTGGCGGGCAGCGCCATGCTCGGCAGCGGCATCGTGGCGATGCACTATACCGGCATGCTTGCGCTGCTGATCTCGCCCGCGCCGCACTGGCGCTTTTCGCTGGTGGCGCTCTCCGTCGCCATCGCTTACCTCGCCTCCGGCGCCGCGCTCTGGCTGGCGTTTCATCTGCGCCAGGGCGAAAAATATCTGCTGACGATGCGCGCGCTCGGCGCGCTGGTGATGGGCGTCGCCATCGCCGGCATGCACTACACCGGCATGGCGGCGGCGCAGTTCGACCGCCACAGCATGCCGCTGGCGCAGGGCGTTAGCGGCCAGGGGCTGGCGGTGTGGGTCGCGCTCGGCACGCTCTCTATTCTCGGCTTTACGCTGCTCGCCTCGATGCTGGACGCCCAGCTGCGCGCCGCGCGCCTGGCGCAGCGCCTTAACCAGGCGAATCAGGAGCTGCATCAGCTGGCGATGCATGACAATCTCACCGCGCTGCCCAATCGCGTGATGCTGGAGCAGCGGCTGGACGTCGCGCTCAGCCAGACAACGCGCGATACGCCGGGTTTTACCCTGATGTATATGGATCTCGACGGCTTCAAAGCGGTCAACGACACCTGGGGTCACTACGTCGGCGATCGCCTGCTGATAGCGGTTGCCGACCGTCTGCGCCGCCAGCTCAGCGACGACAAAATATTGCTGGCGCGCCTCGGCGGCGATGAGTTTGTGCTGCTGGCGCAGGGCAACGAGAGCCGGCAGGCGGCGGCGCTGGCGCAGCGGCTGGTGAATACGATAGACGAGCCGTTCGAGCTGGATCGCTACCTGCTGCGCGTCTCGCTCAGCGTCGGCGTCGCGTTCTATCCGCAGCACGGTCGCAGCAAGCAGGAGCTGATGTTTAACGCCGATTCGGCGATGTACCACATCAAGCACAGCGGACGTAACGGCTACTGCCTGTTTGAGCCGGCGATGAGCGCCAGCGCGCAGCATCAGCTGGCGCTGGCCAACGACCTGTGGCAGGCGCTGGAGCGTCAGGAGATGCAGCTGTTCTACCAGCCGAAGTTCCGCTCCAGCAGCAGCGAACTGATCGGCTTTGAAGCGCTGCTGCGCTGGCAGCACCCGACGCGCGGCCTGCTGATGCCCGATATTTTTCTGCCGCGCGCCGAAAAGACCGGGCAGATTGTCGCGCTGGGCAACTGGGTGATTAACGAAGCCTGCCGCCAGCTCAAACAATGGCACAGCGACGGGCACCCAAACTGGACGGTGTCGGTTAACCTCTCGGCCCTGCAGTTTCACCAGCGCGATCTGCTGGAGACGGTGCGTCAGGCGCTGCTGCGCCATCAGCTGCCAGGCAGGTCGCTGACGCTGGAAATCACGGAGAGCATCGCGATGCGCGATCCGCAGTTCAGCCAGCAGCGCATCAGCGAGCTGCAAAAAATCGAGGTCAGAGTGGCGATCGATAATTTCGGCATCGGCTACGCTAACCTGCTGCACCTGAAACACCTTGAGGCCAGCGAGCTGAAGATCGACCGCAGCTTTATCAACAGCCTGCGCGCCGACAGCCAGGACGCCACCGTGGTGAGCGCGATGCTGGCGCTGGCGCAGACGCTTAACCTGCATATGGTGGCGGAAGGGGTCGAAACCGAAGAGCAGCAGACGTTGCTGACCCGGCTCGGCTTCGACGCTTTGCAGGGCTATCTGCTGGGCAAACCGACGCCGGCCGATCGCATCGCCGACTTCGCTACCGTCTGACGATAGATTTTAACGCTCACAGGCATCGGAAGCTTTCATCGTGGCAGGCTAATTACCCTTTGCCTTTTGCCGATAACCTGAGCAGATAATTCATCCTTGTGACTTTTTCATTACAACACCATGGCTGCGATTTTGCGCTTTAACGGGACTTCACTATGTTAGTGACCTCATACGATTCGTTTACCGTCATCGTTTCCATTCTCGTTGCGATGCTGGCGTCCTTTACTGCGCTGGATATGGCGGGACGCGTCGCCACCTCGACAGGAAAAGTCGCGCTGATATGGCTGTTCGGCGGCGGCTTCGCCATGGGCGTCGGCATCTGGGCGATGCACTTTATCGGCATGCTGTCGATGACCATGGAGATGGTGATGAGCTACGACGCGTCGCTCACCGGCGTCTCGATGGCAATTGCCGTTATCGCCTCGATCTTCGCGCTCTGGCTGGTCTGTCAGGGCGAGCTGCCGCTGAAAAAACTGCTGGGCGGCGCCCTGGTGCTGGGCAGCGGCGTGGTGGCGATGCACTACACCGGCATGGCGGCGCTGATGTTCTCGCCCGGCATCAGCTGGAACTGGGGCTGGATTGCGCTCTCGGTAGTGATTGCGCTGGTAGCGTCGGGCGCGGCGCTGTGGCTGGCGTTCAACCTGCGCGACGGCACCTCTGGCCGCACGACGCTGCTGCGCGTCGGCGCCTCGGTGGTAATGGGATGCGCCATCGCAGGCATGCACTATACCGGCATGGCGGCGGCCAGCTTCCCGGCGCACAGCCACGCCGGCACGATGGGCGTCAACAGCAACTGGCTGGCGATTCTGGTGACGGTGGTAACGCTGGCGATCCTCGGCATTACGCTGCTGGTGTCGATGCTCGACGCGCGCATGCAGGCGCGCACCGCCATTCTGGCGCGCTCGCTGGCGGAGGCGAACCGCGAACTGGCGCAGCTGGCGCTGCACGACAACCTGACGCGCCTGCCGAACCGCATTCTGCTGGAAGATCGTCTGGAGCAGGCGATCAATAAAGCCAATCGCGAACGCACCCAGTTTGCGCTGATGTTTATGGATCTTGACGGCTTCAAGGCGGTCAACGACGCCTTCGGCCACCACGTCGGCGACAACCTGCTGATCGCCGTCACCGAGCGCATGAGCGATCAGATGAAGGGTTACTACACCCTGGCGCGCATGGGCGGCGATGAGTTTGTGCTGCTGATTGATATTAACGATCCCAACGACGCCGCGACGGTGGCGGACACGCTGGTGAAGGCTATCGAGCGTCCGTTTGAGATCTCCCGCTACGAGCTGATGGTGTCGCTGAGTATCGGCATCGCCGTCTATCCGGGCGACGGCAACGACGAGCGCGAGCTGATGTTCAACGCCGACGCCGCCATGTACCACACCAAAAACAACGGCCGCAACGGGCATAACTTCTTCCAGCCCTCAATGAATACCCTGGCGCAGACCCAGCTGCAGCTTAACAACGATCTGTGGCACGCCCAGGAAAATCAGGAGCTGCGTCTGTTTTACCAGCCGAAATATTGCGCGCCGCGCGGCCCGATTATCGGCTTTGAAGCGCTGCTGCGCTGGCAGCATCCGACGCGCGGCCTGCTGACGCCCGATATCTTCCTGCCGCTGGCGGAGAAGACCGGCATGATCGTCAATATCGGCAGCTGGGTAATCAACGAGGCCTGCCGTCAGTTGCATGAGTGGCGTCAGCAGGGGCACACCAACTGGTCGGTCGCAGTTAACCTGTCGGCGCTGCAGTTTGAGCAGAGCAATCTGGTGGAGACGGTGACCGAGGCGCTGGCGGCGCATGCCATTCCGCCCGAGCTGCTGACGCTGGAAGTGACGGAAACCACCGCGATGCGCGATCCGGACGAGAGCGTGCGCATTCTGACCGAGCTGACGCGGCTGGGCGTTAAGGCGTCGATAGATGACTTCGGCACCGGCTATTCGAGCCTGCTCTATCTCAAGCGCCTGCCGGCCAGCGAGCTCAAGATTGACCGGGCGTTCGTTAACGAACTGCAGCACCAGACCGAAGACGCCACTATTGTTTCCGCCATCGTCGCGCTGGCGCAGTCGCTGGATCTCAAAGTGGTGGCGGAAGGGGTGGAGACCGCCGAACAGCAGGCTTTTTTAACCGGCTTAGGCTGCAATACCCTACAGGGATATCTGCTGGGCAAGCCCGTTCCGCCGGAAAAGGTCGAGGAGCTGCCCGATTTCGCGCCGGAACCGGAGCAGAAAAAAGGCGTTCTGCCGTCGCCTGCGCTCTGCGCGGCGCTGCCGGGATAAGCCGATCGCACAAAGTAGCAGGATTGTTGCTTTGTTATTTGTGTTTGGTTAGCAAAATCATGCTTTTATAGCGGATCTGCTGGCGGGCGCACATTGCAACAACCATCAGGTTTGCCACAATTAGCGGAAAGCTACCCGGAGAACCTGTATGACTGCCTCTTCTTCCAGTCTGATGTTGCTGATGTCCTTCGCGGCGGGCACCTTTGCCGCCGGCTCGTCGAATAATCCGCAACACCTGATGCTCGCCGGCCCGTCGGGCGGCGTGCCAAACAATCCTCTGCCGCTTATTATCTGGCCGCGCGTGGCGCTGGATGAGGCGCAGGAGGAGGAGCCCGATCTCGCCGGCTGGTTCGAGCAGACTTTTGCGCGCAACGGCTGGCCCCCCTCATGGCGTTACGACATTTTTCCTTATACCCACTACCATCCCAATACGCATGAGCTGCTGGGCGTGGCGCAGGGCTGGGCGGAAGTCCTGTTCGGCGGCGACACCGGCCGTATGGTGACGCTGCGCGCGGGCGACGCGGTGCTGATCCCGGCGGGCGTCGGCCATAAGCAGGTCTATGCCAGCGAGGACTTTATGGTGGTCGGCGCCTACCCGGAGGGCTTTGCGCCGGAGACCAACCGCGACGAGCCGGCCAGGCTGCGCGCGGCCGAGCAGGAGGTGAAGCAGGTGCCGCTGCCGACGCGCGATCCCTTTACCGGCAAAGAGGGCGCGCTGACCGATATCTGGACGCCGATCGCCGACCATTTCTGACCGGCGTCGCGTCATAAATTTGAAAACATCTCACCTTATTTTTGGCGTCATCATCGTCGAAAATAAGGCGCGTTATGTTCTCTGTCGATCAGGTTGTCGAACGCTTCTGGCCGCAGGCTCAGCCCGCAGGCTGGCAGCGTCGGGTGCTGCGCTGGGCGCTGCATGAAGAGGAGTTTCAGCGCTTCGCCGCGCGCTATCCGCATCTGAAAGGGCTGGATATGGTCGAGCAGATGCTGGAGCACCTCGACGTGCGCTGCGAGCTGAGCGAGCGCGATCTGGAGCAGATCCCGTCGCGCGGACCGGTGGTGATCGTCGCCAACCATCCGCTGGGGGCGCTCGACGGACTGGCGCTGCTGGCGGCGGTGGCGCAGGTGCGGCGCGATGTGAAAATCGTCGCCAACCGCATGCTGATGATGCTGGAGCCGCTCAGTACGCTGCTGCTGCCGGTAGACAACATGGGCAACCGCACCAGCCGCGACCAGCTTCAGCGTATGCAGCAGCACCTTAGCAACGACGGGGTGCTGATTATTTTCCCGGCGGGTGAAGTATCGCGCCTCGGCAGTCGCGGCGTGCGCGACGGCCGCTGGCATCACGCCTTTTTGCGTCTGGCGGCGCGCGCCCGTGCGCCGCTGGTGCCGGTTTTCGTCGACGGGCGCAACAGCGGCCTGTTCTACGCGGCGGCTAAAATCGCCCAGCCGCTGGCGCTGCTGATGCTGGTGCGCGAGATGTTCCGCCAGCGCGGCTCGCGCATCAAGCTGCATATCGGCGCGCAGATCCCCTTTGCGCACTGGCATGACGGCCATACGCCGGGCAAAGCGCTGGCGAAGCGGCTGCGCAAACACCTTTATCGCATCGGCCAGCAGCGTCCCGGCCTGTTCCAGACTGAAAAAGCGATCGCCCGCGCCGAAGATCGCGGCGAGCTGAAGCGCGCGCTGCGCGAGAGCGAGCATCTCGGCACCACCAGCGACGGCAAGCAGATCTACCTGTGGCGGCGCAACGGCGCCACCTGGGTGCCGCTGCTGCGCGAGCTGGGAAGGCTGCGGGAGATCGCCTTTCGCGCAGTGGGCGAGGGCAGCGGCCGCCGCCGCGATCTGGATAATTACGACGACGACTATTATCACCTGATCCTGTGGGACGACGCGCAGCTGGAGATCGTCGGCGCCTACCGCTTTATTCCCGGCGACGAACAGCTCGCCAGGCGCGGGCTGGAGGGCTTTTACAGCCACAGCCTGTTCCACTATGACGAGCGCATGATGCCGATTTTGCAGCAGAGCATCGAGCTGGGGCGCAGCTTTATTCAGCCCGCCTACTGGGGCAAGCGCGGGCTCGACTATCTCTGGCTCGGCATCGGCGCGTATCTGGCGCGCTATCCGCAGACGCGCTACCTGTTCGGCCCGGTCTCTATTTCCGGCGGCATGCCGCTGGCGGCGCGCGATCTGCTGGTGGCCTTTTATCGTCTCTATTTCCCCACCGGGCTGCCGCTGGCGACGTCGCGCCAGCCTTATCCCGCTTCGCTGCCGGACGTGCTGGCGCAGTTCAGCGGCGGCGACTATCAGGCGGATCTGCGCAGGCTTAAGCAGCTGTTGAGCAACCTCGGCTGCGCCATCCCGCCGCTTTATAAGCAATATTCCGAGCTGTGCGAGCCTGGCGGCGTGCAGTTTATCGATTTCGGCAGCGATCCCGACTTCAATCACTGCATCGACGGGCTGGTGCTGGTGGATCTTACGCGGCTAAAAGCGTCGCGCTACGAGCGCTATATCGCGGTGCATCAGGAAGCGCCGCAAGAGGCCGTTTCCTGACAGAAATCTTGATGCCTTGTCCCTTATAAGTTACATTCAGTCTCTACTCAGGGAATGAGGAGGCAATGATGTATCAGGTTAAGTACTATCAGGATGAACAGGGAAAACAGCCTTTCAACGACTGGCGAGAAAAGCTTAAAAAGAGCGATCTGCGCGCGCTTGCTAAAGTCGATAACGCTATTGACCGCGCAGAAGCGGGCAATTTTGGCGATCATAAATTTGAACGAGCTGGCGTATGGGAAATGCGCATTCATTACGGGCCGGGATATCGTGTTTATTACGCGTTACAAGATGGGCAGATCGTCCTGTTGTTAATGGGTGGCGATAAAAAATCGCAGAACAGCGATCTGGAAAGAGCCGTTTGTTATTTACAGGATTACAAAGCGAGATCGATGATATGAAGGCATTTGATAACCACCAAAGCTTACCGGCTGTTGGTCAGGATTTTCCGCCCGCGGCAGATCGCGACGTCCAGTTCATTGAAGAGCTACGCAACGATCCTGCTTATGCAGAAATCTATCTGCAAACCGCATTAGAGGACATTTACGAGGAAGGCGGGATACCTGCTTTTCTTACTGCTTTGCGCCGCGTTATCGAGGCGCGTGGCGGCGTCGGCGAAATCGCTAAACGCTCAGGTCTGGCTCGTCAAAACATATATCGGGCGTTATCTGCTGAGGGTAACCCTACGATTAAAACGCTCACTGAAATCACGCGCGCCGCTGGCGTGCGCCTGACGCCTCATCGCCTGTAGCGCTCTGCCCGGCGCGGCTAAGCCCGGCGTTTAGTGCTGGGCTTTGCGTGCATTTTGATTTTTAACTGCTTATCCTTCACCGCCAAATTCCCCGCACTAACATAAGCGCATTTACAGTTGAACATTTTCTCGCCACTGCCGATAACTCACCTACTAACTTTCGTGTTCCGCTCATTTGTACTTGTCAAAGCAGGTCGTTTCAGATGTAGTCGGGTCGTCATTAAGACCATTCTTAAATTTTTGGGGCAATTTCAGGCAGCGCAGCAACAGGCTAATAACAATGGATAAAAATGCTGATGTTATGTATCGGTTACTGGTACAGAGCGTGATCGACTACGCCATCTATATGCTGAAACCAGACGGCACGGTCGCTAACTGGAACGCTGGCGCGCAGCGGGCAAAAGGCTACACGCCGGATGAGATCGTGGGTAAGCATTTCTCGCTGTTTTACAGCGAAAACGATCGCTTAAACGGCGTGCCGCAGCGCGGTCTGGATACCGCCGCCCGCACCGGCAGTTTTGAAACCGAAGGCTGGCGCTACCGCAAAGACGGCAGCGCCTTCTGGGCCCATGTGGTTATCGACGCCATCCGCGGCCCGCACGGCGAGCTGATCGGCTTCGCCAAGATTACGCGCGACTGCACCGAGCAGCAGGCGCAGCAGCGCAAAGAGCGCGAGCAGGAAGCGCGCTTCCGCCTGCTGGTGGAAGGCGTCACCGACTACGCCATCTATATGCTGGATCACGACGGCCTGGTGGTGAACTGGAACGCCGGCGCGCAGCGCGCCAAAGGCTACGTGGCGGAAGAGATCGTCGGCCAGCACTTCTCCCGCTTCTACAGCGCCCAGGATCGTCAGGCGCATATCCCGGAAAAAAACCTGCAAACGGCGTATCGCACCGGCCGTTTCGAAGATCAGGGCTGGCGCTACCGCAAAGACGGCAGCGCCTTCTGGGCGCACGTCATCATTGACGCGGTGCGCGACGACGGCGGCAAGCTGATCGGCTACGCCAAGATTACGCGCGACTGCACCGAACAGCAGGCGATGCTGCGCGCGCAGCGCGAGCAGGAGCAGCGCTTCCGCCTGCTGGTGGAAGGCGTGACCGACTACGCCATCTATATGCTGGATCTGCAGGGCTGCGTGGTGAACTGGAACGCCGGGGCGCAGCGCGCCAAAGGCTACCTTGCCGAGGAAATCGTCGGGGAGCATTTCTCGGTATTCTACAGCGCGCAAGAGCGTTTGCTGGGCGCGCCGGACGCCAACCTGGCGATTGCGCTGGCGAACGGCCGCTTCGAAGATGAAGGCTGGCGTTACCGCAAAGACGGCAGCGCCTTCTGGGCGCACGTGGTGATTGACGCCATCCATAACGACGAAGGACGGCTGATCGGCTTCGCTAAAATCACCCGCGACATCACCGAGCGCCGCGAGCAGGAGCAGAAACTGCTGCGCGCCAAAGATCTGGCCGAAGCGCAGAGCGCGAAAATGTCGGCGCTGTCGAAATTCCTCGACAATATCATCGCCAATATTCCCTCCTGCGTGGTGGTCGAGGACGCCATTACGCGCGAAATCCTGCTGGTTAACGACCGGTCGGAAAAGCTGTTCGGCGTCTCGAAAGCGCTGCTGGTCAACAAAAAGCCGCACGAATGCATGTCGGCCGAACTCAGCGACTACTTCAACAGCCTGGCGGATATCGCGCTGCGCAGCGAAGGCATCCACCAGCGCGAACAGCAGCTGCTTACCGCCAGCGGCGAACGCATTCTGCATACTCGCGCCACCATCATTCGCGGACAGGACGCGCGGCAAAACTACATTATGCTGCTCGTCGAGGATGTCACCGATCAGCGCGCCGCCGACGCGCGCATTCACCATATGGCGCATCACGACAACCTCACCAGCCTGCCGAACCGTATTCTGTTCCGGCAGCGCCTGAGCGAGGCGCTGCGCGGCGACAGCCAGAGCGGCCGACACACCGCCACGCTTTGCCTCGATCTCGACAACTTTAAGAATGTTAACGACGCGCTCGGCCACCAGATCGGCGACGAACTGCTGCGCGCGGTGGCTAAACGCCTGCGCGCCGCGCTGCGCGATCGCGATACGCTGGCGCGCATTGGCGGCGACGAGTTCGCCATCGTGCTGCCCGCTATCGGCAGCGCGGAAGAGGCGGCGCTGGTCGCCCAGCGGCTAATCGAAGCGATACGTCCGCCGGTCAATATCGAAGGCCATAACCTGAGCGTCGGCCTCAGCGTCGGCATCGCCCTGAGCGCGACCATCACCAACACGCCGGAGCAGATGCTGCGCTGCGCCGATATGGCGCTCTATGAGGCCAAGCGCAACGGGCGCAACCGCTACGAGCACTTTACGCTGGAGATGGACGACGTGGCGCGCAGCCGCCGCGTGATCGAGAACGATCTGCGCGAGGCGATCGGCAGCCAGCAGCTTAAGCTCTACTATCAGCCGATTACCGACGGCGAAGCGGTGCAGTCGATTATCGGCTACGAGGCGCTGATGCGCTGGCACCATCCGGTGAAAGGGCTGATTATGCCGAACGACTTTATTCCCATCGCGGAAGAGAGCGGGCTGATCCATATGCTTGGCGCCTATGCGCTGTTCGAAGCCTGCCGCGAAGCGACCACCTGGGACGGCAAGCAGTCGGTGTCGGTCAACCTGTCGCCGCTGCAGTTTAAAAACAGCTCGCTGGTCTCGGTGGTGGAGGCCGCGCTGCGCGACTCCGGCCTGGAGCCGAGCCGGCTGGAGGTGGAGATCACCGAGTCGGTGCTGCTCGACGACTCGCTCGGCAATATCCGCACGCTGGAGAGCCTGAAGAAACTCGGCGTGCAAATCGCGCTGGATGACTTCGGCACCGGCTACTCGTCGCTCAGCTATCTGCGATCTTTCCCGTTCGACAAGATCAAAATCGACAAGTCCTTTATCAGCGATATGGGCGACAGCCGCGAGGCGCTGGCGATTATTCGCGCCATTACCGGCATGAGCCGCAGCCTGGATATTCAGATTACCGCCGAAGGGGTAGAAAGCAGCGAACAGTTCGCGAAGCTGCGTGAAGAGGGCTGCACCCTGTTTCAGGGCTACTACTTCGGCCGTCCGCAGCCGTCGGAGCTGCGGCTGAAGGCGCTCTCCGACCCGAGCTAATCGTAGAGGCCGTGCTGCTGCACCGGCGCGTGGCTGAGGTTGTCGCGGATGCGGCGCACCGACTCGCGCACCACCAGCTTGCCGTGCAGCAGCAGGGTGCCGGGCAGCGTCTGCGCGTTCAGGCGCATGTTCTGCACCATGCGCACCGCCTCTGCGCCCAGCTCGTCGCGCGGCACCTGCACGGAAGTGAGCGGAATGTCGTGAATAGCGGCGAGATTGAAGCCGTCCATGCTCATCACCGAAATATCCTGCGGCACGCGCAGTCCGGCCTGCTGCAGCGCCTCCACCGCGCCGGCGGCGATATAGTCGCCGCTGGCCAGAATCGCGGTAGGGCGCTGGGCGTGCGGGCAGTGCTTCAGGTATTCGCTCAGTCTCTCCGCCGCCTCGATCCGACTGAAGCTGGTAAGCGTCAACAGATGCTGGCGGCTGTCGAAGCGCAGATTCATGGCGTGCCAGGCGTCGCGCACGCCCTGCAGACGCTGCTCCATGGTGTAGCGGCGCAGGCAGTGCAGCGACAAAATCTGGCGGTGCCTCTGCTCAAACAGATAGCGGGCGGCGCTTTCGCCGATCAGCTGATGATGCGGCGAGACCGAAGAGAGCCGCATACGGCGATCCATCGCATTGATCAACACGCAGGGCTTATCGATCTCCGCCGCGAGCTGGTGGATATGATCGTCGTCGATCCCGACCAGCAGCGCGGCGTCGGTTTGCTGCATCTTCTCCAGAAACAGCGCCGTGTCGCTCTCATTCTCCTCCAGCGCGCAGTAGCGTAAACGCACCTCGTGCGGGGCGATCGCCTGGGCGATGCCCTGAATCACCTTGTAGTAAAAGATATCGCTGCGCACATCGAACGCGCGGGGCGGCGCGAACACCATCAGATTATTCAGCAGCAGGCGGCCGCTGTGCAGGTTATCCAGCACGCCCTGCTGCTGCGCCACCGCCAGCACTTTATCGCGCGTGCTGGCGCGTGTATTGGCTTTGCCGGCCAGCACGCGCGACACGGTGCTGATCGAGACGCCGCTCAGCGCCGCAATTTCGCTGATTTTTAGCCTTTGTTTCATTTTGTGATCGTCCTCAAATCTGCTGATGAAAAAATTTTCATTGCGTGCTGAATCGCGTCAGATAAGGCAAAGAGGCCGCTTAAAACGCGCCAAAAAGTTTGCCACGAAAAAGTTTGCAAAAAAGAGGCTATACCGACGTTTCCCGCTTTTTTAAGGTGCCAGACAGGTTCACGCAGTACGCCGGAGGGCGGTGTGAAGGATCAAACCGGCCGTTAAAAGCCTGCACAGGAGCTGACAAATGAGCCTTGAATCAACGACTAAGCCAATCGGCGCCGCGCGAACGCTGCGCGCCGTTAAAAATCTCCGCTGGTGGATGCTGGGACTGTTTCTGCTGGGCGTGACGGTAAACTATGTGACGCGCAATTCACTCGGCATTCTTGCGCCGGAGCTGAAAACCAGCCTCAATATGAGCACCGAACACTACTCCTGGGTGGTGGCGGCGTTTCAGCTTGCCTATACCCTGTTTCAGCCGCTCTGCGGCTGGCTGATCGACGTCATCGGCCTGAAGATGGGCTTTTTGATCTGCGCGCTCATCTGGTCGGTGACCTGTCTGCTGCATGCTGGCGCGGGAAGCTGGCTGCATCTGGCGCTGCTGCGCTTTGTGATGGGCGCGTCGGAGGCGGCGGCGACGCCCGCCAACGCCAAGGCGATAGGCGACTGGTTCCCGAAAAAAGAGCGGCCGGTCGCCGCAGGCTGGGCGGGCGTCGGCTTTTCGGTCGGCGCGATGCTGGCGCCGCCGATCATCTATGTGGCGCATATCACCTTCGGCTGGCAGGGCGCGTTTCTGCTCACCGGCGGGCTGGGACTGCTGTGGGTCGGTCTCTGGTGGTGGGGCTATCAGTCGCCGGAAAAGCATGCCCGACTTTCGGACGAAGAGCGTGCCTGGATTAAGCAGGACAACGAAGCCGTGGGCGAAAAGCTGCCGTTCTTTCAGGCGCTGAAAACCATCGGCAAAGAGAAGAAATTTTACGGCATCGCCATTCCGGCGTTTCTCGCCGAGCCCGCCTGGGCGGTGTTGAGCTTCTGGGTGCCGCTCTATCTGGCTAACGAGCGCGGCATGGATCTTAAGCAGATCGTGATGTTCGCCTGGCTGCCGTTTCTCGCCGCCGATCTCGGCAGCGTCGCCAGCGGCTACCTGACCAAAATCTATGTGAAGTGGTTCGGCCTGACGCGCGTCAACTCTATCGTCGCCAGCTCGATCACCGGCGCCGTGCTGATGATCTCGCTGGCGCTGATGACCCTCGTTAAAGATCCGTATCTGGCGATCGCCCTGATCTCGATCGGCGGCTTCGGCCATCAGGTGATCTCCTGCATGCTCAGCGCGCTGGTGGTAGAGCGCTTCGATCGCCGCCAGATGGCGACGGTTAACGGCATGCGCGGATCCTGCGCCTGGATCGCCAGCTTTATCTTCTCTCTGATTATCGGCGTCACCGCCGACACCATTGGTTTCAATCCGCTGTTCGTCGCCATGGGCTTTTTCGACCTGGTGGGCGCGATTTTCCTGGTGATGTTTATCGCCGAACGTCGGCAGCGCAGCGCGCAACAATAAGGACACCGTTATGAAAACCCTGAAGAACTGGACGCTGAGTCAGCACGCCGATCATTTTGTCGAGCTAAAGGTGGATAACCGCCATCTGCTGCGCCTGTATGTGCTGGAGTCGGGTCTGATGCGCGTGCTGCTGAAGCGCGACGGCGAGCTGGCGCTGAACCGGACCTGGAGCATTGCGCCAGGCGACGACGTGCCCTGGGAAGGGCGCGATCGCGAATCCCTCGACGGCTTCGGGCTGCCGGGCTTTCAGCTGGAGCACGAGGCGAACCAGCTGCGCATCAGCACCGACCGGCTGCGCGTGACGGTGCATCATCCGCTCTGCCTGAGCTGGGAGCATTATCATCAGGGGCAGTGGCAGCCGCTGGCGGCCGATCGCCACACCGGCGCCTATTTGCTGAACGCGCACGGCGACGGCGTGGAGCACTATCAGCGTCGTCAGCCGCAGGATCGCGTCTACGGCCTCGGCGAGAAGAGCGGCGACTTGAACCGCAGCGGCCGCCGCTTCGAGATGCGCAACCTCGACGCAATGGGCTATAACGCCGCCAGCACCGATCCTCTCTATAAGCATATTCCCTTTACCCTGACGCAGCGCGACGGCGTCAGCTTCGGCCTGTTCTACGACAACCTGAGCAGCAGCTGGCTCGATCTCGGCAACGAACTGGACAACTACCATCTGCCGTATCGCCGCTACCGCGCCGAAGCGGGCGATCTCGACTACTACCTGATGCTGGGGCCGAGGCTGCTGGATGTCACCCAGGCCTTCGTGCGCCTGACCGGCAGGACTATTTTTCAGCCGAAGTGGAGCCTGGGCTACAGCGGCTCGACCATGCACTACACCGACGCCCCCGATGCGCAGCAGCAGCTGCAGGGCTTTATCCGCCTCTGCCGCGAACATGAGATCCCCTGCGATTCGTTTCAGCTCTCCTCGGGCTATACCTCGATCAACAACAAGCGCTATGTCTTTAACTGGAACTACGACAAGGTGCCGAACCCCAACGGCATGAGCGCGGCGTTCCACGCGGCGGGCATGAAGCTGGCGGCCAATATCAAACCCTGCCTGCTGCAGGATCATCCGCGCTATCAGGAAGTGGCGTCGCAGGGGCTGTTTATTCGCGACTCGGAGCTGGATCGCCCTGAGCGTTCGGTGTTCTGGGACGATGAAGGATCGCATCTCGACTTTACGCATCCGCAGGCGGTGCGCTGGTGGCAGGAGAACGTCACCGCGCAGCTGCTGGAAAAGGGTATCGACGCGACCTGGAACGACAACAACGAATATGAGGTGTGGGACGGCGAAGCGCGCTGCCACGGGTTCGGGCAGAGCATCGCCATTAAACACATTCGCCCGGTGATGCCGCTGCTGATGATGCGCGCCTCGCTGGAGGCGCAGCAGCGCTTCGCGCCGGAGAAGCGACCCTATCTGATCTCCCGCTCCGGCTGCGCCGGGATGCAGCGCTATGTGCAGACGTGGAGCGGAGATAACCGCACCAGCTGGCAGACGCTGCGCTATAACATCCGCATGGGACTAGGCATGAGCCTTTCGGGCTTGTTTAACGTCGGTCACGACGTCGGCGGCTTCTCCGGCGACAAGCCGGACGCCGAACTGTTTGTGCGCTGGGTGCAGAACGGCGTGATGCATCCGCGCTTCACCATCCACTCCTGGAACGACGATCACACCGTGAACGAACCCTGGATGTATCCGGAGGTGACGCCGCTGATCCGCGAGGCGATCCGTCTGCGCTACCGCCTGATGCCCTATCTTTACACGCTGCTGTGGCAGGCGAGCGCGCAGGATGAGCCGATGCTGCGTCCCACTTTCCTCGATCACGAAGAGGACAGCGAGACCTGGCGGGAAAACGACGATTTTCTGCTGGGGCGCGATCTGCTGGTGGCCAGCGTGGTGGAGGAGGGCAGCCGGGAGCGCGAGGTCTATCTGCCGCGCAATGCCCACGGCTGGTATGACTGGCACAGCGGCCAGTGGCTGGCGGGCGGTCAGACCGTGACGCTGGACGCGCCGCTCGATCGCTTGCCGCTGCTGGCGCGCGCCGGTTCCGCCATTCCGCTGGGACGCTGCGAAAGCACCACCGATGCGCGGCTCGACAGCGTGCGCGAACTGCAGCTGTGGCCTGCGCCGGGCGAAGCGCGCACCGAGGGCGAGTTTTTCGACGACGACGGCGAGAGTCACGGCTGGCGGCAGGGCAATGCGCTCTGGATACGCTGGGCGCTGCGCAGCAGCAGCGATCGGCTTGAGCTGACGCTGGAGAAGCGCGGCGACTATCAGCCGGCGTGGCGTGAGATTGAAGTGTTGCTGCCCGCAGGCGAGCGGCGCGAGCTGTGGATCAACGGCGAGAAGAGCGGGCGGTTTAACTTGTAATCTGTAACAAGGGTGGGGCGTTCATGGCAAACCGCACTGCACCTAAAGCGCGGGCAGGATGGCCCGAAGAGCAAAGCGTCCCGCGCCATGGACGGCGCGGGCCGAGCGAGCATGGATGCCTTGAGCGACTTTGCGATCGGGCCATCCTGCCCGCGCAGGCGTCTCAGCCATTAGCGCCGTGGCTTTCCGCATTCATACGCGCCAGATCTTTATCGATCAGGAACAGGCCTTCGCCTTTGTTGCCCACCAGCGCCAGCTTATCCAGTACGGTTTTAAACAGCTTCTCTTCTTCGTGCTGCTCAGCCACGTACCACTGCAGGAAATTAAAGGTGGAGTAGTCGAGAGAGGTAATGGCCGCATGCGCCAGCTCGTTGATTTTGCGCGTGATCAGCTTCTCGTGCTCCAGCGCCTGCTCCAGCAGCTCCGGCAGCGAGTTATAGGCGACCGGCGGCGCGGCGATAGAGCCCAGCACCGGCATCGCGCCGGTATCGCTCAGGTAGTCGAACAGGCGCTGCATATGCTCCATCTCTTCGCGGGAGTGCTCTTTCAGAAACGCCGCTGCGCCTTCCAGACCTTTATCGCTGCACCACGCGCTCATCTGTAAATAGAGATTCGCGGAGAAAAATTCGAGGTTAAGTTGATCGTTAAGACGCGCAGTCATTTCAGCAGTCAGCATGAGCGATTCCTTTATAGAAGCAGAATAAGTAAACAGGTGAGAAGTGGTGAATTATGCACCATGAGGCGTAGTGAAAGATAGTTTTTTACTTAAAAATCACATTTTATCTAATTGATTTAAATAGAATTATTTAGCTATTTGAATGCGAGCGATTATCATTCCTCGACCAGTTAAGCTTCGCACTATGTCAGTGCGCAGCCGTTGCGCATTGATGGTGCAGGGAGGCTTATTTTCTGTGGCGATGTAAAAAAGGCGCGATATTCGCCGCGTCAGGCTGCCGCTGAGAAATATAAAACGATGCAGATTTAATCGATTATTTATTTAAAAGCGAAAGAGAGGAAAACTTTATTTTCAAAAGAGACGTTATGCGGCGGCTGGCATAAATCCTGCAACCGTCTGAGTTCCATATATCGCAACTGATAAACGATTCGCAGGGAATAACCATGTCTGAAGAAAAAATAACGCTGACAGGCGAACAGGTTTCAGCCAGCAAAGGAAGTTATCTGGCGCTGATTGTGGCTATCCTCTTTTTTTCAGGATTGCTCTACCAGGTCGACGGCTTTCACTGGCTGGGCGCCTTTGACTTCACCACGCTCGGCGGCAGCTTCGGCACCATGAAGGATCCCGCCAGCAATACCTTTCTCGGCGCGGGCGGGCTGAGCGCCAAAGCGGGCTTTCTCTTCGCGCTCTCGCTGACGCCGACCGTCATGCTGGCGCTGGGCGTCCTGGAAATCTTTACTCACTACGGCGCGATGCGCGCGGCGCACAAGCTGTTGACGCCGCTGCTGCAGCCGCTGATGGGACTGCCGGGGCGCTGCGGGCTGGCGCTGATTACCGATCTGCAGAGTACCGATGCGGGCGCCGCGCTGACCAAAGAGATGTATGACCGCGGACAGGTAACGAAAAAAGATATTGTGGTGATGAGCGCCTGGCAATATTCCGGCGCGGGATTGATCAATAACTATTTTGCTATCGGGTCGGCGCTGTTCGCCTCGATGACGCTGCCGATTATTATTCCGCTCGCCTTGATGTTCGTTCTTAAATTTGTCGGTGCGGCGCTGACGCGTTGTGTGTTAAACAGTGTTTATAAAAAGGATTTCAGCGATGGAAAATAACGGCGCGGTAAAAAGCAGTCACAACCCTTTTGATATTTTTGTCGCCGGCGCGCGCAAAGGTTTCCATATTGCCATTCATAATCTGATGCCGAACGTAGTGATGGCCTATGTGCTGGCAGAAGTGCTTAATTTACTCGGTATTATGCCGTTTCTCGGCCAGCTGTTCGCGCCGGTGATGGGGCTGTTCGGCCTGCCGGGCGAAGCGATTACCGTTCTGCTGACCGCCTGGCTCTCCTCTTCAGCCGGTACCGGCGTAGCGGTAAGCCTGCTGGCTAAAGGGATACTGACCGGCGCGGATGTCACTATTCTGGCACCCGCCATTTTCCTGATGGGATCGCAGCTGCAGTACATGGGCCGCCTGCTGGGCGTAGCCGACGTGCCGAAAAAATACTGGCCGCTGCTGATGCTGGTAAGCGTCATCAATGCGGCGATCGCGATGTTCGTTATGCGTCTTTTTGTTTAGGAGAGAAGCGGTGTCAAAGGTCTTAGAGCACTATCACTATCTGCATGAGATTCCAGAACTGGGCTTTCAGGAGTTTAAAACGTCCGCCTATATTGCCGATCAGCTTGAGAAAGCCGGGCTGAAAGTGACGCGCAATATCAATCAGACCACCGGCATCGTGGCGGAGATCGACAGCGGCGTACCGGGTCCGGTGCTGGCGCTGCGTGCCGACATGGACGCGCTCGGCCATATCATCGATGGCGTCGCCTGCGCGCGCCATACCTGCGGCCATGACGGCCACTCTTCCGTGGTATTGACCGCCGCGCAGGAGCTGCTGGCGGAGGGCGCAGTGAAAAAAGGGCGGCTGAAAATTCTGTTCCAGCCGGCCGAAGAGCTGGGCGCCGGCGCGCTGGCGATGGTAGAGGGCGGCGCGCTGGATGACGTGGAAATGATCTTCGGATTCCATCTGCGGCCGCTGGAGGAGTGCGTGGTGGGCCAGGCAACGCCAGCGGTGCTCTACTCCGCCTGCTCGACGCTGGAGGCCACCATCAAAGGCGCGCCCGCGCACGCCGCGCGTCCGCATCTCGGCGTCAACGCGCTGGACGCGGCGGTGCAGGCGGTCAATGCGGTCAACGCGATTCATCTCTCGCCGGGGCTTAACTGGAGCGTGAAGGCGACCCGCTTTCTCTGCGACGCCGGCGTCACTAACTCGGTGCCCGACGAGGCGCGCGTGGTCTGGGATCTGCGTTCGCAGGAGAACGCGCCGATGGAGGTGCTGAAAGAGAAGGTCACGCAGGCGATCCAGCACAGCGTCGCGGCGCTGGGCGCGACGGCACAGGTAGTGGTGCTGAAAGAGATGCCGGCGGCGGAGATCCATGATGAAGCGACGGCGGTAATCCGTGCAGCGATTACCGAGGTGCTGGGCGCAGAGGGATTGCTGGAGGCGAAAACCACGCCGGGCAGCGAAGATTTCTTTTTCTATCCGGTCAAGCGCCCGCACGTCAAGGCGGGCTTCTGGGGACTCGGCACCAACCTGACGCCGGGCCTGCACCATCCCGACATGCGCTTCGATCTCAACGCGCTGGAGATCGGCGTGAATATCTTTAAATCCTGCGTAAAAAGGGTGCTGGGGTAAACAAGAGGCCGTCCGCCCGCATGCCTGCGGGCGGCGCTGAAATTTTCCCGGCCCTGTTCGCCGCCGCGCGCAAAATATTGTATGCTATGCCGCCTTAACGAAGACTGGGTAACCGGAATCGCCGCCAATGTAGAACGCGCATCAACCATCGCCTTCTGACGCCGTTGCGTCACGCCTGGCTCCGTTTACCTGCCGGATTTCCGGCCATCATGATTACTCTGCAGCGTCCTCCTGTGTGACGTTGCCTCGATGAGAAGAACTCACTCATGTCTAATTTCATGCAAGAGGTGGCGCGCCGCCGCACCTTTGCGATCATTTCGCACCCCGATGCCGGTAAAACCACCATCACTGAAAAAGTACTGCTGTTCGGACAGGCTATCCAGACCGCCGGTACGGTAAAAGGTCGCGGCTCGAGCCAGCACGCCAAATCGGACTGGATGGAGATGGAGAAGCAGCGCGGCATCTCTATTACCACCTCCGTTATGCAGTTCCCTTACCGCGAGAGCCTGGTCAACCTGCTCGACACGCCGGGGCACGAAGACTTCTCGGAAGATACCTACCGTACCCTGACGGCGGTGGACTGCTGCCTGATGGTGATCGACGCGGCCAAAGGGGTCGAGGATCGTACCCGTAAGCTGATGGAAGTCACCCGTCTGCGCGACACGCCGATCCTGACCTTTATGAACAAGCTCGACCGCGACATCCGCGATCCGATGGAGCTGCTGGATGAAGTGGAGAGCGAGCTGAAAATCGCCTGCGCGCCCATTACCTGGCCTATCGGCTGCGGCAAGCTGTTCAAAGGCGTTTACCACCTCTATAACGACGAAACCTATCTCTACCAGACGGGTAAAGGCCACACCATTCAGGAAGTGCGCATCGTCAAAGGGCTGGATAACCCAGAGCTGGACAGCGCGGTCGGCGAAGAGCTGGCGGCGCAGCTGCGCGAAGAGCTGGAGCTGGTTAAAGGCGCGTCGCACGAGTTCGATCGCGAGCTGTTCCTGAGCGGCGATATCACGCCGGTCTTTTTCGGCACTGCGCTGGGCAACTTCGGCGTCGATCATATGCTCGACGGCCTGGTCTCCTGGGCGCCCGCGCCGATGCCGCGCGCGACCGACGTGCGTACCGTCACCGCGCAGGAAGAGAAGTTCACCGGCTTCGTGTTCAAGATTCAGGCGAACATGGACCCGAAACACCGCGACCGCGTCGCCTTTATGCGCGTGGTTTCCGGTAAGTATGAAAAAGGCATGAAGCTGCGTCAGGTGCGCACCGGCAAAGATGTGGTGATCTCCGACGCGCTGACCTTTATGGCGGGCGACCGCTCGCACGTGGAAGAGGCCTGGCCGGGCGACATCATCGGTCTGCACAACCACGGCACCATTCAGATCGGCGACACCTTTACCCAGGGCGAGAACATGAAGTTCACCGGCATTCCGAACTTCGCCCCTGAGCTGTTCCGTCGCATTCGCCTGCGCGATCCGCTCAAGCAGAAACAGCTGCTGAAAGGGCTGGTGCAGCTGTCGGAAGAGGGCGCGGTGCAGGTGTTCCGTCCGGTGCACAACAACGATCTGATCGTAGGCGCGGTGGGTGTGCTGCAGTTCGACGTCGTCGTGGCGCGTCTGAAAAGCGAATACAACGTCGAAGCGATCTACGAAGCGATCAACGTCTCGACGGCGCGCTGGGTCGAGTGCAGCGATGCGAAGAAATTCGAAGAGTTCCAGCGTAAAAACGAGGTCAACCTCGCGCTGGACGGCGGCGATAATCTGACCTACATCGCACCGACCATGGTTAACCTGAACATCACGCAAGAGCGTTATCCTGACGTGATTTTCCGTAAAACGCGCGAGCATTAATCCGCGCTGCAACAGGGCTGACCAGCTTTGGCTGGCCCTGTTCTCTCTCTCCAGACTCCTCCTAAAAACTCTGTTTTTTCGCTTAACTGGCGTGCTATCAACCAGTTATTCAAGCAAAACGCCAAACACCGACTATGATTATTCTGTCGGACGGGAAAAGAGAAATTGCTTCTCGCTTACGTCCAACGATGCAGCAGCGCCGTTTGCTGCTGTTGCGCCCACGGTTGTGGGTGAGCTCACTGACAGAAGGAAGATATCGATGAATAAGACTAAGATTGCCCAAACGCTGATGGCGGTAATGGTTGGTTCCGCCCTGTTAAGCGGCAGCGCCCTGGCTGACGACTCGCTGACGCAAAAAGCGCAGCAAAGCGCGGATAACGCCGGTGCGAAAATCAATAGTTCTATGAAAAAAGTCGATGGATTTATGGATGACAGCGCCGTCACTGCAAAAGCCAAAGCGGCTCTGGTAGATGACGAAGCAATAAAAAGTACGGATATCTCCGTGAAAACCCATGATGGCGTAGTGACCCTGAGCGGTTTTGTCACCTCGCAGGATCAGGCTGAAAAAGCCGTCGCCGTTGTGAAAAACGTAGAAGGTGTTAAATCCGTCAGCGACAAACTGCACGTTAAAGACAGCAAATCACAAAGTATGAAGGGATATGCCGGCGATGCGGCAACGACTAGCGAAATTAAAGCTAAACTGTTAGCCGACGACATTGTCCCGTCACGTAACGTCAAGGTAGAAACCACTGACGGCGTGGTCCAGCTTTCAGGAACCGTCGCCACTAAAGCGCAGTCGGATCGCGCTGAAAGTATCGCGAAAGCCATTGAAGGCGTTAAAAGCGTTAAGAATGACCTGACTGTGAAGTCTTAACGTCGTGAGCGCGGCGTCCGCGTGGCGCCGCGCTGACAAAACAAAACCCAAACTGGGAAGAAACGAGCAGTTCGATTTCACTATGGTAAGGAGAGGCTTATGTTTCGTTGGGGTATTATTTTTCTGGTAATTGCACTGATCGCGGCGGCGTTAGGATTTGGCGGCCTCGCCGGTACGGCAGCATGGGCGGCTAAAGTTGTCTTCGTTGTTGGTATTATCCTGTTCCTCGTGAGCCTGTTTACCGGCCGCAAACGACCCTGACCGGTTGTGTCATTCTGATCTTCGCAACGAGCATGCGTAAAGCGGAGACCAGCCAGCCGCCGCGCCGCGTAAAGGAATACGCACCAGGCGCGGCGGCTGCCGCCAGTTTTTTTGGCGGCAGGTCAGGAGTAAAACATGGCTGGTTCTCCGGGATGCTGTCGACCTAAAGCGGATAAACGCAACGGCAAACCTCAGAACCCTTTCTGAGGAACAGAAGTGGGTATCCGGATCCCTGTAACGCTGGGCGCGATTGAGCCCTTAGCCCTTTCTCCTTTTAAAGCGCGAAAAATCGCCCTGGTGTGCGAAGGCGGCGGTCAGCGCGGCATTTTCACCGCAGGCGTGCTGGATGAATTTCAGCGGGCCAAATTCAATCCCTTCGATCTGTTTATCGGCACCTCGGCTGGCGCGCAGAATCTCTCAGCCTTTGTCTGCGGACAGCAGGGCTATGCGCGGCGCGTTATTACCCGCTACACCACCAGCAAACTCTTTTTCGATCCGCTGCGTTTCGTGCGCGGCGGCAACTTGATCGATCTCGACTGGCTGATAGACGTCACCCAGCGCGAACTGCCGCTGGCGCTGGACAGCGCTAAACTGCTGTTTGACAGCGGGCGCGAATTCTATATGTGCGCCTGCCGCAGCGACGACTACTCGCCCGGCTATTTCGCACCGACCAGCGCCAACTGGCACGATCTGATTAAGGCATCGAGCGCCATCCCCGGCTTTTACCGTCTTGGCGTCGATCTGGAAGGCATCAGCTATCTCGACGGCGGCATCAGCGACGCCATTCCCGTGCGCGAAGCAGCGCGACGCGGCGCCGACACCATCGTGGTGATCCGCACCGTGCCGTCGCAGATGTTCTATACGCCAAAATGGATGAAGCGTATGGAGCGCTGGCTCAACGCCAGCGCGCTGCAGCCGATGATCAATATCCTGCATCACCATGAAGCGAGCTACCGCGAGATTCAGCAGTTTATCGAGCAGCCGCCCGACGACCTGCGTATCATCGAAATCTATCCGCCGCATGTGCTGGCGAGCATGGCGCTGGGCAGCCGCGTCGCCGCGTTAAATCAGGATTATCACCTGGGACGGCGCTGCGGCCGCTACTTCCTCGCCACGCTGGGGCAGTGGCTCAGCGACGCCGAGCCGTTCGTGCGCTATACCACCGTTATGCCGCCCGCGCCGGTCGCCAACGCGCCCGACAACCGGCCGATTATGACGCCGCCGGTGGCGGGCAACGACGCAGACTACGATGAAGGTTCGCTGGCATGAGATTTACCGATACCCACTGCCATTTCGATTTCCCGCCCTTCGTCGGCGATGAGCCTGCCAGCATCGCGCGCGCCGCCGAAGCGGGCGTAGAGCGCATTATCGTGCCGGCAGTGGAGGCCAGCCGCTTTGCGCGCATCGTTTCGCTGGCGGCGCAGCATTCCGCTCTCTACGCCGCGCTCGGCCTGCATCCCATCGCCATTGAGCGCCACGAAGACGCCCATCTCGAGCAGCTGGAAAACTGGCTGCGGCAGCAACCGACGAAGCTGACGGCAATAGGGGAGATCGGCCTCGACCTCTATATGGAGAATCCGCAGTTTGCGCGCCAGGAGTTTTTGCTCGACGCGCAGCTGCGGCTGGCGAAGCAGTATGATTTGCCGGTGATCCTGCATTCGCGCCGCACCCACGACAAGCTGGCGCTGCACCTGCGCCGCCACGATCTGCCGCGGCGCGGCGTGGTGCACGGCTTTGCCGGCAGCCTGCAGCAGGCGCAGGCGTTTATCAAACTCGGCTACGCGATCGGCGTCGGCGGCACCCTGACTTATGAACGCGCCAGCAAAACCCGCAACACGCTGGCGCAGCTGCCGCTCGACGCGCTGCTGCTGGAGACCGACGCGCCCGATATGCCGCTGCACGGCTTTCAGGGCGAGCCGAACCGGCCGGAGCGCGCGCGTCTGGTGTGGCAAACCCTGTGCGAACTGCGCCCGGAGCCGCCGCAGGTTATCGCCGAGGCGCTGTGGCGCAATACGCGCACGCTGTTCAACCTGCCTGACTAATCTCTCCTGATGTGATAATAGTAACATTACGCTTCTCTGCGTTATAATGACGCTATTGCTAACAGTTGCTGACGGCGGTGTGATGAAATACACATTATCTGCCGCCTTATATTGTTAGAATTATCACATTACACCGGCGCTTCCGCGTCTGTTTGTTATCTGGAGAACAACATGACTGACATTACCGCCGCCGCGCAGCGCGCGCTGCAACTGATGGACCTGACGACCCTGAACGAAGACGATACCGATGAGAAGGTGATCGCGCTCTGCCGTCAGGCAAAATCGCCGGCGGGCAACACCGCCGCGATCTGCATCTATCCGCGTTTTATTCCGGTCGCGCGCAAAGCGCTGCGCGAGCAGGGTACGCCTGACATCCGCATCGCCACCGTCACTAACTTCCCGCACGGCAACGACGATATCGACATCGCGCTGGCGGAAACCCGCGCCGCCATCGCCTACGGCGCGGACGAAGTCGACGTGGTGTTTCCTTACCGCGCGCTGATCGCCGGCAACGCCCAGATCGGTTTCGATCTGGTGAAAGCATGCAAAGAGGCGTGCGCGCAGGCTAACGTGCTGCTGAAGGTGATCATCGAAAGCGGCGAGCTGAAAGAGGAGGCGCTGATCCGTCAGGCTTCTGAGATCGCCATCGACGCAGGCGCGGACTTTATCAAGACCTCTACCGGCAAGGTGCCGGTCAACGCCACGCCGGAAGTAGCGCAGATCATGATGAGCGTTATCCGCGACAAAGGCGTGAAAGAGAAAGTGGGCTTTAAGCCGGCGGGCGGCGTGCGCACGGCGGATGACGCGGCCATCTACCTCAAGCTGGCGGACGATATCCTTGGCGAAGGCTGGGCCGACGCGCGCCACTTCCGCTTCGGCGCGTCCAGCCTGTTAGCCAGCCTGCTGAACGCGCTGGGCCATCAGACCGCCACCAGCAAAACCGGCTACTGATTGCGTGACGGCGGCCGCTGGCCGCCATTCTCATCTCAACCCTGATCATGGGGGCGATTGTGTTTCTGCCGCAAGAAATTATCCGTAAAAAACGCGATGGCCAGACGCTGAGCGAAGAGGAAATCCGCTTCTTCATCAACGGCGTGCGCGATAACAGCGTTTCCGAAGGTCAGATCGCCGCGCTGGCGATGACCATCTTTTTTCACGATATGTCGCTGCCGGAGCGCGTAGCGCTCACCATGGCGATGCGCGACTCCGGCACCGTGCTGAACTGGCAGGCGCTGAATCTCAACGGGCCGGTGGTTGATAAGCACTCCACCGGCGGCGTCGGCGACGTCACCTCGCTGATGCTGGGGCCGATGGTGGCCGCCTGCGGCGGCTATGTGCCGATGATCTCCGGACGCGGCCTCGGCCATACCGGCGGCACGCTGGACAAGCTGGAGGCGATCCCGGGCTTCGATATTTTCCCGGACGACGAACGTTTCCGCCAGATTATCAAACAGGTCGGGGTGGCGATTATCGGCCAGACCAGCTCGCTGGCGCCGGCGGATAAGCGCTTCTACGCCACGCGCGATATCACCGCCACGGTGGATTCTATACCGCTGATCACCGCCTCGATTCTGGCGAAAAAGCTGGCGGAAGGGCTGGACGCGCTGGTGATGGACGTCAAAGTCGGCTCCGGCGCCTTTATGCCGACCTTCGAGGCGTCGCTCGATCTGGCGCAGGCGATCGTCGGCGTGGCCAACGGCGCGGGCTGCACCACCACCGCGCTGCTTACCGATATGAACCAGGTGCTCGCTTCCAGCGCGGGCAACGCGCTGGAAGTACGCGAAGCGGTACGCTTCCTGACCGGCGCGGAGCGCAACCCGCGTCTGCTGGAGGTGACGCTGGCGCTGTGCAGCGAAATGCTGATCTCCGGCAAGCTGGCGACCAGCGAAGATGAGGCGCGCGGCAAGCTGCAGCAGGTGCTGGATAACGGCCAGGCGGCGGACGTCTTTGCGCGTATGGTCGCCGCGCAGGGCGGCCCCGCCGATTTTGTCGAACGGCACGAGGCTTATCTGCCGCAGCCGATGCTCAGCAAGGCGGTCTACGCCGATCGTCCCGGCATCGTCAGCAGCATGGACACGCGCGCGCTGGGGATGGCGGTGGTGGCGATGGGCGGCGGACGCCAGCGCGCCAGCGACGCTATCGACTACAGCGTCGGACTGAGCGAGACGATCGCGCTGGGCGAACGCGCCGATGGGCAACGTCCGCTGGCGATCGTGCACGCCAGCAGCGAGGCGAGCTGGCAGCAGGCGGCCGCCGCGGTGCGTGCCGCGGTTACGCTGAGCGACAGCGCCCCCGAGGCGCTGCCTGCGATCTACCGTCGGGTGCGCGCCGGCGACTGCTAAGCATAAAAACGGATAACAGCGGCCGAGCGGCGCTCTTTGCAAACCGCCGCCGTTGTCCGCGATCCCGTCGCAAAAAAGCCGCAAAAATGCGGCTTTATGCTGCCGCTGCGCACTCATTCGGGTATACTGATCTGATCGCTTTTTTTTGACTTGTCACGCGCGCAGGCGCAGGAGACTTGCATGAAACGTGCTTTTATTATGGTGCTCGATTCCTTTGGAATCGGCTCAAGCAAAGACGCCGATAAATTCGGCGACGCAGGATCGGATACGCTCGGCCACATCGCCGAAGCGTGCTTTAACGGCAAAGCGGATCAGGGGCGCAAAGGCCCGCTGCATCTGCCGAACCTGACCGCGCTGGGGCTGGGTAAAGCCGCCGAGCTCTCTACTGGCCGCTTCCCGCTGGGCCTCGATCCCAATGCGGAAATCACCGGCGCCTACGCCTACGCCAGCGAAATCTCATCCGGCAAAGACACGCCGTCCGGGCACTGGGAAATCGCCGGCGTGCCGGTGCTGTTCGACTGGGGCTATTTCAGCGACAAAGAGAACAGCTTCCCGCAGGAATTGCTCGACAAGCTGGTCGAGCGCGCGAAGCTGCCGGGCTATCTCGGCAACTGCCACTCCTCCGGCACGGTGATCCTCGACCAGCTGGGCGAAGAGCATATGAAAACCGGCAAGCCGATTTTCTACACCTCTGCAGACTCGGTGTTCCAGATCGCCTGTCATGAAGAGACCTTTGGCCTCGATCGCCTCTATGAGCTGTGCGAAATCGCCCGTGAAGAGCTGACCGAAGGCGGCTACAACATCGGCCGCGTTATCGCGCGTCCGTTTGTCGGCGACAAAGCGGGCCATTTCGAGCGTACCGGCAACCGTCACGATCTGGCGGTGGAACCGCCTTCGCCGACCATGCTGAAAAAGCTGGTGGACGAAAAGGGCGGCGAAGTGATTTCGGTGGGGAAAATCGCCGATATCTACGCCCAGCAGGGCATCACGCAGAAGGTGAAAGCGACCGGCCTGGACGCGCTGTTCGACGCCACCATCGAGCAGATGAAGAAGGCGCCCGACCAGTCGATCGTCTTTACCAACTTCGTCGATTTCGACTCGACCTGGGGACACCGCCGCGACGTCGCCGGCTACGCGGGCGGGCTGGAGCTGTTCGACCGTCGTTTGCCGGAGCTGATGGCGCTGGTAAAAGAGGATGACATCCTGATCCTCACCGCCGATCACGGCTGCGATCCGACCTGGCAGGGCACCGAGCATACGCGCGAGCATATTCCGATTCTGATCTACGGCCCGAAAGTGAAACCCGGCTCGCTGGGCTATCGCGAAACCTTCGCCGACATCGGTCAGACGATTGCGCACTATTTTGGCCTGTCCGATATGGACTACGGCAAGAGCATGCTGTAAACAGAGCCGCTGAATTTAAAAAGGATAAACAACAATGGCAACTCCTCACATTAATGCAGAAATGGGCGACTTCGCCGACGTGATACTGATGCCGGGCGATCCGCTGCGCGCGAAGCACATCGCGGAAACCTTTCTGGAAAATCCGGTTGAAGTGAACAACGTGCGCGGCATGCTGGGCTACACCGGCACCTACAAAGGTCGCAAAATCTCCGTAATGGGCCACGGCATGGGCATTCCGTCCTGCTCGATCTACACCAAAGAGCTGATCACCGACTTTGGCGTGAAAAAGATCATCCGCGTCGGCTCCTGCGGCGCGGTGCGCGCCGACGTGAAGCTGCGCGATATCGTTATCGGCATGGGCGCCTGCACCGACTCTAAAGTCAACCGCATGCGCTTCAAGGATCACGATTTCGCGGCGATTGCCGACTTCGACATGGTGCGCAACGCCGTTGACGCGGCGAAAGCGCTGGGCGTGGACGCGCGCGTCGGCAACATCTTCTCAGCCGATCTCTTCTATACCCCGGATCCGCAGATGTTCGACGTGATGGAGAAGTACGGCATCCTCGGCGTGGAGATGGAAGCGGCGGGCATCTACGGCGTGGCGGCAGAGTTTGGCGCGAAAGCGCTGACCATCTGCACCGTGTCCGACCATATCCGCACCCATGAGCAGACCACCTCTGCCGAGCGCCAGACCACCTTCAACGATATGATTAAGATCGCGCTGGAGTCGGTGCTGCTGGGCGACTAAGCCTGCGCTTGCCTGTTCCCCGTCTCGCGCTTTGCTGCGTGAGGCGGGGAGTTTCAGGCAATTTTCGTAACATTCTCACCAAATGACACACTTTTCCCGACTCCTGTGCATCTTCCTGCTGGCGCTGACCTCTTAGCTCCCTATCATTAGCGCGACAACAAAAAAATAACCTGTCCGCCAATGCCGCCTAATGAATTTCCGTAATTTCGAAGCTGAAGAAAAGCTCTTCGCGCGCCGCGCGCTGGTCGCCTTTGCGCTGGTCGTTATCTGTTTCACTATTCTCGGCGTCAATCTCTATCGTTTGCAGGTGCGCGATCACGGCTACTATCAGACGCGATCGAACCAGAACGATATCAAAATGATCCCCATCGCGCCGACGCGCGGGCTGATCTTCGATCGCAACGGCATTCCGCTGGTGCATAACGTCACCTGGTACGACATCACGCTGACGCCGTACAAGATCGACGATATGCAGGCGACGCTGAAGGCGCTGACGCCGATCGTCGATCTGACCCCGGACGAGATCGACGCCTTTACCCGCACGCTGAAGCAGAGCAGCCGCTACAAGCCGGTAGTGCTGAAAGAGGAGCTGACCGACGAAGAGGTGGCGCGCTTCTCGGTGAACCAGTATCGCTTCACCGGCGTCAGCGTCGAGACCTATCAGGATCGCGAATATCCCTACGGCGCCGACCTGGCGCACGTCGTCGGCTACGTCTCGAAAATCAACGATAACGACTACAAGCGTCTCAACGCCGCGGGCATCGCCGAGAACTACGCCGCCGACCACAATATTGGCAAGCAGGGCATCGAGGGCTACTACGAGTCGCTGCTGCACGGCAAGCCAGGCTATCAGGAAGTCGAGGTGGATAACCACGGCCGCATCGTGCGCGTGCTGAAAGAGGTGCCGCCGGTAGCGGGTAAAAATATTACGCTGACCATCGATCTGCATCTGCAGCAGTACGTAGAGAGCCTGCTGGCCGGGCAGCGCGCGGCGGTGCTGGTGGAGGATCCGCACGACGGCTCGGTGCTGGCGATGGTCTCCAGCCCGAGCTACTATCCCAATCCCTTCGTCAAGGGCATCAGCTATCAGGCCTATAAGACCCTGCTGCAGGACAAAAATCTGCCGCTGATTAACCGCGTCACCCAGGGGCTTTACCCGCCTGCGTCGACGGTAAAACCCTATATGGCGATGTCGGCGCTGCTGACCGGCGTGATTACGCCGCAGACCAGCTTCTTCGGCGCGCCGACCTGGACGCTGCCGGGCACCGATCGCCGCTATCGCGACTGGAAAAAAAGCGGCCACGGCATGCTGGACGTTACCAAAGCGATTGAGGAGTCCGCCGACACCTTTTTCTATCAGGTGGCATTTATGATGGGCATCGATCGTATTCACAGCATGCTCAGTCAGTTCGGCTATGGCAAATCCACCGGCATCGATCTTAACGAAGAGTACAGCGGCCTGCTGCCGAGCCGCGAATGGAAGCTCAAGGTGCATAAAAAAGGGTGGTATCAGGGCGATACGGTCTCGGTGGGCATCGGGCAGGGCTACTGGATCGCCACGCCGATTCAGATGGTGAAGGCGATGGTGGCGCTGATCAACAACGGGAAAGTGATTGCGCCGCATCTGCTGGCGAAAGCCGAGCGCGGCAAAACCGTGGAGCCCTATCAGCCGACGCTGCCGCAGCCGCAGATCGGCGACGCCCGTTCGCCTTACTGGGCGCTGGTGCGTCGCGCCATGTTCGGTATGGCCAACGCGCCGAATGGCACCGGCTATAAATATTTTCATACCGCGCCTTACGGCATTGCGGCGAAGAGCGGCACCTCGCAGGTGTTTAGCCTGAAGCAGAACCAGACCTATAACGCGAAGATGATCCCGGTGCGCCTGCGCGACCATATCTTCTATACCGCATTCGCGCCGTTTAACAATCCGAAGGTGGCGGTGGCGCTGATACTGGAGAATGGCGGCAATGAAGGCGTGACCGCCGCGCCGGTGATGCGCCAGATCCTCGACCATATCTTCCTGCCGCCGCCGACGTCGGCGCCGGTCGAGATGGCGCAGCAGCCGTAAAAGCGGCTATAGCAGCACAGTTGCTGCGAAAAAGCCGGCACATGGCCGGCCTTGCGGGCTACTCCTGGCTTAAGGTCTGAGTAACGTGGCTGATGGCGCGCACCACCTCCGACGAGCTGTCGCGCAGCTCGCCGATCACGCCGCCCGCCTGCTGAGCCAGCACCACGCCGTGATCGGCGCGCTGCATATTGGAGGCGATGCCTTTCAGCGCTTTGGACGCCAGCAGATGATTCTGCCGCACGCGGTTTTCGATCTCGCTGGTGGCCTGATTGATATTGGCCGCCAGCGTGCGCACCTCATTGGCCACCACGGCGAAGCTGCGACCGTGCGTGCCGGCGCGCGCCGCCTCGACTGCGGCATTAAGCGCGATCAGGTTGGTCTGATCGGCGATGCGGCGGATGCTGGCGACAATGGCGCCGATGCGGTCGGAGGAGTCGCTGAGATCGGCGATATCGTCAGAGATGCCGTGCAGCTCGCCTGCCAGCGCATTAATGGTCTGTACGCTCTCTTCGATCACGCTGGCGCCGTGGCGGGTGCTCTCGCGGGTCTGCAGCGCGGTCTGGTAGGCCTGCTGCGCCGCGTCGCGCTCCTGCTGATTTTTCTCCACCTGCGCCGTCACGTCGGTAGCGAACTTCACCACCTTATAGAGCGTGCCTTCACCATCAAACACCGGGTTATAGGTGGCGCGCAGCCAGATGGTGCGGCCCTGTTTATTTACCCGCTGAAACTGGCCGGAGATAAACTCGCCGCGGTTGAGCTTTTCCCAGAACGCTTTGTATTCAGCGCTCTGACGCAGCGCTTCGGAACAGAAGCGGCTGTGCGGCAGGCCGATTACTTCGTCGGCACGGTAGCCCATGGTTTTGAGGAAGTTGGCATTCGCCGTCAGCACTTCACCTTTGAGGTTAAAGGCGATAACCGCCATCGACCGATCAATGGCGGTGGTCATAGCGCGCTGCTCCTGGGCGTCGACGATACGCGCGGTGATGTCGGTCGCCAGCTTGACGATTTTTACCACGCGGCCGTTGCGATCCTGCACCGGCACATAGTTGGCCTCCAGCCAGACCGGACGGCTGTGTTTCGCCAGGCGCAGAAATTTGTCGCTAAAGCTTTCGCCGCGCTTCAGGCGCAGCCAGAAGTCGCGATAGAGTGATGACTGCGCAAAGTCGGCGGTGCAAAACAGGCTGTGATGCTGACCGACGATGTCGCTCAGCGCATAGCCCATGCGGTCGAGAAACAAAGGGTTAGCGTTAAGGATGATGCCGTCAGGCGTAAACTCGATCATCGCGATAGCGTCGTTGAGCGAGTTGAGCGTCGCCGAAGGGCGCGTTTGTTTTTGCCACGCAAGGCGTGACAGAAGAGCTGATGAAATAGTGGAAAACATGGTGCACCTTATTATGGGTATGTAGTGACGCTATCGTTATCGGCCGGGGCGGCGAAAAAGTAAGCGTAGTGCGGCGCGGTTGCGCTTTTTTTTACCAGACGGTCTATTGGTTGCTATAAAACGCAGCAGTCAGCGAGCGATTTGGTGAAAAGCGTTTGACGCTGTGAGGCCATTAAGGTTTAATGCGCCCCGTTGCCCGAATAGCTCAGTCGGTAGAGCAGGGGATTGAAAATCCCCGTGTCCCTGGTTCGATTCCGGGTTCGGGCACCAAAATTAAAGAACCCAGCCTATGGCTGGGTTTTTGCTTTTGTGCGGAACCCGTCATCGAACCGGTTCGATGACCTCGCCGCGTCCTGCGGCTCGCCCTGCGGGTTTGCCGCGCAGGCGCGACAAAGCAAAAATGCTCCCGGCATTTTTGTCCGGGTTCGGGCACCAAAATTAAAGAACCCAGCCTATGGCTGGGTTTTTGCTTTTGTGCGGAACCTGTTCTTCCAGTTAACGCTTACTCTCTCCCGGCAGCACCGCCGTCATCGCCAGCGCCAGCGCGGCAAACCCCAGCAGCGCCGTGCCTGCGCCCAGGCCAGCATAAACCGCGCCGAACAGCGCCGAGCCCGCAACCTGACCGGCTGCCAGCATAAAGAACGCCACGCCGACGCCTGACGCCGGCGCAGCGGGCGTGGCGGCCGCGCCATACACCAGCAGCACGCCGGAAAGCGTCACGTAGCCCGCGCCGCCCAGCGCCACGGCGGGAAACAGCCACCACGAAAAGCCCTCCAGACTCGCCAGCAGCAGCAGCGGCAGCGCCATACAGAGCAGCGACAGCCGATAGATCTGCCCCAGGCTGAGCGATCGTCGCGCCGCGCCGGTCAGCGCGCCCGCAATGCCGGCGCCGCCGCCGATCAGCCACAGCAGGCTGCTGGCGCGCGCGTCGAGATGCAGATGATTACGCAGAATATCGGGGCCGAAGCTCCACCAGGCCGCGCTGGCGGATCCGCTGATAAAAGCGACGATTGCCAGCCGGAGTAGCGATCGCTGCCGCATCAGATCGCGCCAGCCCGCGCGATCATTCTGCCCGGTGCGCCGATCTGCAGGCAGATAGCGTCGCGCCGGCAGCAAACAGAGCAACGCCAGCAGCGCAAAGGCGACGCAGGCGGCGCGCCAGCCGCCGGGCAACAGCAGCAGCACCGGCACGGAAAGCATAATGCCCGCGCTGGTGCCGGCGTTGATGGCGGTATTGGCGGAATCCTGCTGCGCAGGCGGCAGCGCCTCGCCCACCGCGCTGGCGATGGCGGGCGAGGCGACGCCCGCGCTCAGTCCGGCGATAAACAGCCCGGCGGCGAGCATCAGCGGCGAAAAGGCGCAGGCGAGCAGCAGCAGCCCGCCTGCGGCGCAGAGCGCGGCGAGGCAGGCTGAAGCTCTGGCGCCGAAGCGCGCCACCAGCCAGGGCGCGGCGGCGGTAGAAAGGCAGTAGGAAATATAGCTGCAGGCGGTAACGATGCCGGCGAGATGGACGCTGAACGGGATCTCTTTCATCACCGCCGGCATCATCAGGCCCCATGCGAAACGCGCCATGCCGTAGGTGACGGCAATCAGCGAAAAGCCGGTCACGCCCAGCGCAATAGCGGATTTCATGGCTGCTCCTCGCGCAGCAGCATCAGCCGCGCGGCGGCGTCGCCCGCATGCTTTGCCGCATCCGCGCCGAGCATCAGCGCCGAGATCACCGCGCCCTCAAACAGCATCCAGACCGCGTTCGCCAGGCGCTCATCCGCCACGCAGTCGCCGATATAGCGGCGCAGCGCATAGCGATAGTCGAGCGCGTGCGCCGCCAGCATCGCGTCTTTCTCCGCATACTCGCCCCAGGCCTTGATAAAAAAGCAGCCCTGCGCGCCATATTGCTCTGTCCATTCCCCCAGCGTCTCAAACAGCCGCCGCAGCGCCTGCGGATGCTGCGCAGGCAGCAGGTCGCCGAAAAAACGCGCCCGGCGCGCCGCCATCACGCTGATGGTCAGCGCCTCGCGCGAGGGGAAGTGGTGATAGAGCGTGCGCGTCGAGACGCCCGCTTCCCGGCAAATCTGGTCGGTACTGGTGGCATGAAAGCCGTTGTTGTAGAACAGCCTTTCGGCCGCCTGCAAAATATCGTCGCGTTTGTTCATCTCTTAAAAGTAAACCGATCGTTTTACTTTTGCGTAATGGCGGCGGCGATTTATTTTTCCGACAGGGCCAGATTAGGTCAGACAGCGTAGATAACGCGCCCCGGATTGCATCACGATCTCCTTCGCCTGCTGCGCGACGTCCTGCCCTTCGAACGCGCCGTAAAGCCGCGAAAACGCCAGCGTGTCGCAGCGGCGCAGCATCTCGCTTACCGTCGCGGCGGAGAGCGGCAGCATATTGGGATAGCTCCACATAAAGGAGACCGCATCTTTGCCCGGCGTGACCTGAATGATATCGCCCGCCAGCATCACGCCGCCGTTTGCTTTCCAGTGCAGCACGCTGCCGCCGGCAAAATGACCGCCGACGCGCACGATATCGACCTCGCTGTTGAGCGGCAGCGTCTCGCCCTGCCAGAAGTGAATGGCGTCGCTGTCGCGCATCACCCATTGACGATCGTCGGCGTGTAAATAGATCGGCGCGTTAAATTCCTCCGCCCACGCCTGCATCGTGGTGTAGTAGTGCGGATGCGAGATAGCGATAGCCGAAAGTCCGCCGATCGCATGGATCAGCTCGGCGGTGGCGGGATCCAGGTTGGCGATGCAGTCCCAGAGAATATTGCCGCCGCCGCTGCGCAGCAGCAGCGCGCGCTGGCCAATGGCGAAGTTCGGCACGGTTTTAATGCTGAGCAGGCCCGGTTCAAGCTGCTGCCATTTGTTCTGATGGCTGCGGATGAGCGCGGCAAAATCGGTCCACTGCTGTCCGGCGGCGGGCACCCACTGCCGTTCATCCTCGCAAATTTTACAGCGCTGCGGCGAAACCTCAGCGTAGGCGGTGCCGCAGGTGGCGCAAAGTTGCATGATTATCGTCTCCAGAATAAATGTTACTCTGACTATAGCCGGTGAGCGCACAGGCGAAGGATCGCCCTGCAAGGGGCGGATTTTGCGCACGCTGCCGCTGACTATGCGGAAAGCGTGATTTAAACCGGATAAAATCTTGCGGTTAAGCCGATAAAGCGCCGCTGATCACGTTTCCAGCGCCTCTCTTTACAGAAATATCCGCACAGGCAAAATACATCTTATTTCTCAACGTCCGCGTGCCATGTCTGACGAAGCGCTGCGCCAGCAGATACAGATTTTGAAAAAGCATAATGCGCGACTCAAGCGTATAGCGCACGACGCCCGCAGCAAGCTCGACGCGGCGCTGGACGGCACCGGCCTTTGCCTGTGGCAGCTGGATATTCCCTCGGGCAAGCTGGTGATCTTTAACCGGCGCTGGGGCGCGATGCTGGGCTATCAGCCGAAAGAGAGCAGAGCGCTTTTTTCCGAGTGGCAAGAAAGCCTGCATCCCGACGATGCCGCCGAGGTGCTAAAAGCGTTTTACGACCATATCGAAGGCAAGGCGCCTTACTATGAGGCGCTGCACCGGATGATCGCCAAAAACGGCGGCGTAACCTGGGTGCTGGATCGCGGCCGCATCAGCGAATGGGATGAGCAGGGCAGACCGCTGAAGGTCACCGGCACCCATATCGACATGACCAAAGAGAAGCAGTATGAATCGCAGCTGGCGATGCTGGCGAATCACGATCCCCTGACGCAGCTCGCCAATCGTCACGCCTTACGCAACGCCTTCAGCCAGATGCGCAGAGAGAACGCGCTCTGCGTCGCCTTTATCGATCTCGATGATTTCAAGCATGTGAATGACACCTTCGGCCATCGCAGCGGCGACCGCCTGCTGATCCAGCTCAGCCAGCGCCTGAGCGCGGTTTGCCCTGAGCCGGTATTGGCGGGGCGGCTGGGCGGCGACGAGTTTGTGCTGCTAATGCCGTACGGTCAGGACGATCCGCGGGTAGAGCAGGTAAGCCGCGCCTGTCTGCAGGCGGCGCTGACCCCGTTTGAGCTGGATAACGGCACGGCGACGATCGGCGCCTCGATCGGCATCGTGCAGGCGCAGCCGCAGGAAGGATTCAGCGCGGCGGTGAGCCGCGCCGACGAGGCGATGTACCGCATCAAGCGCAACGGGAAAAACGGCGTCGGGCTGGGCTGATCCGCCAGACGCCGGCGCTATCCTCGCGGCAGCAGCCAGTTTTTCAACCAGCGCGTCAGCAGCGGCATCCACAGCCAGACCACCAGCGCGACCACGGTCGCATCGCCTAAAAAATGTCCCCACAGCGTGCCGCGGCTGGCGGGCAGCAGCGCGGCCCAGAGCGGCGGGATCAGCAGGGTCGAGGGAAAAATCACCCCTAGCGTCAGCAGATACTGTTTCCACTTCGCCGGACGCGGCGTCGCCTTGCTGGCGGGCGTAAACCAGAATGCAGCGCCGGGGCGCACGTCGATATGCTCCGGGCCGGAGAGCAGCTGCGGCAGCTCGGCGATCAGCGTCTTGCGCGCCTCGGACTGGGTCCAGTTGAACAAGTTATCGAGACTGTCGAAGCGGATCAGCACAGTGTAGACGCTTTCGCCGTGCACCGGACGCAGTACGTTTACCCCCAGATGGCCGGGAAACTGCGCCGCCTGCGGCATGATCTGTTCCAGCCACTGCTCGTAAGCCTGCTGTTTCTCCGCCTGAACGCTGTGGGTGATCACCAGCGTGACGTAGCTGGCCTGATGCGAATTGTTCATATCGCCTCCCGGCGCGTTGAAAGTGATTTACAGCAGTGGCGCTGTTGGATACAAAAATACGAGATGAGAATCTTTATTGTTAGCGGAATGATTTTGGGTTGTTGTTCAACAAATTTTGGGGAGAACTGAGGAATGCGATTAAACCTCGAGGCGCTGCTGATTCTGGATGCGCTCGACCGTCACGGCACCTTCGCGGCTGCGGCGGCGCGGCTGTTTAAAACCGCGTCGGCGCTAAGCTATACGGTGCAGAAGATGGAAGGCGACATGAAGATCACGCTGCTCGATCGCTCGGGTCACCGCGCTACCTTCACCCCAACCGGACGGCTGATGCTGGAAAAAGGACGCGCGCTGCTGCGCGCCGTCAACGAACTGGAACAGCAGGCGCGCTACGTCGAGAGCGGCTGGGAGAGCAACCTGACCATTAGCGTTGATGCCTCGGTGCCGTTTTCCCTGCTGTCGCCGCTGATTGACGAGTTCTATCAGCAGCATCCCCATACGCAGCTCCAGTTTCGTCAGGATGTGCTGGCGGGCTGCTGGGAGGCGCTGAGCTACGGCGAGGCGGATCTGGTGTTCGGCGCGGTGCAGGAGCCGGCGACGCGCAAAGATATCGGCTGCGTGGCGCTGGGCTGGCTCGACTATGTTTTTGCCGTCGCGCCGTCCCATCCGCTGGCGCAAATGCCGGAGCCGCTGCTGCGCGAGCAGATCCGCCAGTATCGCGCGGTCACGGTGCACGACTCCTCGCGCCACGGCGCCGGCGTGGATCTGCGCGTGCTGGACGAACAGAAAACGCTGAGCGTGCACGATTTTCATGCCAAGCTGCAGGCGCAGCTGGCGGGGCTGGGATGCGGCTATCTGCCGGGCTATCTCGCCGCGCCGCATCTGGCGGACGGCACGCTGGTGGCGCGCCGGCTCGACAGTGAAACGCGGCGCGATATGGCTTATATGGCATGGAATGAGAGCGCCGGCGGCAATGCGGCGCGCTGGTGGCGCGAAAGGCTGCAAACTCTGGAGGGACTGCGCGACATTTACGCCGCGCCCTGAGCAAAAGCGCGCGGCCGCCTCGCCGCGCGCCTGAGGCTACAGCGAGATAAAGTGGTGCGCTTTCGGCGCGCCTTCGTCCTGATGGAACGCCAGCACCGCCGCCTGCAGCGCCGCGTCCGCTTTCGATACGCGCTGATGCTGACGCAGATGCTCCTGCCAGGATTCCACTAAAAACCACTCCTGAATCAACGCCGCGTCTTCCGTATGCGACATGACGCCCCAGGCGTAAGCGCCGTCGCGACGACGCGCCAGCGCCAGCTTATTGATGGCCGCCAGGAAGGCGGGGCGATCCTCTTCCGCCACGCGGTAGTGGATCTGCACCATCACCGGACCGCGACGCGCATCGATGCTTTGCGCCACCGCCGGTTCCTGCCAGTGCAGCGCGGGCTGCAGATCCGCCTCGCCCTGCGGCAGCGTTTTGCGACGCAGCAGCAGCGCGCTCAGCATCAGCGCCGCCGCCGCGACCACCAGCGTCGCCACCACGCCCGCCTGCTGCGCCACCAGGCCCCACATCAGGCTGCCGCCCGCCAGCGCGCCGTTAAACACCATCAGATAAACCGCCAGCCCGCGGCCGCGCACCCAGTCCGGCAGCACCGCCTGGGCGACGCCGTTCAGCGTGGTCAGCGCCACGATCCAGCCGCTGCCCAGCACCAGCATCAGCATCAGCGCCAGCCACTGCGGCGGCGTCAGCGCTAAACCAAGCATCACCAGGCCATTGATGGCGGCGGCGAGCAGCAGCAGCGCATCGGCGCTCATGCTGGCGCGCAGACGCGGCAGCAATAGCGCGCCGGCAATCGCACCGATGCCCACCGCGCCGAGCATCATGCCGTAAAAACCCGCCGTGCCCTGCAGCAGCTGGCGCGCCACCAGCGGCAGCAGCGCCCAGAGCGCGCTGGCGAAGATAAAGAACATCGCGGCGCGAAACAGCACGCGGTGCAGCTCGCGGCTCGCTTTGACGTAGCGCAGTCCGGCGCGAAAGGCGCCGAAGAAGTGCTCGTTCAGCGCATCCTGCGCTTTCGCCGGGCGCTTCCAGCACAGCAGGGCGGCGATAACGATAAAGTAGCTGGCGACATCCGCGCCGTAGGCCGCCATCGCGCCAAGGCTCGCCAGCAGCAGGCCGCCGGTGGCCGGACCGATGGCGCGCGCGATATTAATGCCGAGCGAGTTAAGCGCGACCGCGTTTTTCATCTCCTGGCGCGGCACCAGCTCCGGCACAATCGCCTGCCAGGCCGGCCCGAACAGCGCCGCGCCGATGCCGCCGACGAAGGTCAGCCCAATCAGCCACTCCGCCGTTAGCCAGTGGTTATGAGAGAGGATCAGCAGCGCGCCGCTGACGCTGGCCATCAGTATCTGAATCGCAATCAGCAGGCGGCGACGGTCAAAAATATCGGACAGCACGCCCGCCGGCAGCGCCAGCAAAAACACCGGCAGCGTGGCGGCGGTCTGCATCAGCGCCACCGCGGCGGGATTATCCGACAGGCCGGTAATCAGCCAGGAGCTGGCGACGTCGCGGATAAAACTGCCGGTATTGCCCAGCACCGAAGCGCTCCATATCAGGGCGAACATGGCGTAACGAAAAGGGGAAAAGGCGCCGCCCGCAGGCGTGGAGGTCATATTCTGGCTCATCTTCTGTCTCCGGCCGCGCCGGTTAGCGCAGCGTGATTAAGTCGCGATAGCTGGAACATTACGGGCGCTCTGCCAGGCTTGATAGCGGAATATCTGCGGCAACTTGTCCAGGATTTTTTCACAACGGCGGTCGCTAAAATTCTTTAACGACTTATTAAAATTTCTGCTTTAGGTTTTACGGTACGTCCAGGTTAGCTTGATTAGCGAGACACAACCTCACTGATAACGGAGACCCGATATGAGCACCTTCACGACGAAAGATGGCGTAAGCATTTACTTCAAAGATTACGGCAAAGGGCAGCCGGTTCTGTTCAGCCACGGCTGGCCGCTCGATGCTGATATGTGGGAGAGCCAGCTGGTTCACCTGGCCGAAAACGGCTACCGTGCGATTGCTTTCGACCGTCGTGGTTTTGGTCGTTCCGATCAGCCGTGGGAAGGTTACAACTACGATACCTTTGCCGAGGATATTCACGGCCTGATTGAACATCTGGGGCTGAGCGAGGTTACGCTGGTGGGCTTCTCTATGGGTGGCGGCGACGTGACGCGCTATATCGGCCGTTACGGCACGGAAAAAGTGAAAAGCCTGGTGCTGCTTGGCGCGGTCACGCCGATCTTCGGGCAAACCGCCGATCATCCGGAAGGGCCGGAAAAAGCGGTGTTCGACGGCATTATTGCCGGGCTGCGGAAAGATCGCGCGCAGTTTATCAAAGAGTTCGCCACGCCGTTCTACGGCATCAACGCCGGGCAGACCGTCTCCGACGGCGTGCTGACGCAGACGTTGAATATTGCGCTGCTGGCGTCGCTGAAAGGCACTATCGACTGCGTTACCGCCTTCTCGCAAACCGATTTCCGCGGCGACGTGGCGAAAGTAGACGTGCCGACGCTGATCATTCACGGCAGCAACGACCAGATCGTGCCGTTCGAAGCGACCGGCAAGCTGGCGCACGAGCTGATCGCCGGATCGGAACTCAAGGTTTACGACAACGGCCCGCACGGTTTCGCCGCGACACATCAGGAGCAGCTTAATCAGGATCTGCTGACGTTTTTACAGCAGCATTAATCACATTTTCTGTAAATCTGACGCTAAACGCCCGTACGGGCGTTTTTTTATTTACGCTTCGCTTAACGCGCATGCGCCAAATAAGGTTCAGGAAAGCGCAGCCTCAATAAGCTGAGGGTCAGGTTATTTATTGATCGTTTTTAATTCTTTAGCCCATGCAATGGCCTTTTATACCGCTTCGCTTTATTAACGTTTTACGCCTCGCTTATTGAGTGAGGAATTATCCTATTTTTCTGTCTAAAGCGATCGTTTTATGATCAACCGCTTCGCTTAAATATGCCTGCCTTTCCCTCTTTCACGCTTCGCTTAAATAATGCTATTCCTCCTGAGCGAAGGTTAAATAGAGTTGTTTTGCGCCTTTATAAGGCTAAATAACAGGAAAGATCTGAGGTTTTTTACACGCTGATAACGGGAAAAGATGATTTCCTCAAGAAATAGTTGGCACATTGATTTGTTTGTAATTGCCGACAACTTTTTGAAATTCGCTGGCAACCAATACTTGATCCATTATTTTTAAAAGCTACATTTAACCCTGCGCCATCGACGCTGATGCAGCGTAGGCTGTGATATTTTTATTATTAATCCTTAAGAGGAACACAGTATGTCTCAATATCGTGGTGGAGCCGGGAACTTTGCGGTGGATCGTGAGCGTGCAGCAGAAGCAGGTAGAAAAGGCGGCCAGAAGAGCGGCGGCAATTTCAAAAATAACCCTGAGCGCGCAATCGAAGCCGGGCGGAAAGGAGGTAAGATTAGCCGTCGTAGCTGAAATATCAGTAAGTTAGATGTAGTGGCTGTCAACATCTGACCGCGGGTGAGTCATCTTTTTTCTCTTTTAGTTCTCCTTGCGAAACACACCTGACAAGAGCATGTTCCTGTCTTTCTCTGAAAATCAGGATCGCCATAATTAAACCGGACTCGGTCTTTTCCCTGTCCGGTTTTTTTATTGTTTTTTGTAAAAATGGCGCAGCAGGAAAGTTAATTTTCAGATTTACATGGCGCATCGCGACTAATGTCGATTATTGAACACCGCTTTAATTTATACAGGAATCTGCAACTTGTACAATTATCCGCGAGAAAATGACATTTAAGTTGAGCAGCAGAGAAAAAAGTAAATTTAGCTAACTCCTTGCTGTAAATGGAAAAATGCATTTTGCATGCCACTTTTGCTGAATAGCGGGGTAATCTTTTATGAAATTGCACCGGGGCAAAGAAGGCTTTTTTATCGCGGTTCGATGAAAGACCGCAGGCCTGGTGGAAACCATCCTTTTTACATTAAAAAAGGAATAACCGCATCTGATAGCGGCCTGCCTGTACAGAGAAGAGTCGGGAGTTCTTTGATTGCGTTGCGCCAGAGAGGCGTGCGCATCAACATCGTTCTGATTACAGCAGGTTAGCGCGAGGTAACGGCGTGGGCGCCAGCACCTTAAATATCGCTGGCGCGCAGTGAAAACAAATCTGGATAAGAAGAAAAGAAACAGAGTTAATAAGATTTTTGTCAAAATTCAGATATATCAGTGCGATTATTGAAAGTATGTACTTACTATTTCCCGCGATTGACGTACGAAACAGGCTGGCTCGGCTGAGCCAGCGAAAAGATCAGGGCGCTGCGGGCTGCCAGACGGTCGGCGCCTGCGCATCAATGCGCGTCGGCAGCAGCTTCGCATCGTAGAAGGCATCAGCAATGATCTGCTGTTCCGCCAGATCGCTTTTCTTCACCGGCTCAACCTGGTAACTGCGCTGAGCATTCGCCTTCTCAATCGTCGCAGCAGGCAGTTTGCCCCACAGCGGCGAAAGCAGCGCCGCTGCCTGGGCAGGATTTGCTTTCAGCCAGGCGGCTTCCTGCTTCAGCGCGCGATAAACGCTGTTCAGTACCTGCGGATGCGCGCTGGCGTAGGGCGTCGACGCAAGGTAGTAGCGCTGATAGTTCGCCAGCCCGCTGCCGCTGGCGAGCACGCGCGCGTGCTGTTCTACCTGAGCGCTGGTGACGTAGGGCTCCCAGGTGACCCAGGCGGCGACGCTGCCGTTCTCCAGCGCCGCGCGTCCGTCAGCGGGCGTCAGCCAGGCGGGCGAAACGTCGCTGAAGCTCAGCCCGGCTTTCTTAAGGGCGGCAATCAGCAGATAGTGGCTGCCCGCCGCTTTGGTCACGGCGATCTTTTTCCCTTTTAAATCCTGTAGCGTTTTTATCGGCGAATCGGCAGGTACCAGGATCGCCTGCGCCGCCGGCGACGGGGTTTCACGCGCATAGTAGGTGAGGTTCGCGCCCGCCGCCTGGGCGAACAGCGGCACGGTGTCGGCGACATCGGCCGAAAGATCGACGTTATTAAGATTAAGCGCCTCCAGCAGCGGCAGTCCGCTGGAGAATTCATGCCAGCTTACCTTTACGCCCTGTGCCGCCAGGGCTTTGTCGAGATCGCCGCGCTGCTTGATCAGCGTCAGCAGCGTAGAGGATTTCTGATAGCCGATGCGAAGGGTTTCATCTGCGTGCGTAGAGAACGAGAAAAGGGCGGTGAGCAACAGCGCACCGCCCAGTAACGGACTAAAGGGTTTCATGGGCGTTCCTGTCAGAGGGTTATCATCAGGCTGATGATAAAAGCGCGTCAGGGACGCGCTAAACGCCTTTTTCGCATAAGCTTTGCGCCAGCGCGGAAATGCGCTAGTCGGCCATCAGATGGCCATACATCGCCATCAGGCGACGCGTGACGCCGTTGGTCCAGCCGAAGCCGTCCTGCAGCGGATATTCGCCGCCGCCGCCGGGACGGGCGCGATCGCCGCTGATGTCATATTTCTCTACCAGCTTATGGTGTAGCTGATAGAAATTGTTCACCGTAGTAAGCCAGTTGACTGCGATCTCCGTCGCCAGCGTCTCTTCGCCGTACTGGTTGAGGCCGACAATCGCCATCCACTGCAGCGGCGCCCAGCCGTTGGGTTTGTCCCACTGCTCGCCGCTTTCGACCATGGAAGCGACCAGACCGCCGCTGGTAAGCAGCAGCTGACGCAGCGCGATAGCCTGCAGGTGCGCCTGTTTCGGCGTGGCAAGGCCGACAAACAGCGGCACCACGGCGGCGGCGGTAAAGGCGCCGAAGCGCTCGCGGCGCCAGTCGTAATCGCGGTAGACGCCCGCCGTGCTGTCCCACAGGTAGCGGTTGATCGCGCGTTTACGCGCTTCCGCCTTTTTCTGCCACGCCAGCGCGGTCAGCTCTTCGCCTTTCGCGTGGGAGAGCGTGGCGATCATCAGCTCCAGCTTGTAGAGAAACGCGTTCAGATCGATCGGAATGAACTGCGTGGTGCGAATGCTGGCCAGACGTTTAGGATCGCGCAGCCAGCGGGAAGAGTAGTCCCAGCCGGATGCCGCGCCCGCGCGCAGATCGCGATACACTTCGCTCGCCGGTCGGCTGGAGTGACGCGCCGTCTCGACATCTTCAATCCAGGATTCGTCACGCGGCGTATCGCGGTCGTCCCAGTAGCGGTTCAGCAGCGAGCCGTCAGCCATACGCACTACGTGGCGGTAGGCCTGACGCGGCATCAGCGCGCCCGCGCCGTCCATCCAGAACTGATACTCTTTCATCAGCTGGTCGAGGTAACGTTTCGCGCCGCGCACGCCATCTTCTTCAAACAACTCGACCATCAGCGCAAACACCGGCGGCTGCGAGCGGCTCAGGTAGTAGGTGCGGTTGCCGTTGGGAATATGGCCGTAGTTGTCGATCAGCCACGCGAAATTGTCCGCCATATGGCGCAGCAAATCGTCGCGTCCACTCTCCGCCAGGCCGAGCATGGTGAAGTAGGAGTCCCAGTAGTAGGTCTCGCCGAAGCGGCCGCCGGGCACCACGTAGGGTTTCGGCAGCGGCAGCAGAGACGAATGCGGCAAATGCTGCTGCGGCATTTTGGTTAACACCGGCCACAGCGCATCGATATGCTCGTTCAGCGTTTTATCTGGATTCGAAACATAAAAACTTTCGTTTATCGCCGGTAAATAAAAATGGTCCGCCACAAAGCGCGCCAGATCGAAATCGCGGCTGCGTTTCTGACGACGATAACGCATTAAAACGTCCAGCGGATCGTATTTAGGCGAGCAGTCCGGAAAGGTTTTGCTGTCTTCGAAGATGCGCGACATCTGCACATGCTCGAACAGCTCCATGTAGCGATCGGCAGGCGTGAGCGCGTCTGGCGCCGGTAAGCCTTCAATCAGCTCCGGTTCCGGCTCGGAATCCTGCATACGATCAAGCTTGAGCTCGTGGGGATCGTATTGATACTCAACTTCCGCCCCTTTGCGAACCTCATCGAATGCGTTGAGTTGCTGGCGATAAGTATTAATAGCGGCCTCCTGGAGTCTGAGGGTTTCATAAAAGAAAAATTATAGACTTATGGCAGGCCCAAACAACAATGCAGAATATCTATGAACGTAATAAAAATTGTCTATCAATGGGTTATTTAGCGGAATTGCTCTGGTTATCAAGTAAATAACTCGCTGCGCTTAAAACATCTATTTAGGAGTAATCTTTCAAGAACAGAAATAAATCGCGGAGAGTTGAAAAAAAGCGGCAAAAATTGACAAAAACCGACGTTGCCGTTGCGCTGCGAATTGAGCAGTTTGTGGCATTTTTGCGCAGTTAACGGCGATGCCCTCTAGCGAGGGCATCGGGATGAGCGCGAAATTGCCCGCCGCATACAGGTATGCGGCGTCGCTTATCGCGCTTTAAAAGCGATGCCGCTTTACTCGCTGACGCGGTAGCGCTCCAGCCAGTGTGCATAGGGCGCAGGCAGTACCCATGACGGCTGCGGCTTATCGAGCGCCAGCGCCGCCTGATATGGCCAGTGCGGATTCTTCAGGTGCGCGCGGCCGACCATCACCAGATCAAGCTGACCTTTCTCGATGGTGGCGTTAGCGATCTGCGGCGCGTCGATACCCCATGCAGAGGCGACGGCGATATCCGCTTCGCGGCGAATGCGCTCGGCAATCGGCGCCAGGAAAGCGGGCGTGCCCCACGGAATAGTGGCGTCCGGCGTGGAGAAGCCGACGCTGACGCTCAGCAGATCCAGACCGTTGGCGCGCCAGTAGCGCGTCAGATCGATTGCTTCCGCCAGCGTCTCTTCGTCGCGGCCGTCATACTCCAGCACGCCGAAGCGTGCGGTCAGCGGCAGATTTTCCGGCCAGACTTCGCGCACCGCGTCGAAGGTTTCGCGCAGGAAGCGGCTGCGTCCCGCAGCGTCGCCGCCGTACTGGTCGGTACGCTGGTTGGCGTGCACCGAGAAAAAGCTCTGCGCCAGATAGCCGTGCGCGAAGTGCAGCTCCAGCCACTCATAGCCTGCGTCGCGCGCGCGGATGGCCGCCTGCACGAAGTCGTTGCGCACGCGCGCGATATCGTCGAGCGTCATGGCGCGCGGCACCTGCGGCAGGTTGTTGCCGAAAGCAACGGCGGAAGGCGAAATCGTCTCCCAGCCGCGTCCGTCGTCAGCCGCGATATGGTCGTCGCCTTCCCAGGGTTTATTTGCGCTCGCTTTACGACCGGCGTGGCCGATCTGAATGCCCGGCACGGCGCCCGCCGCTTTGATCGCCTGTGCGACCTGCGCCAGCCCTTCGGCCTGCGCGTCATTCCATAAGCCCAGGCAGCCGGGGGTGATGCGGCCTTCCGGCGAAACGGCGGTCGCTTCGACAATCACCAGGCTCGCGCCGCCGCGCGCCAGTGCCGCGTAGTGCACGCGATGCCAGTCGTTGATCAGACCCTGCTCGGCGCTGTACTGGCACATAGGCGGCACCGCGATGCGGTTGCGCAGCGTAACCTCTTTCAGACGAAATTCAGAAAACAGAGACATAGCACCCTCTTGGTCATATGGTATTTCAGCCGCTGGTTTTCCCGTCAGAGCGCGCCGCCGAAGCGCCACAGGCGGAGGCGGAAAGGGAAATATCAGGACCGATTCGCCGAGCACTGTACCCTGAGACATCTCCCGCAGCCTACGCTGCCTGTGCTGCGTCAGAGACGCGACGCGGATGCACTCAAGCATCGCGCCTCTGGTTTTCGCCTTATTTCGCCAGCGTCGCCTTAATGACCTCCTGATAAGGCGTGGTGGCGCGGCCGATCAGTTTGCTCAGGCTGCGTGAGTCGTCGAACAGGCCGCCCTGCGACGCGCCCTTATCAGAATCCGCCAGCATCTCCGCCAGGCCGTCCGGCAGACCAGCGCCTTTCAGCGCGGCGGCGAATTCGGCAGGAGAGAGGTTAACGTACTCCACCTGCTCGCCGGACTGGCGCGCAATCTCTGCGGCGAATTCCGCCAGCGTATAGCTGTCGTCGCCCGCCAGCTCATAGATTTTGCCCGCCTGGTCGTCGCGGCTGATTACCTCTGCCGCCGCTTCGGCGTAATCCTGGCGCGCCGCCGAGGCGATGCGTCCTTCGCCAGCCGACCCGATAAAGGCGTGATGCGTCAGCGCAGGCGCGATGCTGGCCGCGTAGTTCTCGGTGTACCAGCCGTTGCGCAGCAGCGCGAAGGGGATGCCGGAGGCCTGCAGCAGCGCTTCGGTGGCGCGATGTTCTACGCCGAGGCCCAGCGGCGAGCTGTCGGCGTGCAGCAGGCTGGTGTAGGCGATGAATTTTACGCTGGCCGATTTCGCCGCGTTAATCACCGCCTTATGTTGCGCTTCGCGCTGACCCACTTCGCTGCTGGAGATCAGCAGTAGCTTATCCACGCCGGAAAAGGCTGACATCAGGGTATCCGGCTGGCTGTAGTCCGCCTTACGCACCGTCACGCCTTTCGCTGCCAGATCGGCGGCTTTTTCCGGCGAGCGCACGGCGGCGACGATCTGCTCTGCCGGCACTTTTTTCAGCAGGGCTTCAATAACCAGACGGCCTAGCTGGCCGGTTGCGCCTGTCACTGCAATCATTTTCTCTCTCCTTTGCGTTTGTCGTTGTCGAAAGCAAGAGTAGGATATAAGCTAACTTTTCGTAAGTACTTACAACTTTGTTAGTTTAGAGAAACGAGATTAAATGTCTGAAAAGATAAGTGAAAAATTTAGCCGCGGCGAACTGCTCAACGTCAACTGTCCGTCGCGCGAGGTGCTAAAGCGCGTGACCAGCCGCTGGAGCGTGCTGATTTTTCTCGCGCTGCGTAACGATACGCTGCGCTTCAGCGAACTGCGCCGCGCGGTGGGCGGCGTCAGCGAGCGCATGCTGGCGCAGACGCTGCGCCATATGGAAGAGGACGGCTTCGTCGAGCGCATCGCCTATAACGTCGTGCCGCCGCATGTAGAATATCGCCTGACGCCGCTCGGCCGCGAGCTGGAAGGGCAGGTGGTCGGCCTGGCGGACTGGCTGGAGCTTAACGTCGACCGGATTCTGGCGCAGCGGGAAAAAGTCTGACGGCGTTCCCGCCCGGCAGCGCGACGGCAGGCAAAGGGGTATGGGCAATATTCGTCCTGAATAAAAAGCGGCGCTGATTCATTTATTCCCGCTGCGCAACCTCCGATTGTTATTAACAACTTTATTTCATGTTTGCGCAGCGGGTTAATTAAACGTGGCGGAAATAGCGATAATGGCTGAAGGTGATAAATGACGTTTTTTAAACGTAACGCCTTAAAAAGAATTCTTAATGGCCTAAATGCCTAATTTGCTTTCATTAAGCGCCGCGTCGAACCGCAAAATTGACCGCTTTTCAGCTGTGGGTATAGATAAAATAACATGCCTAAACAGGGCGTTGCGCCAGTAAAGAGGCGCTGCGCCGCACACCTTCTTCTCCGCTGTAATCATGCAACAATAAATAACAAAGATGTCACATTGATGCCTGTGAATTAACCTAAAGCATTGCGTTAAAATAGGTAATTGCGGACAAAAACAATGACCAAAATCAAAAAACGCTGTTATAGTTTTTGCATCCCAGACTGTTTCTGTTTGTCAGGCGCGAGTTCTTATAAATTCGCGTCAGCAATTGGCTTAAGCGCAGCGTAAATATTAACGCTGTGCTTTAGTTGTTAACTATAAGTAAATATATGGTGTTATATGTGGCAACGAGGTAAGCAATGTTCGGATTAGACGCCTTTCACCTGGCCAGGATACAGTTCGCGTTTACTGTCTCCTTTCACATCCTTTTTCCCGCCATTACCATCGGTCTCGCCAGCTTTCTGGCCGTGCTCGAAGGGATGTGGCTGAAAAGTCGTAACGAAACCTATCGCGATCTCTATCACTTCTGGTCCAAAGTCTTTGCCGTTAACTTTGGTATGGGCGTGGTCTCGGGTCTGGTGATGGCCTATCAGTTCGGCACCAACTGGAGCGGCTTCTCGCAGTTTGCGGGCAGTATTACCGGTCCGTTGCTCACCTATGAAGTCCTGACCGCCTTCTTCCTTGAAGCGGGCTTCCTCGGCGTGATGCTGTTCGGCTGGAACCGCGTCGGTCCGGGTCTGCACTTTTTCGCAACCTGTATGGTGGCGCTCGGTACCCTGATCTCCACCTTCTGGATCCTTGCCTCCAACAGCTGGATGCATACGCCGCAGGGCTACCTGATCCAGAACGGAATTGTGGTGCCGGAGGACTGGTTTAAAATCATCTTCAACCCCTCGTTCCCCTATCGCCTGTTCCATATGTCGGTGGCGGCGTTCCTCGCCAGCGCCTTCTTTGTCGGCGCATCCGGCGCATGGCATCTGCTGCGCGGCAACGACAATCCGGCGATCCGCAAGATGTTCTCCATGGCGCTGTGGATGGCGCTGATTGTCGCGCCGATTCAGGCGATGATCGGCGATGCGCACGGCCTGAATACCCTTGAGCATCAGCCGGCGAAGATCGCCGCGATTGAAGGCCACTGGGAAAACCCGCCGGGCGAAGCGACGCCGCTGATCCTGTTCGGTATCCCGGATATGGATGAAGAGCGCACCAAATACGCGGTGGAAATTCCCTATCTCGGCAGTTTGATTCTGACCCACAGCCTCGATAAGCAGGTGCCGGCGCTGAAGACCTTCCCGAAAGAGGATCGTCCTAACTCGCTGATTATCTTCTGGTCTTTCCGCGTGATGGTGGCGATGGGGCTGCTGATGATTACGCTCGGCGTGGTCAGCCTGTGGCTGCGCTATAAAGGCCGTCTCTATCAGTCGCGTCCTTTCCTGTGGTTTGCTTTGCTGATGGGGCCGTCTGGCTTGATCGCGCTGCTGGCGGGCTGGTTCACCACGGAAATCGGCCGTCAGCCGTGGGTGGTTTACGGCGTGCAGCGCACTATCGACGCGGTTTCCGGTCATGGCGATCTGCATATGAGCATCAGCCTGCTGGCCTTTATCGTGGTTTACTCCGCGGTGTTTGGCGTGGGTTACGTCTATATGGTGCGCTTGATTAAGAAAGGCCCGCTTACCGGCGAAGGCAAGGATGTGCGTCACGGCGGTCCAGGCCACGGCAAGACCCCGGCTCGTCCGCTCTCTGCGGCCCATGAAAGTCTGAACGATCCGCAGGAGGGAAAATAAAATGATCGATTTTTCCATTATCTGGTTCGCGATTATTGTTTTCGCCACCCTGATGTATATCGTCATGGACGGTTTCGATCTCGGTATCGGACTGCTGTTTCCCTTTAATAAGGACGCGGTTGAGCGCGACATGATGGTGAATACCGTCGCGCCGGTCTGGGACGGCAACGAGACCTGGCTGGTGCTGGGCGGCGCGGGCCTGTATGGCGCCTTTCCGCTGGCCTATTCGGTGATTGCCGATGCGCTCTCTATTCCGCTGACGGCGATGCTGATCGGCCTGATCTTCCGCGGCGTCGCCTTCGAGTTCCGCTTCAAGGCGACCGAGACGCACCGCGCATTCTGGGACAAGTCGTTCGTTGCAGGTTCCGTGCTTGCGACCTTTAGTCAGGGCGTGGCGGTCGGTGCCATGCTCGACGGCATTAAGGTGACGGGCCGTCACTTCAGCGGCTCGGCGATGGACTGGCTGGCGCCGTTCCCGCTGTTCTGCGGCGTGGGTCTGGTTATCGCCTATGCGCTGCTGGGCTGTACCTGGCTGATCATGAAAACCGAGAACGAGCTGCATCGTAAGATGTCCGCGCTAGCGACGCCGCTGGTGATCGCGCTGCTGGTGGTGGTCGGCATTATCAGTCTCTGGACGCCGTTCAGCCATGACGCCATCGCGCAGCGCTGGTTTACCCGTCCAAACCTTTACTGGTTCCTGCCGGTTCCGGTGCTGGTGCTGCTCTGCTCGTGGGGCATTGTGCGCGCCATTAAGCGCGAGGCGCACTATTCGCCGTTCCTGCTGACGCTGGCGTTGATTTTCCTCGGCTTCTCTGGCCTGGGTATCAGCGTGTGGCCGAATATTATTCCACCTTCGGTGACTATCTGGCAGGCGGCGTCGCCGGCGATTAGCCAGGCCTTTATGCTGGTGGGCAGTTTGTTGATTATTCCGATGATCCTGGGCTACACCTTCTGGAGCTACTACGTGTTCCGCGGGAAAGTCAAAGCAGACGAAGGATACCATTGATATGCGAACCGAGGTCGGCAGCGTGAAAAACCACAAGGAACCCAAAGCCCCGTTGTGGAAACGCATTCTGTGGCTGGTGGTGATCTATGGAGCAAGCGTGCTGGCGCTCGGCGTCGTGGCCACGCTGTTCCGGATGATGATGACAGCGGCAGGGATGCGCAGCCACTAGTGGTTTCTGGTTGATGATGTGAAGGCTGGCTCTGCCAGCCTTTTTTTATGCTGGTGTGAGTATTGGAGTGGATGCGGATGGCATGGACCGAAGAGCATCCGGGGTTTTAGCCTTGTAAAAACCGCACAGATATTGAAACGCGGATAGCATGGACCGAAGAGCAAAGCGTCCCGCGACAGGGATGTCGCGGGCCGAGCGAGCAGGGATGCGTAAAGCGACTTTGCGATCGGGCCATGCCATCCGCGTCTGCACCAGCACCGCACCGCACCGCACCATCACCATCATCCATAATAAGAAGGCCAGCTTTGCCAGCCTGTTCTGTTTGGTTATCAGGCTAAGCATTAAATGCCTTTTCTCCGCGCTTTGCTTACGCTCCCTTTACCCTTCCTTACATGCGTAAGACGTTTTTGTTATGATTATGTGACTAATCTCGCAATACTTTCTACGATCCGCACCGAAATGCTCAGCCTGAACGTTAAAAAACAGTACATCAGCGATCTGGTGGACTGGATTGAGGCGAATCTGACCGACGATCTTAATATCGATCTGATTACCCTGAAATCCGGCTACTCCAAATGGCACATGCAGCGCATGTTCAAAGAGATGACCGGCCAGACGCTGGCGGCCTACACGCGCAAGCGTCGTCTCACCATGTCCGCTATGGCGCTGCGCCTGACCCGCATGCCGCTGATCGACATCGCGGTGCGTTTTGGTTTTGATAACCAGCAAAACTTCACTCGCGTCTTCAAAAGTCACTTCTCGCTTACGCCGGGCGCCTTCCGCCGCGTGCCTGACCTGCAGCTGCAAAGCTTTCACGGGCCTATCTCCGTATATGGCGAAATGCTGCAGGCGCAGCTGGTGGAGCGCGATGAACTGCAGCTGCGCGGCGAACTGATCGAGTGGGAGTGCAAATTCGGCGACTACGTGCGCGACCATGCGCAAACTGTCGCGCAGCAGGCGCGCCACTTCGTGCAGCTGGCCGCGCCCCATGTTGAACGCGGCTGGCTCGGCTTTCAGTACGGCCCGGGCAGCTCGGCGGCGGAGCAGCAGCATATCAGCCTGCTCCAGGCGCTGGAGTGCCAGCACGCCGACATTCTGGGATCGCAAATCGTTAACTGGACCTCGGCGCGCGGCCTCTACGCCACCTTTCCCTGGCAGGGCGCGCCCGAGCAGCTAACGCGCTTTATCGCCGATCTCTACTACGTGCATCTGCCCGCGCTGGGCGTCGCGCGCCGTCAGGGCAAAGATCTGCTGCGGCTCGATATGAAAGCCTCGACGCCGGATGCGCTGGTGGGGCTCTTCTCGATACCGGTCGCCCAGAGCTGAAAACGGCTTTTCGTGCGGTGAAGTGTGATAAACCGCACGATTTTATAAAATAGATGCGCTTTCTGGCGTAAAATTCCTGCCTTAACCCGGGAGCCATGCAGATATCGTGCATTTGGCCTGCCGGACTGGATATTCATCTGCCTTTCAGGTTCGTTCCGAACCAGACAGTTAAAACGACGACAATCATGAAACTTTCTACGCTGTTCCTTGTTACGGCGCTTGCTGCGTTGCCGCTTTTCGCCAGCGCCCAGATGGCTGAACCCTTTACGCCGCCTGCCGGCCTGCACCCGCATGCCCAGCCGACCCAGCACGAAATCCTGGGCGACAATGCGCTGCCGCAGCAGTCGCAAAAACAGTTCAGCTCAGACGTGTTAAACGACAACGTCTGATCGCCGCGCGCGCCCATCCGGCGCGCGCTTTCGCTTTCTCCCTTCTTTTATCGCTGTGCAGGCATTTGCCCGCGCAGGCTTTCGGCTGCGCGAAAACAGCACAATCGATCCTTGCGCGTAAGATATATCATGAGTAATCTGAGCGTCTCAAATGAGAATCATTTCTAAAAAATATCTCACGTACTGACGTTTGCAGCCGAGGGCGCTAGCCAGCTGCGTAACAGGAGAACTTATGCATTCCGACAACCGAGCCTCCCGCAGCCGCGCGCCGCAGCGCGTGCGCAATGAACTGCGTTTCCGTCGCATTAGCGTCGCCAGCAAAACGCTTGTCGCCGGTGAATTCTGGCGCGTAGTGTTTCACGGCAGCGATCTGGCGGGCTTCGCTTCACCCGGCTTTGACGACCATATCAAACTCTTTTTCCCGCAGGAGAGCGGCGCGGAGTTGCCGCTGCCGCAGATGACCGACGAGGGCGTGGTATGGGCGGACGGCGCGCGTCCGCCGGCGCGTGACTACACGCCGCTCGCCTTTGACGGCGAATCATCGCTGACCATCGATTTCTATATTCATGAGGGCGGCGTCGCCAGCAGCTGGGCGCAGCAGGCGCAAGAGGGCGATCGGTTAATCATCGGCGGCCCGCGCGGCTCGCTGGTGGTGCCGACCGACTACGCGTTTCAGCTCTACGTCTGCGACGAAACCAGCCTGCCAGCCTTTAAGCGCCGCGTGGCGGCTGCCGAGGCGCAGGAGATGCATCTGTTCGCCTGCGTGGATGAAGCGACCGGCCGCGACTACCTGCCGGATCTGGCCGGGGTGAATGTGCGCTGGCTCGGCAGCGGCGCCGCGCAGTCGGGTAAGCTTGAGGCGCTCATCGCCGAGCTGGATAACATCAGGCTGCCGCAGGAGGATTACTTTATCTGGCTGACCGGCGAAGGCGCGTTCACGAAAGCGCTCGGCGAATACTTTGTCGAGCGTCGCGGCCTGGATGCCGCCTTCGTGCGCGCCGTCGCTTACTGGCACGCCAGATAGGCCGCCGCCGCCGCCCGTGTTGAATTTTGCCAGGCGGCGGACTACTATCATCCTCCCGTAAAAACTCCCTTCAGGCAGGCAATGAAACAGGATCCGGCTTTCTTGTGTCACCAGGATTCCGCTCCGCGCGGTGAGTGCGGCGGTCGTCGCAAACGTCGTGAGAAGATGCTGGACGCCAGCGATATCCGCCTGTTAATGCTGCACTTCCTCGCGCAAAACGATGCGCACGGCTATGAGCTGATCAAGTCGATCGAAGAGCTTTCCAGAGGGGAATATTCTCCCAGCCCCGGCATTATTTACCCCAACCTGACGCTGCTGGAAGAGATGGACGCTATCCGCGTGGTGGACGCGCAGGCGTCGCGCAAGGCCTATACGTTAAATGCGGCAGGGCGCGCGCGGCTGGCTGAACAGCAGGCGCATATTGCGCACCTTATCGAGCGTCTCTCCTCGCTGGCGGTGCTGGTGAACAACCGCAGCCTTCCCGACGTCGATCGGGCGATTCATCGCATACGCACCACGCTCAATAGCCGCCTGTCGCAGCAAGATATCTCGGCGGAAACGCTGGAAAAGGTGGTCGACGCGCTGAATGCGGCGGCGGATAAAATCGCCGCCAGCTAACGCCGCTGCCTCAGGGCTTCTTCTTGTCTACATGCCCCAGCGAACGCTCCGGGAAGCAGAGATCGCGCACGCGCTGCTTCAGCGCCGCCGCATCGGGGAAACCGCCGTCGCGCTTACGCTCCCAGAGCGTCTCGCTATCAATGGTAATGACGAAAACGCCGCCGGTGCCCGGCTTAAGCGTCACCGCTGACAGGTCGTCCGCGAAGGTTTGCAGCAGCTCCTGCGCCATCCAGGCGGAGCGCAGCAGCCAGTTACACTGCGTGCAGTAGTGGATGGTGACGGACGGTTTCTCAGTCATAGGGTTTTCCGTAGCGAAAAAGAGAGGGGGCGCACGGCGCAGCTTGGCAATTCGTGCGGTGTAAGATACATCTTACTCTAAAGCTAGTTGATAATGATTACCACTTACATTACATTTCTGGCGAAATAATTCCTATAAAAATGACGTTTCTCTTTACGGTTTTTATGTGCGAAGCCGAAATTTAGCTACTGACAGCAAGTAAGTGAGCAAATACTAACAATCAAAAGGTATTTGCGCTTATGTCTTTAATGTTTCAGGGATTGACCCAACAGCGTCTGTGTAAAATCGCGCTGCTCGCCTCATCTGTTCATGCCGCCTGCGGCTACGCCGCCAGCGATTCGCCTCTCGTTGACTCGACCAGCGGCGATGCGGTAATGACCGTTACCGCGCCGAAGCCCAAAGCGGGCAATAAAACCACCCTGACCGCAGCCGATCTGCAAAAGCGCGGCGCGAATGACTTTGGCTCCATCATGCGTTACGAGCCGCTGATCAGCGCCACCGGCTCGGCGGGCGGCTCTTCTTCGGGCAAAAGCGGCTTCGACCGCGCAGGCTACAGCGGCTACAACATTCGCGGTCTGGAGAGCAACCGCGTTGGACTTGACGTTGACGGCATTCCCTTGCCCGACGCCACCGGCCGTCCCTACGTCAGCCGCGTCGGCAACAATACCTTCGGCATCGGCCGCGGCGACTACATCGATCCCTATATGTTCGGCAGCATTGAGATTGAGAAGGGCGCGACTGCGGTCGATCAGCCCAACGCCTCGATTGGCGGCAACGTCTCGTTTCATAACAAAAGCGCCGACGACTACCTGAGCGGCAGCAAAAACACGTACTTCGGCTATCAGAGCAACTACAACTCCGCCGACCGCAGCTGGCACAACGGCATTACGGCCGCGGCGGGCGACGAGGAACTGCGCGGCCTGTTCGTCTACAGCCGTCGCGACGGGCAGGAAACCCAAAACAACAGCGGCGTGAAGCAGGCCTATCCGGCCAACTGGCACTCCGACGCCGTTATGACCTCTGGCATCTGGCAGCCCAACGACCAGCACAAGCTGAGCGCCACCTTCGACTACTACCATAAAACTAACCACACCCACTATGACGGCTGGGACACCTCTGGCAATACCGTCTGGGGCACCTCGCAGCAGCAGAGCGACACGCGCCGCTTCGGCGTCAGCCTGGCGGACGAGTGGACGCCCTATAACGACCTGCTCGATACGCTGACCACGCGCCTCTACTGGCAGAAAACCGAGTCGCACGACAATACCTGGATGCCGAGCAGCGCCAGCGCCTGGGAACGGGTTTACTCGGATTACAACACGCGCAGCCTCGGCTTCGACACGCGCGCCACGAAAATCGCCGGCCGCCACGAGCTGAGCGCTGGCGTCAACGCGCACATTGAGGATACCGAGCGTCCGTTCCGCCAGTCGCCCACGCCGAGTCAGTACAGCGTGATCATGCAGCCGCAGGCCGACAGCCGCAGCTACACTGTCGCCGGCTTTGTGCAGGATAAGATCAACTTCGACCTCGACAGCCACGGCTTCGCGGTGATCCCCGGCGTGCGCGTGATGTACCAGAACACCAAACCGCGCAACCTCGCCGATCTCACCGCCGGCAGCAGCGTGCTGACCGAAGAACAGCTGGAAACGCTCTACGGCTCCGGCAACAGCGACACCGAGGTGCTGCCGTCGCTCACCTTTCAGTACGATCTGACCCCTGCGCTTATCACTTATTTGCAGTACAAGCGCGGCGTGCAATTCCCGACCGCCAGTCAGCTTTACGGCTCCTGGAACCTTGGATCCAGCTACGCAGGGCGCGCCCAGTACGCGCTGGTCGGCAATGCGGATCTCGATACGGAAACCAGCAATAACTTCGAATGGGGACTGAAAGGCCAGGCGGTGGAAGGCGTGACGGTAAACGCCTCGCTGTTCTACAACCAGTACAAAAACTTTATCGCCTACACGCGCTATACCCGCGCCGGCAACCCCGATAAGTTCGTCAACGTGCCGGGCAACATCTATACCACCTACCAGGCGGAAAACCGCGACAAGGCCTATATCTACGGCGCCGAACTGGCGACGAAACTTAACTTCGGCAGCTGGTTCCAGCCGGTCGACGGGCTGAGCGCCACCTTTGCGCTGGGCTATAACGAAGGGAAGTCGAAGTCGAGCTACTCAGGCGACAAATATGTCGATCTCGACAGCGTCGCGCCGCTGAAGGCGATTGTCGGCCTGGCGTGGGACGACGTGCAGCGCGGCTATGGCGCGGCCGTGACCGCGACCTTCGTGAAAGGCAAGCGCGCCACCGAGACCGGCCGCGAAAGCTACAGCAACAGCGGCGCGGCGCTCGCTGACGCCGCCGGCGAGTATATGCGCGTGCCGGGTTATGGCATGGTGGATGCAACGGCCTACTGGCAGGTGGCGAAGAACGTCCGGCTGAGCGGCGGCGTCTATAACCTGACCGACCGCAAATACTGGGACTACACCAGCAGCCGCGAGCTGACCAGCGACACGGCGCAGGATCGCAACGACGTGGCGCTGGCGGTGATGCCGGGCCGGACGTACCAGCTGGGCGTCAACGTCGATTTCTAATCACTGGAACGCCCTGCGCAGGCGCAGGGCGCATCTCTTAGGGGAGCAAGGCGCAATGAATTCACTTTGGCAGCACTACCAGACGCTGAAAAGCCGTCATCCGAAAAAATACGCCCGCGAGCTGGCTTCGCTGATGGGCATTAGCGAAGCGGAGCTGTGCGCAGCGCGCGTTGGCCAGGAGGCGCAGCCGCTAAAGCCGCAGTTTCGCGAGCTGCTGCCGGCGCTGGAGGCGGTGGGCGAAACGAAAAGCATCACCCGCAATGACTATGCGGTGCATGAGCATCTTGGCCGTTACCAGAACCTGACGCTGGGCGATCACGCCGGGCTGGTGCTGAATCCGCGCGCGCTCGATCAGCGCATCTTTCTCAACCAGTGGCGCAGCGCTTTCTTTCTGCGCGAGCAGAGCGCGCACGGCGAGCGGCAGAGCATTCAGATCTTCGATCGTCACGGCGACGCGGTGCTGAAAATTTACGCCACCGACTATACCGATATGGCGGCCTGGCAGGCGCTGATCGCGCGCTTTGTCGACGACGCGCCCGCCGCGCTGCATACAGAGCCTGTGGAAACTGCCCGCTTCGCTGAGCATATCGACGCCGCCGCTATCGACAGCGAATGGCGCGCCATGACCGACGTGCATCAGTTTTTTGCTCTGCTGAAGCGTCATAACGTCTCGCGACCGCAGGCGTTTCGCGCGGCGGGCAGCGATCTGGCATGGCGCGTGGATAACGACGCGCTGGCGCGGCTGCTGACGCTGGCGCAGCGAGACGGCAACGAAATCATGATTTTCGTCGGCAATCGCGGCTGCACCCAGATCTTTACCGGCGCGGTGGAAAAAGTGGCGCCGATGGATAACTGGCTCAATCTGTTCAATCCACACTTTACCTTGCACCTGATGGCAGATCAGATCCATGAGAGCTGGGTGACGCGCAAACCGACCGGCGACGGCTTCGTCACCAGCCTGGAGCTGTTCGCGGCCGACGGCACGCAGATCGCCCAGCTCTACGGCCAGCGCAGCGAAGGCACGCCGGAGCAGGCGCGCTGGCGCGAGCAGGTGACCTCGCTGAGCGCGGCGGGAGAAGCCGTATGAAAGGGATAATCGCCGGGCTAACGCTGCTGCTGGCGCTGCCGTCGCTGGCGGCGGAGCGCGTGATTTCCATCGGCGGCGACGTTACGCAGATCGTTTACGCGCTGGGCGCGCAGCAGGCGCTGGTGGCGCGCGACAGCACCAGCCAGCATCCGGCGCTGGCGAAGCGGCTGCCGGATATCGGCTATATGCGTCAACTCAACGCCGAAGGCATTCTGGCGCTGAAGCCAACGCTGGTGCTGAGCAGCGAGCTGGCGAAACCGTCGCTGGCGCTGCAGCAGGTCGCTCAGGCTGGCGTTAAGGTGGTGGAGATAAACGGTGAGAACAGCCTGGCGGCGATCCCCAAAAAGATCGCCGCCATCGGCAAGGCGCTGCACCGCGACGAAGAGGCGCAGGCGCTGGTGCAGCAGGTTAACCGGACGCTGGCGGCGCTGCCGAAGCGGCCGCTGCCGGTGAAGGTGCTGTTTATCATGTCGCACAGCGGCATGAAGTCGCTGGCGGCGGGCAGCGATACCGCCGCCGACGGCGCTATCCGCAGCGCGGGCCTGATCAACGCCATGGCGGCAGTGCCGCACTATCAGCCGCTGTCGCAGGAGGGCGTCATCGCCGCCGCGCCGGATCTGGTGGTGATCGGCGACGATGGGCTGAAAACCCTCGGCGACGAAGAGAAGGTGTGGCAGCTGCCGGGCCTGGCGCTGACCCCGGCTGGCCAGCATAAGAACCTGCTGGTGATCGACGAGATGGCGCTGCTCGGTTTCGGCCTGGATACGCCAGGCGCCATCGTTAAACTGCGTAAAGCGGCGGAAGCGGCGCGGCATGAGTAATGCCGCCGCGCCGCGCTGGCTGGCGCTGATGCTGATGAGCATGCTGATGGCGATGGCGCTGGCGGCGAATCTCGGCGCGATGCCGCTGTCGCTGCGTGCGCTGTGGCGGGCGCCGCTCAGCGATATGGTCTGGCAGATCTGGCTGCATATCCGCCTGCCGCGCGTGCTGCTGGCAGTGTTGACTGGCATGGCGCTGGCGGTCTCCGGCGCGGTGATGCAGGGGCTGTTTCGCAATCCGCTCGCCGATCCCGGCCTGCTCGGCATCAGCAGCGGCGCAGGGCTGGCGGTGGCGATCGCTCTTCTTCTGCCGCTGACGCTGCCCCCGCTGCTGGCGCTCTGGCTGCCGACCCTGGCGGCCTTTCTCGGCAGCCTGACGGTAATGGCGCTGATCTTCAGCCTCAGCCAGCGGGCGCACGGCAGCCTGGCGCGTCTGCTGCTGGTGGGCATCGCCATTAACGCGCTGTGCGGCGCGGCGGTGGGCGTGCTCTCCTGGCTCAGCAACGACCAGCAGCTGCGTCAGCTTTCGCTGTGGGGCATGGGCAGCCTGAGCCAGGCGCAGTGGCCGGTGCTGGCGGTCTGCGCCGTTTTTATCCTGCCCGCGCTGCTGCTGACGCAGCGACGCGCGCGCCATCTTAACCTGCTGCAGCTGGGCGAAGAGGATGCGCACTATATGGGACTCGACGTCAGGCGCTCCCAGCGGCAGCTGCTGACGCTGAGCGCACTGCTGGTGGGCGCGGCGGTTTCGGTCAGCGGCATTATCGGCTTCGTGGGCCTGGTCGTGCCGCACGTGATGCGCTTCTGTCTCGGCAGCGATCACCGCTGGATGCTGCCCGGTTCGGCGCTGGCGGGCGCGATCCTGCTGCTGCTGGCGGATACGCTGGCGCGCACCCTTGTGGTGCCCGCCGAGATGCCGGTAGGACTGTTGACCAGCCTGCTGGGCGGTCCCTGGTTTCTCTGGCAGATCCTGCGCCAGCAGCGAGGAGTGGAATGATGGATCAGTTAGAGGCGCGCAGCCTGCGCTATGCGCGCGGCGGGCGAGTGCTGATCGACGCGCTGGATCTGTCGCTGGCGTCGGGCGAGCTGGTGGCGCTGATTGGCCCGAACGGCGCAGGCAAATCGACGCTGCTGCGGATGCTGACCGGCTTTCTGACGCCCGATGAGGGCGAGTGTCGGCTGGGCGATCGTCCCTTAGCGGCCTGGCCGCGCGCGCAGCTGGCGCAGCGGCGCGCGGTGACGCGCCAGCAGAATCCGGTCGCCTTCGCGCTGCCCGTCGCCGACGTGGTGGCGATGGGCCGCGCACCCTGGCCTGCCGCAGGCGCGGCGGCCATCGTCGAGGAGGTGATGGCGCTGACCGGCTGCAGCGAGCTGGCCGGGCGCGACTATCGGCAGCTTTCCGGCGGCGAACAGCAGCGCGTGCAGCTGGCGCGCGTGCTGGCGCAGCTCTGGCGCGACGGGGCGCCGCGCGGCTGGCTGTTTCTCGACGAGCCGACCTCGGCGCTCGATCTCTACTGGCAGCAGAAGACGCTGCGGCTGCTGTACCAGCTGTCGCGCCGGGGCGATTTCGGCGTTTGCGCCGTGCTGCACGATCTCAACCTCGCCGCGCTCTGGGCGGATCGCATTCTGCTGCTGCATCAGGGCACTCTGGTGGCGCAGGGCGCGCCGCAGACGGTGATGACCGAGGCGACGCTGACGCGCTGGTATCGGGCGGACCTGCGCGTCTCCGCTCATCACGAAAGCGGCAGGCCGACGATCCAGCTGCGTGCGTAAAGCCGTTTGGCTTACTATTCATGGCGTTAGCGCTTAGCGGCGCGCCGATTTTCGACCATACTTTCTACTCTGAATCACTGAACAGGGAAGCAAGATATGAACGATGCATTAGATCAGGCCGCCGAACAGCTTGGCGAGCGGCTTCTCTCCTCTGAGTGGCGGTTAGCGACCGCCGAGTCCTGCACCGCCGGCTTGATCAGCATGACGCTGGCGAAAGTGGAAAACAGCGGCAACTTCTATACCAGCGGCTTCGTCACCTACAGCGATAACGCGAAAAGCCAGCTGCTCGGGGTGCGGCCGGAAACGCTGGAAGCACATACTGCGGTGAGCGAACAGACGGCGCGCGAGATGGCGATCGGCGCGCGCGAGCGCTCTGGCGAGCCGGTCAGCCTGTCGATTACCGGCTATGCCGGACCGGATGGCGGCGAAGACGGCACGCCAGCAGGCACCATCTGGTTTGGCTGGACCTTGCCCGACGGCAGCGTAGTGGCGGAGATGCGACGCTTCGAGGGCGAGCCGAAATCGGTGATGGAGCAGGGCGCGCAGTTCGCGCTGGAGCGCCTTGCGGTGCTGCTGCGCGACGTCGCCCTGCATCAGAACGCTTAACGGCAGTCGACAATCAGGCGGCCGCGCACCTTGCCGTCCAGCAGATCCTGCGCGCCCTGTTTCGCTTCGCTGAGCGGGATCAGCGTCGTCAGCTGGGTCAGCGTGTCGCTGTTCAGCAGTTCGCCGAGGCGCTGCCACGCCTGCTGGCGCAGCGGTTTCGGACACATCACGCTGTCGACGCCGGTCAGGGTCACGCCGCGCAGGATAAAGGGCGCGACGCTGGCGGGCAGATCCAGCCCCTGCGCCATGCCGCAGGCGGCGACCACGCCATCGCGCTGGGTGGCGGCCAGCACGTTGCTCAGCGTATGGCTGCCGACGCTGTCGATTGCCGCCGCCCAGCGCTCTTTCGCCAGCGGCTTACCGGGCTGCGACAGCTCGCTGCGGTCGATGACCGAATGCGCGCCGAGCGTATCGATCAGATAACCTTCGTCGCTGGCGCGTCCGCTGGCGGCGATCACTTCGAAGCCCAGGCGCGCCAGCAGGCTGACGCTGAAGCTGCCGACGCCGCCGCTCGCGCCGGTGACCAGCACCGGGCCGCGATCCGGCGTCACGCCCTGTTTCTCCAGCGCCATCACGCACAGCATGGCGGTAAAGCCCGCGGTGCCGATCGCCATAGTCTGTAGCGGGCTAAGCGTGGCGGGCACCTCAACCAGCCAGTCGCCAGGCACGCTCGCCTTCTGCGCCAGGCCGCCCCACTGTTTCTCGCCGACGCCCCAGCCGGTCAGCAGCGCCACATCGTCCAGCCGCCACTCTGAATGGCGACTGGCGGTGACGCGGCCGACGAAATCGATGCCCGGCACCATCGGGAATTGACGCACGATCGGGCCTTTATTGCAGATGGCGAGCGCGTCTTTGTAGTTCAGCGTGGAGTAGGCGACGTCGACGGTGACGTCATGGTCGGGCAGCTGGGATTCGTTGAGATCTTTCAGGTTGGTGCGGTAGCCTTGCTCATCATTTTCAATGACTAATGCTTTAAACATGCAGCCTCCGGCAATCAGGAAATGTGCCGGCCAGTCTACTCCTCCTCGGCGGGAAGGGGTAGAGAGGGCGCAGGCGCTGCCTGAAAGCGCTAATAAATGCATAACTTTTCATAAAGCAAAGATAATTAAGCGTTTATTTCAGCTTATCTTGATTTAATTTATTATTTATCAATGTGTTGAGATTTTATGCCTTGCGAGATTATTAATTTGGGCGGGTTGTTCCCATGCTAAAAAAATGACATGATTGCGCCTCTTTTTGCCTGTTCGTCGAGGATGTCGCTATGGCCGGAACAATGCACAGCCGCACCTGCCTCCGCTCGCTTTGCCCTCTGCGCAAGGCGCTCCTCTCTGCTCGCCGCTTTCAGCCGTTCCCGCGCGCCATGCGGTGAGGCCAGCTAAACGTTCGCTGTTGGGCATGCGTAAAGACAGACGCGATCTGGCTTTACTGATGTCTATCGGGTGCGGCTTTACCTTTTGCTCCGCTTCCGCCTGACGTTATTCGCCGGGGAATCTTCCCTATTGCCGTGCCTCTGGCACCCACTCATCCTTCACCGTTGGGGATTTGTGTTATGACACCACTGAAAATTGCCGCCAGCGCCGCTGTGGCTCCCAGCCTTACCCTTAATACCGGGCGTGACGTAGTGACGCTGGACAACACCGACTTTACCGACGTGGCGGCAGTGGTCGTCTCGCTGGCCGATACGCGCAGCGGCGTGCTGGCGCTGCTGCGCCATACCGGCTTCAATCTGCCGGTATTTGTCGCCAACGCCTATGAAGAGGAGGTGCTGCATCTGCCGGGCGTGACCGGCGAGCTGAACGGCTCCGCGCAAGAGTGGGCGTCGCTGGAAGCGGCCGCGGCGGAGTATGAGGCGAACCTGCTGCCGCCGTTTTTCGACACCCTGACGCGCTATGTCGATATGCAGAACAGCACCTTCGCCTGTCCGGGACATCAGGGCGGGGCGTTTTTCCGTAAGCATCCGGCGGGACGGCAGTTTTACGATTTTTACGGCGAGAACGTTTTTCGCTCCGACATGTGCAACGCCGACGTAAAGCTCGGCGATCTGCTGATCCACGAAGGCTCGGCGAAAGATGCGCAGAAGTTCGCGGCAAAGGTGTTCAACGCGGATAAAACCTACTTCGTGCTGAACGGCACCTCCAGCGCCAACAAAGTGGTGACCAACGCGCTGCTGACGCGCGGCGATCTGGTGCTGTTCGACCGCAATAACCATAAATCGAACCATCACGGCGCGCTGATCCAGGCGGGCGCGACGCCGGTCTATCTGGAGGCGGCGCGTAATCCTTTCGGGTTTATCGGCGGCATCGACGCGCACTGCTTCGACGAGGGCTGGCTGCGCGAGCGGATCAAAGAAGTAGCGCCGCAGCGCGCCGGCGAAGCGCGTCCTTTCCGGCTGGCGATTATTCAGCTCGGCACCTACGACGGCACGGTTTATAACGCGCGTCAGGTGGTAGATCGCATCGGGCATCTCTGCGACTACATTCTGTTCGACTCAGCATGGCTCGGCTATGAGCAGTTTATTCCGGTGATGGCGGGCACCTCGCCGCTGACGCTGGAACTTACCGCGCAAGACCCGGGCATCTTCGTTACCCAGTCGGTGCATAAGCAGCTGGCCGGTTTTTCGCAGACGTCGCAGATCCATAAAAAAGATAACCATATTCGCGGTCAGAAGCGCTTTTGCCCGCACAAGCGGCTGAACAACGCCTTTATGCTGCACGCTTCTACCAGTCCCTTTTATCCGCTGTTCGCCGCGCTGGACGTTAATGCCAAAATGCATCAGGGCGAAGCGGGCCGCCAGCTGTGGCAGTCATGCGTGACGCTCGGCATCGAGGCGCGCAAGGCGATCCTCGATCGCTGCGAGATGATCCTGCCGTTTGTGCCGGAGCAGGTAGACGGCATGCGATGGCAGGATGCGCCCACGGAGACCATTGCGCGCGACAGCCGCTACTTTAGCTTCGAGCCGGAGGCAAAATGGCACGGCTTTGCCGGTTACGCGCAGGATCAGTATTTGGTCGATCCCTGCAAGCTGCTGCTGACCACGCCGGGCATCGACGCGGCGAGCGGCGAATACGCCGACTTCGGCATTCCCGCGACGATTCTGGCGAACTATCTGCGCGAAAACGGCATCGTGCCGGAGAAGTGCGACCTTAACTCTATTCTGTTTTTGCTGACGCCGGCGGAGAGCGCGGAGAAGATGGCGCATCTGGTGGCGATGCTGGCGCAGTTCGAACAGCACGTCAGAGAGGATGCACCGCTGGCGGAGGTGCTGCCGACGATTTATCGCAAAAATCAGGCGCGCTACAAGGGCTATACCCTGCGTCAGCTGTGCCAGGAGATGCACGATCTCTACGTCAGCTTCGACGTAAAGGATCTGCAGAAGGCGATGTTCCGCCAGAAGAGTTTCCCGGCGGTGAAGGTGAACCCGCAGGACGCGCATCAGGCTTATATTCGCGGCGACGTCGAGCTGGTGCCGATCGCGCAGGCCGAAGGGCGCATCGCCGCCGAAGGCGCGCTGCCTTATCCGCCAGGCGTGCTCTGCGTGGTGCCGGGCGAGGTGTGGGGCGGCGCGGTGCAGCGCTATTTCCTGGCGCTGGAAGAGGGCGTCAACCAGCTGCCGGGCTTCTCGCCGGAGCTGCAGGGGGTCTATACCGAGGATGACGGGCAGGGGCGTCTGCAGCTGGTGGCGAATATGATGGTGGAGGGGCGCCTGGCCGGGCGGTAGCGGCGGCGGGGGCCGTCCCGCCTGACGGGAGGTTTGCCTGACAGCAGTGCGGGTTTCGTTCGCCTGACAGCGAGGGGGTTTCATTTCGCCCGCTGCGGGCGACCGAGCAGGGCCGGTAGGCGCCGGCCCTGCACCCGCGCCCCGGGCCAGCTCATCCGCCCGCTGCGCGGGTCCCTTCGCTCTCCCAGGATTTCTGACGGCCCGCGCAGGCCAGGCCGTCCTGGCCTGGCCCGCGCTTTCGGCGACGTCCTGTCGCCTCATCCTGGACTCCTTCCTCCGCCCAGCGGCTGCGATGGCCCCCACACCCCCCGCCGCCAC
>NZ_DICD01000021.1:0-63790 GCF_002415245.1 Pantoea sp. UBA5035 | reverse complement strand
CGTGCGCCGGCAGGTGGCGCAGAGCATCGCGCAAGATGGCGCGCTAATTAACGCGCTGCGCGTCGAGCCGGAGCTGGGCACGCCCGCACGCGGCGGCCTGCCCGCCACCACCGCGCGACGCGCCGCCGACGGCTGGCGCATCAGCGGGGAAAAAATTTACTCCACCGGCAGCGTCGGACTGAGCTGGTTTCTGGTCTGGGGCCGCAGCGACGACGCGGATCCGCTGGTCGGCGCCTGGCTGGTGCCCGCTTCTGCGGCCGGCATCCGCATTGAAGAGGAGTGGGATCATCTGGGCATGCGCGCCACCTGCAGCCACCGCGTGGTGCTGGAGGAGGTCTGGGTGCCGCTGGAGAATGCGGTCAACGTCAGCCGCTGGAGCGCGCCGCGTCCGGCGCTCAACGAGGAAGAGAGCCTGTGGATGGCGGTGCTGCTGGGCACGCTCTATGACGCGGTGGCGCGCGCGGCGCAGCGCGAATTCATCCGCTTTCTGCAGCAGCGCGTTCCCGCCAACCTGGGCCAGCCGCTGGCAAGCCTGCCGCGCTTTCAGGAGCTGACGGGCCGCATCGAAACCCTGCTGTTTACCAGCCGCACGCTGCTCGACAGTGCGTCGGCTGGCCAGATCGCCGCAGCTGACGCGGCGAAAGTGAAACAGGTCACTATCGATAACGCCATTCGCAGCGTGCAGCTGATGGTCGAGCATATCGGCAATCACGCGCTGACGCGCGCCAGTCCGCTCGAACGCCACCTGCGCAACGTATTATGCGGCCGGATCCATACGCCGCAGGACGATGTTATTTTCACCGCCGCCGGCAAAGCGGCCCTTTTATCCGACAGGAGTGAATGATGACGCTGGAATTTATTGGTCTGGTCGGCGCGCATGAAGCGAGCGAGTCCGACGCCGGCAACGGTCAGGTGGTGGATCTGCCCTTTATCAAAGCCTTTGCCCAGACGCAGGCGTATGCGGGTTTTGACAAAGTGCTGCTGGCGGTGAATACCCGCGCGCCGGATTCGATGATTATCGCCAGCTACGTGGCGGCGCTCACCGATAAGCTCGGCCTGCTGGTGGCGCATCGGCCCGGCTTTCAGGCGCCGACCTTCGCAGCGCGCCAGTTCGCCACCCTCGACCAGCTCAGCCAGGGGCGCGCGGCGATCAACGTGATTACCGGCGGCGACAGCGGCGATCTGCAGCGCGACGGCGACTTTCTCGATAAAGAGAGCCGCTATGCGCGCAGCGGCGAATACCTGGAGATTATGAAGCAGGTCTGGGCGTCGCCGCAGCCGTTCAGCTTTGAGGGCGATTTCTATCAGGTGCGGGACAACTTTACCGAGGTGAAGCCGTACCAGAAACCGCGCGTGCCGATCTACTTTTCCGGCGCCTCGGATGCGGCGGTGGAGATCGCGGCGCGCCATGCCGACGTCTATATGATGTGGGGCGAGCCGCTGGAGCAGGTGAAAGAGCGTATCGCTCAGGTGCGCTCGGCGGCGCAGAAATATGGCCGCGAGGATCAGATCCGCTTTAGCCTGTCGCTGCGTCCGGTGCTGGGCGCGACCGATGAAGAGGCCTGGCACCGCGCCGATCGGTTGCTCGCGCAGGCGCAGGCGAGGATCGGCGGCAAGGCGATCCAGCCCGACAGCAATACCGGCTCGCAGCGGCTATATCAGCTGGCGACGGCGCGCAAGGTCTATGACAGCTGCCTGTGGACCGGCATCGCCGCCCTTTCCGGCGCGGCGGGCAACTCCACCTCGCTGGTGGGCGCGCCGGAGACGGTGGCCGAGGCGGCGCTGGAATATTACAAGCTCGGCGTCACCACCTTCCTGTTCCGCGGCTTCGACCAGCTGCGCGACGCGGCGGATTACGGCCGGTTGCTGCTGCCGACCATCCGCGAGCGCGTCGCGGCGTATGACGCAGCGTGCGTCGGCATTAATTTACAGCGCTATAAATAACCCCCTGATGCGTCATGCATCCCAATAATGATTGACAAACCTGCCTTTGCGCACCAACATCCCGGTTGACAAATCCCTCGGATTGCAATTTGAAGGAATATTAAAATGCAAACTCACCCTTACCCCTGGCTTTTTTACCCTGAACTTTCTGAAGAACGTCTTTCACTTATTGCCGAAGAGTTGCTTAAGGTACTCGATATGACCTGGCAGCAGCTCTCTTCGCCTCTGGATGATAACTACACTCGCGGAACCTGTACGTTTGGCCGACAGCGACAAATGCTTATCGCTCTATGTCTGAGCGGTAAGCATAAATGGCTGCAGCTGACCCATCCGGGAATGGATGTGACGTTCAATATTGAAAACATTCCGGTGCGCTTTTTTGCAGACGATCCAGACAATCCCAAAAAGCCCGGTTTTTTCGCAGGAATGAAGTGGACCAGCTTTTTGAGCCTCAGCTGACCACGCCTACGCTGCATCGTTTTGTGGTTGAGAAGCCAGAATTTGAGGGTGAAGGCGCGCGCGTGCACTTCATTGGCACCAATGCGCTGGATGAAATTGTTTCAAAATGGACCTTTGGAGAAGGACGCGTGCCGTCGCTGCATACGATGGGCGATACCCCGCCCGCATCCGTTCCCATTGTCCTGGATCCTATCCGGGCGCCGACCCGCGATAAGCAAAGGCCATCAGATAATAAGTAACAGGTGAAACGTGTTTAACGGTTTTAATTTACGACTGGCTCGCCTGTATCACGAGCTGTCGCTGGAGCAAGTGGCTGAGCGAGTAAGCAAGACTCGTCAGTACATACAGCGGCTGGAAACCGGCATTGCTGTCCCTACTTCCGTACTGGCAAAAGAATTAGCCGTCGCTTTAAAGGTGACGCCTGAATTCTTTCGCCTTCAGGAGCCGCAACGCGTTAACGAAGAGTTAGTGCACTTTCGTAAACGGGAAGGCACGCGCGTGTCAACGCGGCTTTCAACGCTGGCAAAGGCCGAGCTTTACGGCCGTTTGATAACCCTCCTTGATCGGCAACTGGAACTGCCTCCCGTCTGTTTTCAGGAGATTACCGCCCATACCCCGGAAGAGATTGAGGTAGCAGCTGAGAAATGCCGTGTCGACTGGGGGCTGGGATTGGGGCCGATTGATAACGTGACGCGTCTGGCCGAGAAGCTCGGCGCTTTCGTCACCTCGTTTGATTCCCTTTCCGATGAGGTAGACGCATTGTCGGTGCCGCTTGAACGCCCATTTATTGTCAGAAACAGAGCGAAGAAATCAGCCTGTCGTCAGCGATTCGATATTGCGCATGAGATTGCGCATCTGATTCTACACAGCGGGATAACGACCGGCGATCGTGCGACAGAATCTCAGGCGAACCGGTTCGCTTCAGCGCTTTTGCTTCCTCGAGCGGCGATGGCCAGCTTTTTTCCTTCGCCGGTAGGGGGACGCATCAACTGGAAAGGATTAAGCGAATTCAAGCTAACCTGGAAGGTCAGCAAAGCGGCGATCGTGTACAGAGCGCGTCAGCTCGGTTTATTAACAGACGCACAGTACAAAACGGCTTTTACCGCATTGAAACGCAAAGGCGAAGCGATAGATGAAAAGGAAGATAGTCTGATCGTCAGCGAGAAGCCGGAGTTTTTGCCCAGCGCTCTGAACTTTCTTTATGAGAATATGAATGTTGACAAAGCAGCGGTTGCGCAGGCGTTGGCAATAACGCCCTGTTTACTGGATGAGCTTACTGAAGTCGCTGCTCCTGAAGGCGATATTCGCTATGGCGAGAATGTCGTTTATTTGAGCGGCTATATCAAAAACATCTCTTAATTCGCCTCTCTGTTCAGCCAGCCTGGCGATATCATCTCTTTGAAGCAAAAAACGGCGAGTACAGCCTGAGCTGCCCCGCCGTGGTTTTACTCGCTGAAAGTCCACTCAGAACCGATAGGTCGCCGATACCGAGAAGTTACGCGGCGCGCCATAGACGTTATAGGCGCCGACCCAGGTGTCGTACTCTTTGTCGAACAGGTTATTCAGGTTGGCCTGCAGCGACAGGTTTTTATTCACCTCATAACGAGCGAAGAGATCCACCAGCGCATAGCTGCCCTGCTTCGCGTGCCAGGTGCCGTTGCCTTCCGGCGCGCCGACATCCTGCCAGGTGTGCGTCTGCCAGTTCACGCCGCCGCCCAGCGTCAGCTGATCGAGCATCGGCAGGCGATAGCTGGTGAACAGGTTAAAACTGGTGCGCGGCAGCTGCGAGTTATAGGCGTTGCCGTCGCGATCCTGCGCCAGATAGGTGGTGCCGCCGAAGGTCATCTGCCAGTTGTCGGTCAATGCGCCGTTCAACTCGAACTCGACGCCGCGGCTGACGACGCCATCTTTCGCCGCGTAGGCGGTGGACTGCGATCCCGGAATGACCTGGCCGGTATCTACCCCGACGTTATCCAGCTCGGTGCGGAACACGGAAAGCGTGGTGGTCAGACGGCTGTTGAGCCAGTCGGACTTCACGCCCACCTCGTAGTTTTTCCCGATCACCGGCGACAGGAAGGCGCCGCTGCTGTCGCGGTAATCCTGCGGCTGGAACACCGAGGTATAGCTGGCGTAGGCGGACCAGTTCTCCGCGAAGTCGTAAATCAGCCCGCCGTACGGCGTGGTGTTGTTCTTCTCCAGCTCCTCGCCGGAGGCCAGCGTCTGACGATTCCAGTTGGTGTAGCGCGCGCCCAGGATGAGATGCAGCGGATCGGCCAGCGAAATGCGCGTCGCCAGGTAAACCGATTTCTGGCGAACCGTGGTGCTGTCCGCCGTCAGCTCGCGCGGGCCCCAGTCGGTCTCCGGGAAGTTGCCGTTATAGTCGTTGTAGTTGCCCAACTCGTCCGCCGAGATGTTGGCCCAGGAGCTGTAATATTTATTGTCCTGACGACTGTAGTTAACGCCGACCATCAGCTCATGCTGACGACCCAGCAGTTCGTAGGGGCCGCTGGCGAAAGCGTCGACCGCATCGACCTTGCGCTTGCCGGTGTTGTAGCCGGTTCCGCCCACTACCGGATAGTCTGCGTACTGCGAGACGCCCAGGCCGGTAGTTTTATCGAAGTAGCCGTCGAGATAGAGCTGCTTGCTGTCGAGGAACATCTCATTGTGGGTGCCGTTGAGCGTGATGTTCCAGCCGTTATCGAAATCCTGCTTCAGGTTAACGAAAACTTTTTTATTCTCTTGATCGTTATAGGCCCACTCCGGCGCGGTGTTGAAACCGCGGCGGCTGTGGATCTGCGTGCCGTCGGTGTACCAGCGCGGCGTGCCGCTCCACATCGTCGAGTCGGTATTGACCTGAGAAAACTCGTAGCCGACGGAAAGCGTGGTGGAATCGGTCAGGTCAGCGTCGACCACGCCGTAGACGAACTGTTTGGTCGCGCCGTAGCGCTCGATAAAGCTGTTTTTATCGTCATAGCCCGCCACCAGGCGTCCGCGCACGCTGCCGTCGCTGTTGAGCGGCGTCGAGAGATCGGCGACGTAGCGCTGCTTGCCCCAGCTGCCGTAGGTGGCGGAGACGCTGCCGGTGAATTCTTTGCTGTCGGCGTGCTTGCGCACCATATTGATGGCGGCCGACGGGTTGCCCGGCCCGGTCATCAGGCCGGTCGCGCCGCGCACCACTTCGACCCGCTCGTAGAGCGCCATATCGGACTTAGCGTCGCCCAGGTTCCAGTTCGAGGCGAAAGTGGTCGGAATGCCGTCGACCATAAAGTTGTCGATGGGAAAGCCGCGCGAATAATAAGTAATGCGATCCATATCGGGGCTGACGGCGGTGATTGCCGTGGTGTTGTGCAGCACGTCATTCAGCGACTGCAGCTGCTGATCTTCCATGCGCTGCTTGCTGACGACAGTGACCGACTGCGGAATATCGCGCGCGGTCAGCGCCATTTTGGTGCCGGCGCGCGTAATCGGCACGCTGTAATCGCGCGCGTCCTGCTGACCGGTGCTGCTGGCGCTGGCGTCGACCACAAGCGTCTGTTCGCTGGAGGCGGCTGTATCGGCAGCGTGAGCGCTCTGCGCGACGCTGGCGGCGATCAGCGCGGCCAGCAGCGAGCGTTGCAGAGGGTGCTTCATGGCGCTGGCGCAATCGCCCGCGTGGTATTCCCTGACGCGCTGAACATCAAAAGACATCACTCTTCCTCTTTTTTCATTATTGGGTATGGCTGCCACTGGTTGCCGGATCGACTCGCCTGTCCGGCCGCAGGACGCTGTCCTGACGTGATGCTGTAATAAAGCAAATGAGAAATATACGCATTGCCATTATCATTGCAAGCAATTGTTAATAAATGCTGCAAAAGTTCATCGGCAAGGAATCGTCATAAAAAGCCTGATTAATAAGAGGTTTATGAAAAAAACCTGCGTATGAAAGGCGTAACTACTGGAATTTACAGGAAAGTCAGACGGCGACTGACCAGGCAGACTTTAGGCGCGCAGGCCGCAACCTGAGGCGAGATGACCAAATAAAGCCGTTTCGCTGCTTGCCCCGCTATGCAGGGGATCTATCGCCAGGTCCATAACCGGCGCGATGGCCGGAAAGAGCAGAGATGTTATTAATTCGCTGATTGTCGACTGATTAATATAAGGGACCCTCTACGACCAAAGAAAATTTATTCCAGATTGTGAAATAGTGAAACAACGCGAGCTTTTTAAGCGGAGAAAATAGTTCCGCACGTCACTACCGCCGCGTTGCGCTAAATAGCCGCTAACGCTTGCAAGAGGTAAATATTGCAAAGGTTAATGATAACGCCATGCAAAGAGTGGCTATTTTAATAGGTTTATAACTTGTATTGGCTTATCCATTTGGCGCTATTGTACAGATTACCTGTAAAATAGCGGGAGGATATAGCGATGCAGATGCGTTAACCTGCCTGTTATCAGCAAGATAAGGCCTGTTACGTTTAAAAATAAACGTAAGGCCGCAGCCCGATCGCCTTAACGGCAACCGCGCGTAAACTATTCATCGCCTTCCCACCTTCCTGCTGCGTTATATTTGTGCTTGTATTTTTATGCTAATACATTAACCCGGGTGAGGTAGCAATTGGCTATCAATTTAATGATACTCTCTGTGCTTTAGCTTATTTCCTTTATCTACTTTTTACCGTAAACTGCGCGCTTTACATATTTTGATTCGTTAAGGGTTATATCCATGAGTGATGCGCTGAAAGCATTGAATAATCTTCGTACGCTGCGCGTTCAGGCACGAGAAATTGAGCTCGACGTGTTAAACGAAATGCTCGAAAAGTTCTCTGTCGTTGTCGCAGAACGCCGTGAAGAAGTGAATGCTGAACAAGCCGCGCAAAAAGAAAAAGCGGAGAAGCTGGCGTTGTATAAAGAGATGCTGATGAAAGACGGCATCGATATTTCCGATCTGGCCGAGCTGGCTCAGACCGAAAGCAAACCCAAGGCGAAACGCGCGCCGCGCCCGGCAAAATATAAGTTCACGGATGAAACCGGCGAAACCAAATTCTGGACCGGTCAGGGCCGCACGCCTTCGCCGATCAAAAAAGTGCTGGATGCAGGCGGCTCGCTCGACGAGTTCCTGATCTAATAAGAAAGGCGCTGATATCAGCGCCTTTTTTTATTTCTGCATTGCGGCTTTCTGCGCGGCGGCCAGGTCAGACCTTTGGCAGGCCGAGGTTCTCACGCAGCGTAGCGTAAGCATAGTCGGTCGGAAACAGGCCGCGACGGCGCAGCTCCGGGATCACCAGCTCCACAAACAGATCCAGCTGCTCCGGCATAATGGCCGGCATAATATTAAAGCCGTCCGCGCCGCCCTGCTCCAGCCAGAGCTGGAAGTCGTCGGCGATATCCTCTGCGGTACCGACAATGACCCGGTGCCCGCGCGAGCCCGCTGCGATCGCCGCCAGCTCGCGCAGCGTCAGGTTCTCGCGCTTCGCCATATCGGTCATTAGCTTCACGCGGCTCTGGTTGCCTTCGCCCAGCGGTACTTCCGGCACCGGGCCGTCCAGCGGATAGCTGGAGAGATCCATGCCAAAGCGCAGCGAAAGCTGTTTCAGCCCGTTGTCGATATCCACCAGCGTGTTCAGCTCTTTCCACAGCGCTTTCGCCTCGTCGCGCGTGCGGCCGACAATCGGCATCACGCCCGGCATGATCACCACGTGATCCGGGTTGCGGCCCGCGGCTGCGACCTGCGCCTTCTGCGACTGATAAAACGCCTGCGCCTCTTCCAGACTGGCGGCGGCGGTAAAGACCACTTCGGCGGTTTCGGCGGCGAGCTGCTGCCCGTCGGCGGAGGATCCCGCTTCGATAATCACCGGACGCCCCTGCGGAGAGCGGGTGATATTCAGCGGGCCCTGCACCTGGAAATGCTCGCCAACGTGGTTAATCGGGTTGATCTTGTCGTTAACGAAATACTGGCCCGATGCCGGATCCGGCTGTACCGCGCCCTCTTCCCAGCCTTCCCATAGTTTACTGGTCACCTGCAGAAATTCGCGCGCGCGCGCATAGCGCTCGGCGTGGTTAGGCATATCGTCGCGGCTGAAGTTTTTCGCCACGTCGGCGGAGAACGACGTCACCACGTTCCAGGCGGCGCGGCCGCGGCTGATATGGTCGAGCGACGAGAAGGTGCGCGCCATGGTAAAGGGATCGCTGAAGGTGGTCGACGCGGTGGCGGCCAGGCCGATACGGCGGGTATTAACCGCCACCGCCGACAGCATGGTCAGCGGCTCGAGGCGCGCCATGGTAGAAGGCAGACGATACATGCTGGTCGCCAGCGCGTCGCCGACGAAAAAGAGGTCGAAACGTCCCGCTTCCGCTTTCTGCGCCAGGCGAATCAGCCAGTCGATATCGGTCGGCGCGCCCAGCTCTTCGGTCAGGCGCCAGCCGCTCACGTGATGCCCTACCGGCTGAACGAAAAGACCAAGACGCAGACGATTTTTTGCAGATGAACTGTCCATATTATTTCCCTGATTGCAGTAAGCGCCGTCTTTGGGCGGCTATGAAAAATGATCGGTGGCGATAAGCGCCTGTTCCAGCGCCGCTGGCGACACCTCAAACGGCAGACGCGCCGCGCTGGCCGCCGGAAAACGCACTTCAGCGGCCAGACGATGCAGCGCCGCCGCGCGATCGCCTGCCAGCGTGGGCAGCTTCAGCGGGGCGTCGAAGCGCCGCAGCAGCGCCACCAGCGCCGGGTCCGGTTCGCCGTTGCCCTGCTCCATAAAAGACTGAACCAGCAGGCTGTAGCCGACTTTTTCGCCGTGCAGCCAGTGGTGCAGCTCCGGCAGTCCGGTCAGGCGATTATGAATAGCGTGGGCGTAGCCGGGCGTCGGTAGAGTATCGCGCATACTGTTGGCCAGTCCAGCCAGCACGATATTCGCGTCGATGATGCGCTCCAGCGCAAAGGTCACCTGGCGTTGCCGGTTGGCTTCTACCGCCTCGTCGCCCCACTGCCGATAAGCGTCCACCGCGCGCTGCGCCGCCATGACCTTCAGGTCGAGCGCCAGGCTGTCGGGATTATGGCGCTGATAGGGCCGAAACTCGTACCATTTGGCCAGCGCGTCGACGATGCCCGCTTTCAGGTAGCGCACATCGCTGCGGGCGATAATTTCGCTGTCCACCAGCACCAGCGCCGGCATATTGCGCAGCGGCTGGCTGCGCAGATGCGCGCCCTGCGCATTATAGACAATCGCCACCGGCGACCAGGCGGCGCAGGTGGCGGCCAGCGTGGCAAAGTTAATCACCGCAACCTTATCCAGCCCGTCGCCCGCCGCTTTGGCGCAGTCCAGCACGCGCCCGCCGCCGACGGCCAGAATCGCCTCCGCGCCCTGCTGCGCCGTATTCGCCTGAAGCTGGCTAATCGCCTCGTCGGTGCATTCGCCGTCGAGCAGCTCCAGCTGCCAGCGGATACCCTGACTCTCGAGGCTTTGGGTGAGCTCAGGATTCACCGCCTGCCAGGCGCGCGGTGAGGTGAAAATGCGAAGATGGGTAGCGATGGGACGAATATGTTCTCCGGCCCGCGCGCGGATCCCGGCCTGCTGTAGATAGGCTTGCGGCGATTTGATGGCTAACACGGCTTATCCTGCTGTGGGTCTGTCCCCCGCTAAAAAGGTCGGGTAAACAGAGAGTTAATAAGGTTGCCCATGCGCGTGGCGTATGCAGGGCATAGTACGACAAACGCTAATTTAAGCAACGCCTTATGCGGTCTTGCTTCTTCACAAATTCGCATTAGCTTAGCGATATTTCAGATATAGACAGGAGCGCCTTTGTTGCTACCCTCTGGGTTCTGCTTTTTTATTTCGGAGATGTCGATGCGTTTTTTCCGTTATCTGGCGGCGACGCCGTGAGCCTGACCGCGCAGCTCAGCCAGCCGATTCGCCTGTCACAGCCCGATGACAACGCGCGCCAGCGCGCACGCGAAGGGGTGCAGGATTTTCTCGCCGTAAGCTGGCCGATACTCAACCAGCAGGCGCCGGACAGCGGCTTGCCGCTGCTGAAAACGATTTATGCCGATAGCGGCCCGGCGTCGCGCGCGCTGCTGCTCGGCTACGCCGCGCACGCGCTCGACTATGACGATTTTCACGCCGACTTTCGCGGCCATCCCAGCGTGGTGATCCTGCCTGCGCTGCTGGCGTGGGCGGCGGAGAATGACGCGTTTGACGCAGCGCGCTTTCTGGACGCCTGTATCATCGGCGTGGAGATGGCTGGCCGGCTCGGCCTGGCGATGACGCAAAGCCACTATACGCTCGGCTACCACAATACCGCGTCGCTCGGCACGCTGGCCGCCGCCGCCGCGCTGGCGCGCTTTAGCGGCGCGGACGCGCGGCAGACTGCGGTGCTGCTCGGCATCGCCGCCACCGAGGCAAGCGGCCTGCGCGCCCAGTTCGGCTCGGCGGTGAAGCCGCTGCACGCCGGTTTCGCCGCCGAACGCGCGGTGCGCGCCGCGCAGCTGGCGCTGGCGGGATTCGACGGGCAGGCGGAGGGCGTACTTGAGGCCTTTATTTCGCTGGGCAGCGCGCGTGAGGCGCAGCCTGAAAAGCTGCTGGAAAACTGGGGCGCGCCCTGGCGCATCGTCTCGCCAGGTCTGGAGTTCAAACCCTTCGCCACCTGCGCCGGCACGCACAGCGCGGCGGAGGCGACGCGCGAGATCCGCCAGCGCTGGAGCGGTTCGACGGCAGAGCTGCTGAGCGCTATCGATCGCATAACCGTGGCTTTTCCGCCCGGCGGTGATATCGCCGCCTCGGTGCGCCAGCCGAAAAACGGCATTGAGGCGCGTTTTAGCCTGGAGTATGTCATCGCCGCCATGCTGATTTACGGCGACCTGCGCATGGCAGACTTTGCCGAAGGCGAAGTCAATCCGCAGATTATGGCGCTGGCGGCAAAGGTAGCGCGCCAGCCCGACCAGGATGCGCCACCAGACGCCATCAATCCCGGGCTGCGCTTCCATGAGGTAACGCTGTTTCTCCACGACGGCTCGCTGCTGCGCCAGCGGCGCACCCGTCAGCAGTCGCTGGCGACGCCGGTGGACGTCGCGGGCAAGCTGCGCGCGGCGCTGGACGGGCAGCCCGCGCTGCTGGCCTGCAGTGCCTTGCGCAATGATGAGGATTTGCGCCGCCTGGCGCAGACGCTGATCGCCGCGCTGTAGCGCCCGGCGCTTAGCCCTGCGGCGGCGTAAAGGCGGCGACCGGCGGCGCGTCGCCGATATATTTTCTGACGTTCACCACGGCAATCTGGCCGGTGCAGCCCTGCGCCAGCGCCGAGGTGCCGATATCCTGTGTCAGCACGTTGGGGTTGCCGTGACGGCAGAGCGGCCGCGCCGCGGCGGGATCGACCGGGTCGTACCAGGCGCCGGTCGGCAGCCGCACCACGCCAGGCCTGATCGCCTCGGTGAGCGCGGCGCTCGCCAGCAGGTGCCCGCGCGCGTTGTAAAGCTCAATCACGTCGTTATCGGCGATGCCCAGCCGCTGCGCGTCCAGCGGATGCAGGCTGCAAACCTCGCGCCCGTTGCGCTTGCCGCTGCGGCTGTAATCGCCGAAATCGAGCTGGCTGTGCAGGCGCGTCGCCGGCTGGTTGGCGATCAGCCAGAAAGGATAGCTTGCGGAGGGCTGCTCGCGCGGCGCGCGCCAGACCGGATGGCCGGGACAATCTTCATAGCCGAAACCGGCGATGGCGTCGGAAGCGATCTGAATCTTCCCGGTGGGCGTCGGCAGCGGATGGGCCGTTGGATCGGCGCGAAACGCGTTCATCATGCGGCCGCCATCCTGCAACTGCGGCAGCGTCACCACGCCTTCCTGCCAGAAGGCGGCGAAATCGGGCAGCCCTACCTGATGCACCGCCAGCTTTTCCTGCAGCTGCGCATAGAGATGTTCAAGCCAGCCGCGTGCGTCGCGCCCTTCGGTAAACGCCGCCTCCCGTCCCAGTCGCCGCGCCAGCTCGCTGAATATCTGGTAATCGTCCCGCGCCTCGCCGTACGGGGCCGCCACCGGTTGCATGGCGATAAGATGGCGATCGGTCGGCGCCCCGCCGACATCTTCGCGCTCCAGCGTCATGGTGGCGGGCAGCACGATATCCGCGTGGCGCGCGCTGGCAGTCCAGGCGCTCTCATGGACGATCAGCGTATCGAGACGGCAAAAGGCGTGACGTAGCCGCGCCAGATCCTGATGATGATGAAACGGGTTGCCGCCCGCCCAGTAGGCCAGCCGGATATTGGGATAGGTGAGATGGCGCCCGTTATAGTGAAATTTCTCGCCGGGATGCAGCAGCATATCGGCGATGCGCGCCACCGGAATAAAGCGGTCGATGCCGTTTTTACCCTGCGGCAGCGCCGGAAAGCTCGCCAGATTATGGTGTTTGCCGTAGTGCCCCAGCGCGCCGAGCGCATAGGTAAAGCCGCCGCCGGGCAGGCCAGGCTGCCCCAGCGCGGCCGCCAGCGCCAGTCCCAGCCAGACCGGCTGCTCGCCATGCTGGGCGCGCTGCAGGGCGTGCGCCACGGTGATCAGTACGCGCTTGCCGTGCAGCGCATGCGCCAGCGCGCGAATCTGCGCCGCAGGCAGGTCGCAGAGATCGGCGGCCCAGTCGGCGTCGCGCGCGATACCATCCTCTTCGCCCAGCAGATAGGCTTTGAGCGTCGGCCAGCCGTGGGTATAGCGCGCCAGAAAGTCGTCGTCGGTCAAACCCTGTGTGGTCAGCTCATGCAGCAGCGCCAGCATCAGGGCCGCGTCGGTACCGGGGATCAGCGGCAGCCATTCGTCCCCTGCTTCATCGGGCAGATCGCTTTTCAGCGGGCTGACGGAAATAAAGCGCGTGCCGCGTCGGGCAGCGCGCTGCATAAAGCCGCGCTCGGTGTGCTCGCTAAGGCCGCCGCTCGCTACCTGAGAATTTTTCAGCGCCAGCCCGCCGAACGCCAGCACCACTTCGCTGTGCGAAGCGATCGTCTCCCAGCTCACGCCGCGCCGCGCAATCTCATTCATATCGCCGACGATATGCGGCAGCAGCACCGAGGCCGCGCCGGAGCTGTAGCTGTTGACCGAGCGTACATAGCCGCCCATCACGGTATTCAGAAAGCGGTGCACCTGACTTTGCGCATGGTGAAAGCGTCCGGCGCTCGACCAGCCGTAAGATCCGCCGAAAATGCCGGCCGGGCCGTAACGTTCTCCGACGCGCCGCAGTTCCTCCGCCACCCGCGCGTAAGCCTCTTCCCAGCTCACCGCCACGTAGCTGTCCAGACCGCGACGCGCGTCGGGACCCGGCCCGTTCTCCAGCCAGCCGCGCCGTATCATCGGGCGCGCCACGCGCGCCGGATGCGCGAGCGCGTTGTGCAGATTCGCCAGCAGCGGGCTGGGATCGGGGTCGGCGCTAAAAGGGGTAATCGTCAGGCTGTCGCCGTCGCGGCGCGCGCGAAATGCGCCCCAGTGGGCGCTGTGCATACTGTCGGTCATGGTCGTCCTGCGGAGAAATGGCGCTCAGAGCACCGTTGCGATGAAGTTGCGCACGCGTCCGTTGTTGGGATCGTCAAGCACCTGCTGCGTCGGCCCGGCGGCAACGATCCGGCCGCTCTCCATAAACACCAGGGTATCGGCGATTTCGCGCGCGAAGCCGATTTCGTGCGTAACGATCACCATGGTGATGCCGGAGTGCGCCAGCTGCTTAATTACCTGCAGCACTTCGCCTACCAGCTCGGGATCGAGCGCCGAAGTCGGCTCGTCAAACAGCAGCACGCCGGGATCCATCGCCAACGCGCGGGCGATGGCGACACGCTGCTGCTGCCCACCCGACAAATTTTGCGGCCACTCCTCTTCTCGGCCCGCCAGCCCAACCTGCTGCAGCAGCGCGCGCGCTTTTTCCAGCGCCTGCTGTCGCGGCGCCTTTTTCACGCGTATCGGCGCGTCGGCGATGTTTTGCAGCACCGTGCGATGAGGAAAGAGATTGAACTGCTGAAACACCATGCCGATGTCGCGGCGCTGGCGCGCCACCTCGCCGCTGCTCAGCTCATGCAGCGTCTGTCCTTTTTGCCGGTATCCCACCAGCTCGCCGCCGATGCGGATGGTGCCGCCATCCAGCTTTTCCAGGTGATTAATGCAGCGCAGCAGCGTCGACTTGCCCGAGCCGGACGGCCCGAGGATCACCGTCACCGAACCGGCCGGAATATCCAGATCGACCTCATCAAGGACGGTGACGCCGGAAAAGCGTTTGGTCACGTTACGCAGGGCAATTGCCTCAGCCATGGGTGATACTCCTTTCGCTGCGCGTCGGCGTAAAGCCGTTGAGCAGGCTGCGCCACAGGGTGTTCGACTGACCGCGCGATACGCCGCGCGAGAAATAGCGTTCGACATAGAACTGTCCGACCGACAGCACCGAGGTCATCAGCAGATACCAGAGCGTCGCTACCAGCAGCAGCGGGATCACCTCATAGGTGCGCTGATAGATGATCTGCGCGGAAAAGAGCACATCCTGCAGCGAGATCACCGACACCACCGCCGTGGTTTTTAGCTGGCCGATCACCTCATTGCCTGCCGGCGGCAGAATGGCGCGCATCGCCTGCGGCAGAATGGTGAAGCGGAAGATCTGCGCCGGGCGATAGCCGAGCGCGCGCGCCGCCTCAAGCTGCCCGTTGCCGACGCTCTGGATGCCGGCGCGCACGATCTCCGCCGCGTAGGCGGACTGGTGCATCACCAGCGCGATAACGGCGGCGCTGAACGGGCTAACCAGCGCGTTGGACTGGGCGCTCCACAGCTCGCCGACGCCCGGCAGCGACAGAGAGAGAGTGGGATAGAGCGCGGCGATGTTGTACCAGAGAAACAGCTGCACCAGCATCGGCACGCCGCGAAAGAACCAGGTATAGGCCCAGCTTACCGCCACCAGTACCGGATTCGAGGAGATCCGCATCAGCGCCAGCACCGTGCCGAAGGCGAACCCCAGCACCACCGATATCGCCGTCAGCTGCAGGGTCATTAAAACCCCCTGCAGAATCGACGCTTCGGTAAAGTTGTCGGCAATAACGCCCCATTCGAAGCGTGGGTTATTGATCATCGAGTGGGCCATTGCCACTACGCACAGCAGCACCAGCAGCGCGCTCAGCCAGCGGCCATAGTAACGTTTGCCGACGATGCGCAGCTCCTCAGCGCGATGCGGTTCCGGGTTCACTGGAAGATCTCCTGATTACGTTTCGCCTCTTTCACCGCGCCGAAGCCGATCTCCCAGCGATCGAGGATCTTCTGGTAGCTGCCATCTTTGATCAGCGAATTGAGCGCCGCCTGCACCGCAGGCTCCAGCGGTGCATCCTTCGGGAAGGCCACGGAAACCGGCGCATCGTTGACGCTGATCTCGCCGCTCATGGTCAGCGGTTTGATCAGCTTCACCTGCCAGGTCAGCCCCTCGTAAGGCCCGAAGAACATCGGCACGCGTCCGCTGACCACCGCCTGTACGCCAGCCGGACGATCCGGGAAAACGGCGATTTTAATCGGCGGCTTGCCTGCGCTTTCGCAGGCTTTGCTCGCCTCTTCGAGACGGGTGATTTGCGTGGTGCCAGCCCCCGCGCCGACCTCTTTGCCGCAGACCGCGTCGAAGGTGGTGAACGGCGCGATACTGGCGCTTTTCAGAGAGATAATGCCGAGGCGGCTGGCGTTGTAGTAGCCGACGAAATCGACCTGCTTCAGGCGCGCCTGGGTGGCGTTGATATTGGAGAGCGCCACATCGTAGCGGCCGGTTTTCAGGCCGGGAATGATATTGTCGAAGCCGCCGGTGTCGCGCCACTGCACCGCGACGCCAAGCCGTTCGCCGACGGCGTTCATTACGTCGATTTCGCGCCCCGCCAGGGTTTTGTTGTCTTCTTTATAGAAGGTGGTCGGCGGCGTGTTGGGGTTAGTCCCGGCGACAATATAGCCGCGCTGCAGGATAGCGGCAGGCACCAGGCTTTTCAGCGCGGGATCGGCCTGCACATGCAGCGAACTGTCGGTCGGCACCGAGGTTTCAGCGGCTATCGCGCCCTGCGCGGCCAGAGCGAGAGCGATAAAGGTGACGCCTTGCGTGAGTTTCACGGGGATCTTTCTCCTGATCAAATAAAACCCCTTGCGGGAAAAGTGGATATGTATCCAAACGGCCAGACGGCTTCATTCTCAAGGAGGAGAGGCAGGCTTAACAAATGCGAAAAAACGCTAAGTATTGCCGGAATAGGCATGAAGCAATGTAAATATGCTGACGCTATCTATACAATGAGAATCATTATCACTATCATGCGCATTTACTTACACTCATTAACGTATCAGGGAGAAAGTTTAAGTGAATGTAACGGTAGATTTCAGAAAGCGCCCTTGCGCCCTGCTGATGGTCGGCATGCTGAGCGCCACCGGCGTCGGCGCGGCGGAAGAGACAGAAAAGCTGGCTGACGACGAGACGATGCTGGTCACCGCCGAGCAGATCCTCAGGCAGCAGCCCGGCGTCTCCACCATTACCGCCAAAGATATTGAAAAAAGCCCGCCGGTGAACGACCTCTCCGACATCATCCGTAAAATGCCCGGCGTCAATCTGACCGGCAACGGCGCCAGCGGTAGCCGCGGCAACAACCGCCAGATCGATATTCGCGGCATGGGGCCGGAAAATACCCTGATCCTGATTGACGGCGTGCCGGTTTCCTCGCGCAACGCGGTGCGCTACAGCTGGCGCGGCGAACGCGATTCGCGCGGCGACAGCAACTGGGTACCGCCGGAAATGGTGGAGCGTATCGAGGTGATCCGCGGCCCGGCGGCGGCGCGCTACGGCTCCGGCGCGGCGGGCGGCGTGGTGAATATTATTACTAAACGGCCCACCAACGACTGGCACGGCTCCCTTTCTCTGTTTACCAACCAGCCCGAAGACAGCAAAGAGGGTGCGACCAAACGCGCCAACTTCAGCCTGAGCGGGCCGCTGGCGGGCGACGCGTTGACGATGCGCCTCTATGGCAACATCAATAAAACCGACGCCGACGCCTGGGACATTAATACCGCGCAGAACGGCTCCTATGCCGCGGGTCGCGAAGGCGTACGTAATAAAGATATCAACGGCGTGCTCTCCTGGAAGATAACCCCAGAGCAGATCCTTGATTTCTCATACGGCTACAGCCGTCAGGGCAATATCTACGCCGGCGACACGCAAAACAGCAACGGCAATAACAGCGCCAACGGGCTGGTTGAGTCGCTGGTCGGCAGCGAAACCAACCGTCTTTACCGCCAGTCTTACGGCCTGGCGCACAACGGCATCTGGGACTGGGGCCTGTCGAAGCTGACGTTCAACTACGAGAAAACCAATAACACGCGCCTGCAGGAAGGCACCGGCGGTAGCGTGGAAGGAATGATCAACAGCGATAAATTCGCCACCAGCCGTCTGGAGAGCTACCGCGGCAACGCGGAGATTAACTTCCCGCTCGACTGGCTGCGCGATCAGACGGTAACGCTGGGCGCGGAGTGGAACCATGACAAGCTGAACGATCCCGCCTCGATGCAGGCCGCCAACCAGGCAGGCGTCAATATCGGCGGCGTCAGCGGCAACGCGGCGGATCGCAGCAGCAAGAACAGCGCGACCCTCAGCTCGCTCTACTTCGAGGATAATATCGCCGCGACCGACTCGACCGAGATCATTCCCGGCATCCGCTTCGACTATCACAACAGCTTCGGCGCCAACTGGAGCCCGAGTCTCAACCTGTCGCAGGGTCTGGGAGACTACTTTACGCTTAAGGCGGGTATCGCTCGCGCCTTCAAAGCGCCGAACCTCTATCAGTCCACCGAAGGCTATCTGCTCTCCACGCGCGGCAACGGCTGTCCGAAAGATATCGCGTCAGGCAGCTGTTATCTGCTGGGCAGCGACGATCTTGAGCCGGAAGTGAGCGTCAATAAAGAGCTGGGCATTGAGTTCACCCATCAAGGCTATGTGGCGGGCATCACCTGGTTCCGCAACGATTATAAAAACAAGATCGTCTCTGGCCGCGAGCGTGTAGGCATCGCCTCTAACGGCTATAACATTCTGCGCTGGGAAAATGGCGGCAAAGCGGTGGTCGAAGGGCTGGAAGGCAACCTGACGGTGCCGCTGATCGCCGATACGCTGGAGTGGCGCAGCAACGCCACCTATATGCTGAAGTCGGAAGATAAAGAGACCGGCAATCCGTTGTCGATTATTCCCAAGTACACCATCAACTCGCAGCTTGAGTGGCAGATGACGCGCGACCTTTCCGGCAATATCAACTGGACGATGTACGGCCGCCAGAAGCCGCGCGAGTTTTCCGAATCGCGGCTGGAGGTGAACAATCTGTCGCAGCGTGAGGTTGGCGCCTACTCGGTGCTGGGCCTTAACCTTAATTACGACCTGACGAAAAACCTGCGCGCCAACGCGGGCGTCAGCAATCTGCTCGATAAGCGGCTCTATCGCGAGAACGCGGGCGCGTCGACCTATAACGAGCCCGGTCGCGCCTGGTACGCCGGCGTGACGTACAACTTCTGACCGGCCCTGCCGCCGCCGTTGCGCGACGCATTTGCGCGACGGCGGACAGTCGGTGAAAGATTGCTGATTTAACCTGATGTAAAGCGAGGCGCGTGGGGTTATGATGCTGCCGCTGCGGGTCATGCGTCGTCACTATCCGCCGCGCCTTGCGGGAAAAAGCAGACAGATGCACAGGCGCGGGTTTCGACGCCAGGCTACGCTGAATAAACCCGTAATTCAGGAGAGTAAAGCCCGTGAAATTTGAAAATCAGGATGCGTTTAAACTGGCGGTGGCTTATATGGAGCGTAAAGAGAATGTCACCGGCATTACCGTCTACTTTAAATCCTTTATCGAGACCTACCAGAAATTCGATCGCTGGCTGAGCGCCGCCGATCCGGTGCAGGCTGTCGAAGAGGAGAAAAAAGCGGCTAAAGCCAATCCGGATTCTCTGCTCTGACGCGCCGCGCGACGGGATAAGACAGTTAGCTTTCCCTCAGTCTTAACCCGTCGACATGGCGCCCCTCGCCCGGCTCCGTCTGGGCGTTGTCCTCTTGCCGTTGCCCCTTAGCGACGCATTCGTCGCTTATCATCCGCCTCTGTTTTATGCTTAACTTTCGCTCTACCTTTTTCAGTACGTGGTAAAAATGCACTATTTTAACGATCTAATGGGCTTTATTGAGGGGAACGTCGCGCTTTCCGCTACCTTCAATATTATTATGCTGATCCTCGCCGGCATGGTTGCGCATCTTGTCTGCAAATTCTTCGTGGTCAAAGTGGTGCGCAAAGTCTTTTTCAGCACCCATAAAAGCGACGTGCCGCTGGATAAGGATGTCAGGATATCGGAAAAGCTCTCCAACTTTATTCCGGTTATCACCGTCTATTATCTGCTGCAGTTTATGCCCGAACTGCCTGAGCATCTGCAAATCGCTATCAGAACGCTGTGCGGCATTCTGTTCTTCGTCTATTTATCGCTCTTTTTTAATGAAGTGCTGGAGATCGTCAACAACTCCTATTCGAAAAAATCGAAGCGTAAAAATCATTCGATTAAAGGCTATATTCAGGTCGGCAAAATTCTGGTGCATATTTTATCGGCGATTATGATCCTGGCGATCATGTCGAATAAATCGCCGGTGATTATTATTTCCAGCCTGGGTGCGGCGGCAGCGGTATTAATGCTGGTTTTTCAGCATACGCTGCTGTCGCTTGTGGCCAATATTCAGGTCTCTTCTAACGACGTGCTGCAGCTCGGCGACTGGATAGAGATGCCGGATAAAAATCTTAGCGGCGAAGTCACCGATATCGCCCTGCATACCATTACTATCCGCAACTGGGATAACACCATCTCCCGCATTCCCACCAAAAATTTCCTGACGGAAACCTACACCAACTGGCAGGCGATGTTTTCGTCGGGCGCGCGGCGCATTATGCGCAGCTTTTATCTCGATCTCGATTCGGTCACCTTTGTGAATCAGGAAATGCTGCAGTCGATGACCCAGCTGCGCGGCGTCAGCGAACCGCTTTCGGTGCTGCTCGACGGGCGCGACATCAGCGCCGTGGGCGATCGCTGGTTTATTGAAAACGGCATGACCAATCTCACCGTGTTCCGCCACTACCTGACCGCCTGGCTGGCGCAGCGCGACGACATTCGCAAGGATATGTATATCGTGGTGCGCGCGCTCAAACCCTCGCCGGACGGACTGCCGATCGAGGTCTACTGCTTTACCTCGTCGACGCTGTGGGCCGACTATGAAAATTCGCAGTCGGCGATTTTCGAGTATATCTACGCCGTCGCCGGGATCTTTTCGCTACGCATTTATCAGCACCCTTCCGGCTCCGATTTCTGGCGTCTTTCGCGCGATCGCGCGCAGGCGTCTGAGGAAAATCGCTCGCCTTTCGCCTGAATACGTTAGGGTTTTCAGACAGACTCACCTTGCTTTTTTTCATGCCGCTGCGCGCAGCGGCACCCTCCGCTTTTTAATTAACTTCGCGAAAAATAAGCATCTTTTGCTGCGGCATTCGCTTGCTTAAGCGTAACGCCGGGCTACGCTTAAAGGGTGACTAGCTAGTCCTTTTATCTAATGGAACATTGATAGGAGTTCTTTCTATGACACAACAGAAGTACAGAGGCGGCGCTGGTAATTTTGCTAACGATCCGGATCGAGCCAAAGAAGCGGGCAGTGCAGGAGGCAAAGCCAGCGGAGGCAATTTCAGAAACAATCCTGACAGAGCCAGGGAAGCCGGCCGGAAAGGTGGTCAGAAAAGCCGTCGCCCGCCAGGTAATTCTGAGTAAGGTGCCTTTAGGAATGTTGTTCGCCATGGAATGGCGGTTTCCTTTATCTCTTCAGACACGCATAAAAAAGGCCGCCCGAAGGCGACCTGACAGAATACGCGTGCCCCATCCGGCGCTTATCTCCGGCACTCGCAATGGCTTAGCTCTTGAAGGGGCGTAAGAATAGTCTCATAAATTTCACCGTGCGCTTTAACCTTTCTTGCTCATGAAACTATTAGCCTGCTAACAGATCATGGCGAGACGAACGGATCGCTTCTGCTTCTTTCACGCCTCTCCCCCCTTTTATAGCTACACTAAAGTCATCGCTGGCGTTTTTTGCCGCGCAGTTCTCTCCCTGATGAGGTCAAGCTTATGCCGTCCGGACAGTTCTATATACTCGATAAGCCTGAGCTTTCTTTTAGCTGCAACTACCATCTCGATAGCGTTGCCGATCGCGCGTTTGAGTCGCGCATGCTGCTTGAGATCCAGAAAGAAAACCAGCCGGTTGAAGTCTTCGCGCCGCTCAGCATTGGTCAGGATATGGTATTCGTTTCGCCCAGCGGCGAAGCGAAAAACCTCTATTTGATCAGCGAAACCGATACCCACTTTATTTTTTCTTCTCGCGCCTGAGGGCGCCGTTCGGGGTTTATATCGGTCCAAGCAGCGTCAACTCGCACTCCGCACCGGGCATGATGTTATCCAATCCGTCGGTCAGCATCTGCCCGGCAGCGTAGAGCGCCTCAAGCGGCATTTGCGGCAGGCTTTCAAGAATGAACCACATTCTCCGATCCGTTACGCTCAGGCGGGTTCGGACCCCCTGCCGCCAGTTCCAGCGGCGGCAGGTCACCCCCAGTTCGTCACGCCAGATGACTTCGCCAGCCTCAGGCGTTTCAACGGCAGGCTGCCCATCTTTGAAGGTATCGAACGTTTCTGTGCCGTCAGCGATAACCAACTCTGGCGTACCGACGTAGGCGGCAAGATTCTCTCCCCCAACCGGAATGGCGTAGCGCAAGCTGACCGCATTATAGAGATCGACGACTGGATCCAGCGACGCCATGCCGCCGTCACGAATAACGCGTTTACGTAACGCCTCTGCCGAGCATGGCGTGCGTTTAGGTTTCGCGCCAAAAGTTCGAAACACCTCGCTCCAGGCGTCTAAATGCGCATCTGCCCAGTCCGGTTTACCGGCAAGCACCGCTGCGCAAGCTTCGCGCAGCGCCTTAGTGCCGATCTGCGGAGAGCGTACGGCTGCAACCTTTACCACAATGCTTAATGCGCGGAAACCTGGCGCGATATGACGGATATCTGAACTGATTGACGGCACCATTGAAGCGATCTCATAATCTATTAATGACTAATTTATTGCATAATATCGACCGATGAACAAAAAAGTCAATATAACGACCGAAGCAGGCGCCGATGCAGCGGCGGTGAACGAAGCGATTTCCGCGCGGATCAAGCTTTACCGCGGTCAAAAAAAATTATCGCTGGATGAGCTGTCGCGCCGGGCGGGCGTCAGTAAAGGGATGCTGGTGGAGATCGAGGCCTGCAAGGCTAATCCCAGCATTGCGCTGCTTTGTCGGCTCGCGGCGGCGATGGGCGTCTCTGTCGCCGATATTGTTGACGTCGCCAGCGATCCAAAGGTGCACATTCTTCAGCCTGAACAGATCCCCTTACTGTGGCAGGGAGAACACGGCGGAAGCGCCAGATTGCTGGCGGGCACCAGTGGACCCAATATGGTTGAGCTGTGGCGGTGGGAGCTTTATCCGGGGGACATATTTACCTCTCCTGGACATCCGCCGGAAACCACTGAGCTGTTGCATGTGACGGCCGGGACGCTGTTGTTAACGGTAAATGGCGACGCTTTTACTCTTGAGGCGGGCTATTCAGCTGTGGCCGCCACCGATACGGCGCATAGCTACGCCTGCGCCGGCGATGAGCCGCTCATTTTTACTATGACGGTGCATGAAAAAGCGCGCTGACGCGCGTGGACTGAATAAACTGGAGCTCGCTATGTTTACCGGACTGAGCGCTTTTCCCCTGACGCCTGTGACCGCGTCGGGCATTGATGAAAAAGGATTCACTCGCATCCTTGCGCGGCTTACGGCGGCCAACGTCGACGCTATCTGTGCGCTGGGTTCGACGGGTAGCTACGCTTATCTGACGCGGCAGCAAAGAGCACGCGTCGCGACGCTGGCGGTTGAACAGGCCGAAAAGATTCCGGTGATGATTTGTATCGGCGCCGTCAGCACTTCTGAAGTACTGCATCTGGCCAATGACGCGCAGCGCGCAGGCGCCCGCGCGCTGCTTTTGCCGCCGGTAAGCTATCAAAAACTGAGCGAAGATGAAGTGTTTAGCCTGTTTGAAACGGTATCGCGCCACGTCTCAGTGCCAGTTTGTGTTTATGACAATCCCGCTACGACGCATTTTACCTTTTCTTCCGACCTTTATCGGCGTATCGCCATGCTCTCTTACATAGAGTCAGTAAAAATTCCTGGCGTACCGGCCGAGGCGGAACAGGCGCGCAGCCATATTAATCAGCTGCGCGCCCTGCTGCCTCGGCGGATCAATATTGGCGTCAGCGTAGACGCTGTTGCCGGGATAGCGCTCAATGCGGGCTGCGATCTCTGGTATTCCGTCTGCGGCGGGCTTTTTCCGCAGACGGCGAAGGCGATTACCGTCGCCGCCGCCCAGGGCGATCGTGCGCGCGTCACCCAACTCTCCGCGCGGCTGAGTCCGCTGTGGGCGCTCTACCGCAAGCACGGCGGGAGCATTCGCGTGATGGCGGCGGCGGCGGGCGTGTTGGGCGTGACCGATCCTGATTGCCTCCCTCGTCCGCTCCAGCCGCTTTCAATCGCACACCAGGCCGAAATCGCTGCGGTTATCTCGGCACTGGAGCTCTCCTGATACATTCTTGCAGACGTCGCCTCACGCAAAGCGGTCAGGCCGTAATTAGCCTGACTGGCCTTGGGCTTTATTTGCGGTGTCTAATCAAACGCGATTCATCTATACTTTTGGGGTTATTTTTAGCAGAGAGTGGTTACATGTATAGCGAATTAGAAAGCCTGTTGCAGCAAGAGTTAGACCAAATAAACCGCGCTGAAAATCGCAATGACCGACCCTATTTTGACGTTTCCTTTATTAAGCAATATCCAGGCCTGTATGGCCTGATGTGCTTTCTGTTTGTGATTACCATGGGCGTGCTGCTTTATTCCTCATCCTTCGGCACCATTGAATATATTGTCTGCTGCGCTATTTTCGCCGTCTGTAATTTCTTCTTCTTTTTCCATATCAATCCCGCCTACAAGGTAAAAGATATTGACAGAGGCGCGCTGAAAAATTGCTATACCGGCGACTGGTATATGGAAGTCCACGTACGCGACGCTTTTATTCAGTCGCTGCTTGCCGGCGACGTGCTTAGTGTCGACGAGAAGGCGCGCTTAAAGCGCCAGTACGACAAGAAAGGCTACCTTTACTTTGCGGATATCTACCGCCTCAGACGCTAGTTTAGAGAGAGCACAGGATGCCCTGCAGTTCGCTATTCCTGTGCTAAGCTTTTTCCAGGTTTCAGGCGAGACGAGTAAATATGGAAAATAATTCAAACGAGAAGATGACTAATATTGTTATTGGCGAAGCCGTTATGCAGCTGGTGAGCGCGGGCGCCGATATCTCCTGGCGCGCAGTAACGGAAACGCTGCAGCTTCACCTTAAAATGGAGCAGGACAGCGAGCGCCTGATGGCGATGCGCCATGCGCTCAATCAGGTGCATGACGAACTGCGCGCGCACTACGGAACGCACGGCTCGCTGACGGGTCTTCCGTCGGCGGAAAGATTCCTGCACTAAGGCGTTATTCGCCAATGCCCTCTCCTTCGCTCTCAGAAAATTCCTTTTCTTATCATAGAGACTTTCGCTCACGCGCTCGCGTGCCAGGCTAAAGAGAGTGAAATAAACGATAACAGGAGAGAGTGATGAAAATCTGGATTGCCGTTTCCCTTGCCGCCGCGGTGAGCTGTTCAGTTATGGCGTCGCAGGGTCAGTTTGAAACGGCTGCGCCGACGCCCGCAGGCTCGACGGCGCATCGCTGATTAGATTCCTTCGTCGTCCGGCGTGCGTCCTACCACGATTTCCAGGCAGTGACGCAGTACATCAAGATGCACCACGTCGGTGGTGCTCTCCAGTTCAGCGATAAGATAAATAATGATCGCTTTGCTGGTGACGCGTTTTCCGTGTATCACGATATCGCGAATCACGGCATCCAGCACGCGAGACTCTGCTTCCAGACGATCGCCCGCTTCGCGGAAGTGATGAATAATGTCGGCTTCGGCAGACGCGTTGCGCTGAGCATTCTGTTGAGTTTGCATGTTGTGTTCTTATAGTATGGCCCGCGAGAGTCATGCGCAGCGCCGTCAGAAAGAGTGGTGCTCAGGCCAGAGCGCGCGGCTTGACCTGAATAAATGAGTTCGCCAGGCGATTAGCGGCTGAACAGCATGCCGATAAGCAGATGAAGCTGCTGCTCTTCCTCAGGCCCCGTGGCCTGCTCCAGACGACGGATTAAACGCGAGCAGAGCGCCTTACGGTTAAGATTCTGACCAGCACGCAGGATCTCGGTGACAACCTGACCCAGCGTTTCCTGCTGCGACGGCAGCGTAGCGTCGCTCATATAGCGAACGGTATCTGAAATTACGACGTTCTGGCGCATGGTAAACCCTCTGCGTTAACAAGCGATTAATTAGTGGTCATCAAAACCTGTAGTAAAGTTATACAACTCTCTTAAAGTTGTACAGCTATTGCGTTGTTGTACAGGTCTTATTTTTGTGCAAAAAGTGCTAAACCACCTGCAAAGCCCGTTTTTACGGGCTTTCGGCGTCTTAAAAGGGCTCAGGTAAAGTTGTACAACTTTGCAGGTGGGGAATCAGGCGCAGATAAAACAGGTGTCATCCCTGACAGCGATCTCCGGCCGGGACGCGTCAGACGCGCCCGATAATGAGGTTACCTTTCATCGTCGTTTTCCGGCCGGAGCCGGATGACGTCCTCGCTGTGTCTTCCATCATCTTCCCGCCCTGCCACCGTTAGCCAGTGCAGTTCGGATCGATCCCGGTTGTCATGATGCTGATAGCTCTTCAGCCAGCGTCTGGCCTCAGAGATGGCCGTTAGCCTTGCGGCGTGGGTTTCATTTTCAGCCATCCGACTCAGCTCAGCGATGAGTGTCTCAACGCTTATTTCTTTCTCACCGAGAGCCAGGCTGATAACAGCTTCGCCGATAATGGCGTGACCTTTCTCATCGTTGTGAAATAACACGTAATCTCCTCCGTTTGCGAATTTTGCATAACCTCATTTGTCAGTTTAGTTATCACAAACCTGTACAGATTTTTATTTTTGTAAAGAGTTGCCGTTTGGCTTAAAAAACCGACGCTGAGAGCAGGGTAAAAAGTTGTAAAAACTGCAATTTATCCACAAGCGAAGCGGTAGCTTAGAATAAATCTTAGGTTAAAATATTTAAACATATACAATACAATAACTTAAAAGAAAGTTAATTTATTTTTTCTCACGACTGATAGGGAAAAAGCAGTGTAGTTATCTTTTTTATTCAGCCGCCCTCGCCACAATTCGCAGGATTAATCCTGTTATCGCACAAATTACTCAGTGTTAATTGGCGTTAGCCTGCCTGTAGCTGTTAATGTGGCGGCGACAATCACGATAAACGGAGCATTCATGCTTACAACAATAATTTACCGCAGCCATCTCTCTGACGAGGTGCCTGTAAAATCCCTTCCTGGCATGGTGGAAAAAGCCAGCCAGCTGAATGCGTCCCATAAAGTGACCGGCATTCTGCTGTTTAACGGCACCCACTTTTTCCAGATCCTGGAAGGGCCGGAGGCGGGCGTGCTGGATATTTATAGCCGTATCTGCGCCGACAAGCGCCATCACAACGTTGTAGAGCTAATGCGCGACTATTCGCCGTCGCGCCGTTTCGGCAACGCCGGTATGGAGCTGTTCGATCTGCGCGAGCATGAACGCTCCACCGTTCTGCAGGCGGTGCTGGATAAGGGCACCTCGCGCTATCGCCTCACCTACGACGATCGCGGCTTACAGTTCTTACGCACCTTTGTCGAGTCGCGCGAAAAAGAGAACTATTTTGAAGTGCCGCCGGTTGAATACTGGGACTTTATTGCCGATCAGACCGGCGCCTCAGACTCCTGGCCCGCCAATCACGGCGTGACCTTTAAACCAGTTATCGACCCGCTGGGTCGTCAGGTCACGGCGATTGAAGCTATCGCTACGCTGAATGGAGAGGTCGCGCTTGAAGGTTTGCCGAAATATCAGGCCAGCCTGAACGCCGCCAGACAGGCTTTCGACCAGGCGGGCAGAGCCTGCCCGGAAGGCATGCCGCTCTACGTCAGCCTGCTGCCGATGACGCTGGTCGCCATTCCTGAGGCGGTGCGCATTATTGTGGATGAGATCCGTCGCGCCGGACTGGTGCCGGAGCAGGTGATTATTGGCGTCAGCGAAACCGAGGTCATTTCTCAGCTCGATGCGTTTTCGATTGCGGTGAGACAGCTCAAGGAAGCGGGCATCAGTCTGTCGATCGATAACTTCGGCGACGGTTCGGCAGGGCTTTCCATGCTGACCCGCATTCAGCCCGACCGTATTCGTATCGACGCGGGCATTATTCGCGACGTACACCGCAGCGGCCCGAGGCAGGCGGTGGTTCAGGCGATTATCAAGTGCTGCTCCGCGCTGGAAATCACCGTTATCGCCGCCGGCATTGAACGTCCGGAAGAGTGGATGTGGCTGGAAGCGGCAGGCGTAATCAACTTCCAGGGCCGTCTGTTCAGCGATACCGGCGCCGCCGTCGCCTGGCCGGAGCTGCGCGAAGCGATTTAACGGATTGCCCGTCGAGCAGGGATGCTCGCACACGACCTTCTCTCCCCGCCTCCTCGTCCTTTTTTATTCCACGCAGACTCAGTATGCTGCTTCCTGTCTTTCCTTTTTACAGGAGTTGCCGTGACTGAAAAACGCTATTACGCCAGCGATGCGCTTGAGACAGAAAGCCACGTGATAAGCTGCACGCCGCAGAGCGACGATCGTTTCTGCGTCATTCTTTCTGCCACGCTGTTCCATCCGCAGGGCGGCGGACAGCCCTCTGACAGAGGCACGATTAACGGCGTAAACATGCTGCAGGCGGTGCAGGACGGCGACCAGGTGCTTCATTTCACGGATGGGCCGCTGGAGACGGGGCCGGTGCGGCTAAAAGTTGACGCCGGGCTGCGCGCGCTCCACTCCCGCTACCACTCAGCTGGCCATCTTATTGGTCTGGCGGGAGAGAAATATGGCTGGCTGGGCGTAAAGGGAAACCATAAGCCGGGCGAAGGACGCATCGTTTTTGAAGCCGTCGCCCCCTTAACGCCCATCACACTTGAGGAGCTTAATGCCGATGCGGCGGCGCTGGTTCAGCGTGGCGACTGTCGCGTTATCACCGACGCGGCGGGTAAACGTATGGTGACCTGGGGCGATCTCAAACCCTATGCCTGCGGCGGCACCCATGTGCAGAATACGCTGGAGATCGGCAACATTCGTATCCTTAAGCTCAAAGAGAAAAAAGGCCAACTCTCGGTTCAGTATGAGCTTGATGCCTGATCCGGCTGAGTAGAGGCAATAGACGGCACGCCTACGCCGCCGAATCGTCGCTCTGCGACTCGCGCGCGCGATGCGGATAGAGCTTTTCGGTGCCAAGCCGCTTCACCGCGCGCTCCCAGCGCGTATGCTGGCAGTAGCGGCATCCCTGCACCGGTGGGGATTGCTGCTCAATAACATAACCGCAGTTGCCGCAGGCGTAGCCGTCATCCACCAGAATGCGCCGTTCGAAGCTTTCGCTCTGTGCAGGCAGGATCCACAGCCCGGCGCGCGGTTCTCGGTAGCGCAGCAGGCTAACGCGTCCAGACGGCTCTAGCCAGGCGCGGCGCAGCTCACCCAGGTGTTGAACATCCAGCGCGCGCAGCTCCGAGAATATACGCGCGCGGGAAAGCTCCGCATGACGTAAATGCGCCTGCGCTAGCCTGCCGTCCTGCACCAGCATGGTGGCATCGCCCTGACTAAGCATCTCCATCTTATGCGAGCGAAAGGTAAGCCAGGAGAGCAGGCGAAAGCAGGCGAACAGCGTTATCAGCAGCAGCACCGTCGGCAGAATGCCCTTTTCCGGCGTCTGCAGCGGCGGACCGATGGCGGCACCCAGCATCACCATAATTGCCAGCTCGACGATGCTGAGCTGACCGGCGAACCGCCTCCCCATCAGACGCAGCACAACCAGCAGCGCCAGGTAGATAATCACGAAGCGCAACAGCACTTCGAAAGCGAAGCGCCAGGGCGCATCGCCAATTAGCCATTTATGCACGATCTCCATCACGCGTCAGTCCTCCAGCGCGACGGAAGCGTGCGCCCACTGGCTGGCTTCGCAGGCGCGGCACGCCGCGTCAAAATCAGCGCCCTCAAGCTGGCCACAGCGCATACAAACGCGATGCTCGTTGTCGCGCATCGCCGCGCGGAGTTCACTGTCGTTTTCAGGCACGATAGCCAGACCGGCATTTGGGGTGTTGCTCCAGACCAGCGTCAGCGCGCCGGAGGGTTCGATATAAACCCGGCTAAGCTGTCCTAGTTGCTGGACGCCGCGACCGCGCAGCAGCGAAAAAAGTTTTTCACGCGACAGTGCAGTGGACTGCAGCGAAGCAAGATCGAGACGGCCATCGCTGAGGGCTACACGAGCATCTCCGGTTAACAACCGATCAAGACGACGGTTGCGTACGCTGAGGATGCCGAGCAGATGCTGTAGTGCCACAATACCGCCAATGATCAGCAGAGGCGGCAGCAGTCCGCGTTTATCATCTAGCAGCGGAACACCGATAGTGCCCGCCAGCGCGATCACCGCAGAAAGCTCGATCAGCGTATATTGTGAGGCGACGCGTCTGCCCAGCAGGCGCATGGCGAGAATAATCATCACAAAAAAGAGTACGGCGCGCGCGACCACTTCCAGCAGAAAAAGAGGCGGCGTCTGTCCCAGGAAGATGCGCGACAGATCGGACAACAAGATCTCATCTGGTTTCATCGAAACGTTTCCGGTAAGGCAGCAGAAAGATGAGTATAAGTGCTTTTTTCACCCTGCTGCGGCTATCGCCTGTCAGAGACATCGGCAGAACGTTGCGCACCTCACACAGAAAATCTCTCCCGCTGCGCTATGATTAACAGGTAACACACAGCAAAGTGTTGCCTACGAAATCAAGAAACTAACGACACGCTCTGTTGCCCGCCTTGCGCGGGCTTTTTTGCTTAACATCTCTCGCGTCGGAGCCTAGCGGCCAATGCAGGCGCGGTAATCCTCTGCACCGCTGCAGGCAATTTGCGCGTTAATGCGCGCCATCATCTCGCTGAAAAAGGGATTCGAAGTAGCGCGCATAAAGGTTTCCGGGCCTACCGTCAGGCTGCTGGTTTCGCCGCGCAGCGAGATGTCGCCCAGCGAAATGCCGTAGCGGTTTTTCTTGTCAGGCTGCTCGCCATAGAGATCGTCGCTTAAGGGAAAAGGCACGGCGATATGCGACAAAGAGAACATATCCCGCGGCCACGCAAGGTTTAAAGGTTTAACCCTCTCCTCAACCTCGCCTGCGTTAATGGTGCGCGCCTCCGTTTGATAAGTCACCGACGTGCGGTTGGTGATTACGGTGGCGGCGTAAGCGCGCGGCGCGGCTGGCAGCAGACGGCTCACCGCCGAGGGAAGCGGCGCGCGGAACAGCGCGCTCATATTGGCCGCCTGATTGATATCAAAAATTACCAGACTGCTGCCGTTGCGCGGCAAATAGCGATAGAGCGCATCAACCACCGCGCGGGTGCTTACCGTGGCGTCCATTACCGACTGAAAGGTCAGCACGGGCGCCAGCGCGCTAATCTGCCCGCTGCGCGCCGCCTGCGCGATCTGCGCCTGCAACGCCTGCGTCAGCAGCCAGGACTGGCGCGCGGCGTTAACGGGAAACGAATTGTATTTAAAGGGGTTATACTCCGGCACCACGTTGAGCCAGGCGGTTCGGGCGAAAGCGGGAAACAGCGCAGGCCAGCCCGCAATGCCGGCAAAGCGGGCATAGCCGGTGACGCCGATCATCGGCGACAGCAAAACGATCTGCTGCGGCGCGCGCAGCTGTTTGTCACTCAGGCTCTCCAGCGCATATTTCATCGCCAGCGCGCCGCCGTTGGAATAGCCCACCAGATGCAGCGGCCGCTGCGCGCCCGCCAGCCGGCTCGCTTCCCGCACCGCCAGCCGCGTAGCCGCCATCCAGCTCTGCCAGTCGACCGCCGTGAGCGAGCCCGGCGCCGTGCCATGCCCAGGCAACCGCGGCGCAACCGCGACAAAGCCGCGCTGCTGATAATCCTCCGCCAGATAGCGCACGCTGTAGGGCGAGTCGGTCAGCCCGTGCAGCAGCACCACCGCCCCCCGAATGGCTCCTTTGGGCATCAGAATAAACGAACGATTCCAGTCGGTATCGAAGCGCGCTGGATAAACTGCGCTGCCGGGATAAAAGCGGTTCAGCGCGTTTTTATCCTCCTCGCTCAGCGCATCGTTCAGCTCTGCTTTCATCTCCTGAAAGATGCGCGCTTCCCGCTGCTGATACTCGGCAAAGCCGGCGCGATCTATCTCATCGGCCGACATCTCGTCGGCCACCCAGCTGTGCCAGCGATGCAGCGACGGTCCCTGCTCCGACTGATAAATACGACCAATAAAGAAAACCAGCAGCAGAACAGCGATGCCGATCAGCGCCCGTCTGGCCAGGGTTACGATTGTATGAGTGCGCGCCATCTGTTGATCCTTTCGAAAGCAGACGGCGATTTTGGATCAGAAGCCGCCGCGCTACCAGACCGGCGCGCTTTATTAGCGTTTAATCGCTATGCCCAGGATCGGGCCGCCGCGTGACAGTTCGGTCGCCGTCATCAACGAAAGCGCAGCCTTTAAATAGCGTTGAAGATTGAAAGCGCGCCCCTAAAGGCGCAGCGCCACAGCGGCTTTTTTAAAATCGATCATAGTTACAGGTTGAATTAAAAATAACCTTGCCCTGAATAATATTGTCGCCATGTGGTAAATAACCCGCCATCTCATATACTCACCTTATGCGGCGCGAAGCGTTAATTAGCCCGCAGGCAGACTCATCCGGCCTTAGCGTTATTTAGATCTGACGGGGAGCTTTCCGATGCGTAATTTTACGTTACCGCTGTTGATCGCCCTTTTTCTGCTGAGCGGCTGTCAGACATCGCCGCAGGAAGCAAGAATGAAATCCGCCGACTTTCATCAGGTTAGCGGGCGAAGCGCCGGGCAGTTAAGTGAATGCATCTATCGCGGCTGGTCATCCACCGAGGTTGTGCAAAAAGATAACACCACCCATCTGGAGCATGAAAACGAAAGAGTGACGGTTTATACCTGGGAAAACTCGATGTTCGCCGATGTGTATAAACGCGGCGCAGGATCGGAAGTGCGTTTTTATAAAACCTTTACCATGGGGCCGGAAGTGCTCGCCGATCGCAGCCGCATTGTGAAACTCTGCGCCTGACGCGTGATTATATCGGCTGGCCGATGCCAGCCGCATATCTGTTAAATAACCTTAGCGACGGCCTTTAATTACCGAGGCTTTCCAGCTGAAATCGGAGACTTCGCTCTCTTTCATCGCTTCGGGTTTCTTTCTGCGCGTCGGCGTCTTTTTGGCTTTTTCGGCCTGAGCTTTTTGTTTCGCCAGCTTTACGCTCATAATCTGCTGCCGGGCTTCGGCGGTAAACTCTTTCTCTTTCTTGACGTCCGGCTCTTTGCCGGTGCGCTGGCGATACTTTTCGATTAACCCTTTTAACACGCCGTCTACCGCCAGCCGCTCATCCGGGTCGAACTGGTCGATGGAGATCATCTTTTTATCGTTCATAGCGTATCGTCCTGAGTGAATTCACAGCGGTGAGTGTACTCTGAATAGTGATTGATTGCTGCTGCTTCGGCTTTCTTGTACCCTTTCCGGTCCATATAAAGAGGACTTTTCATGACCGATCATCGCGCGAAAGACCCGCTGCACGGCGTCACGCTTGAAATGCAGGTTAATGCGTTAGTGACGCGCTTTGGCTGGCTGGAACTGAGTAAGCGGATCAATATCAACTGCTTCAAAAACGATCCGAGCGTTAAATCGAGCTTAAAATTTCTGCGTCGTACCCCCTGGGCACGCGCCGAAGTCGAAGCCCTCTATCTCGATTCGCTGAATGAACCCGCAGCTGAAGCCAGCGCCGAGCCGGCATTTAATCCCTGGACGGCCGGTCGGGATAAGTAGTCGGGGCCGCCCACCATCGCGGCACACGCTATGATCACCAATAGCAGCGCCCCACACATTCAAAAGCTGTATGAATCGCGTGGCTTCGAGGTGCTGTACTTTACCTCGCGCCGGGCTATCAGCCGCTACGCGGCAACCCGCTCGATGTGCAGGACATCATCGCGATCCTCTAATGACCACCTGCCTCCAGCTGGTGGTCTAATCTGGAATCTGTCCCATGCCAGGATAAATCACCGTGTTCAAACCCGGCGTTTTCAGCTTTCAAAACACCAAGCTGGAAAACTTCGATCAGGATATTCATCCGGATATCCTGCGCTGCCTGCAAACCAATTTCAGCGCGCCTGTAAAGGGCATTTTCACTGCGAAGGGGATCCGGTCTGGGATGAGGTGCTTAGCGGGCTGCTCATACCGTCAAGTAAAAAACGAATTACCTTTGCGTACGCCAGCGGTTGCCGCCCGCAAGTTCGGATCGCCGTACTCTCAGTCTGGTTCTTGTTGTGCACGCCTATGGGCCGCGCATTCATCTTCTCCCCGGACATTGCGATGCCAGGCATCGTTCGCGAAATTATCCAGCTGATGACGCTGCATAACCCGGCGCTGGGCTATGCGCTGGAGTTCGACGCCCTTTCCGTTCTGTTAAAGGCCGGGCCAGAACACCGGATTGAGTGGATGCATCCCGACACGCTGACGAACGCGAAAATCGAGCAGATGAAGGGCTGCTATTTGGATCAGGCGCATCAGTGCGTTAATGAGCTGCTGGGGTCGCTGAGAGAGACGATCTCCCCAGAAGGCGGCTTTGATAGCCCGTGCTCAGGGGGCGTTTAAGCGCGTTATGACAACTGGGCCTTTGTACTGATGAGAATCGATGCCTGGCGTTTGGGTGAGTTTTATACCCTTGAAGCTGAGATGGTGCGCGAGCAGAGCGGCGAGGATTCGAATTTTTACTGTTCGACGGTTACTGGCGGAGTTTTCACAGGCGTAAAAAAGTCCCCTTACTGGGGGCTTTTCTTTCCAGGTCAGGAAAAATTTATTTGGGCAATGGTTTTCCATCGTCCGTATTAACACCCGTATCGACTAATGTTGCTGGCAAAGTAATATCTACAAGATGTTTTAGAGATTCATTAGCTGCTTTGCGGGGTTCATCTGCGCAGGCAATAACTATCCCGCCAATGATCATTGCTACAAATACGACACCAAGCGCGCCCGAAATACTCCCACCAATCCATTTAAATGCATTTATTCCAAATTTCTTAATACCTTTGGGCTGATTTTGTTGTTGAGTCCATTTAGCAATATGTTCTGCCCATTCGTGACGAGCGATCTTCAAAGCATCTTGCAAGTCGGCATTCAACTGGGTTATCTGAGTTACGTAGGTTGAAGCCTGCGCCTTAAGATCCTGCTCATGCTGCTGCTTCGCATCTTGCCTTGCAACGGCATTTGCGGCATCTATTAGGGCTTTAATAACCGACTCGCCAGAATCGCGAAACTGCTTAAGCCGGATAGGATCACTTACAAGCTCATCATGCCAGCCCTTTAACTTTGCCTCAACAGTCGCTTCTGTGGATCCAGGCTCAGATGCAAAAAAAACTGCCCTTTCGCTTTTATGAGATTTATATAAGGCGTAAGCCATTAACTGAGCCGGATCTTCACTATCCTTTACAATCTCAGTAAAAGCATATTTTCTGGGATGGCCGTTCATAGAATTTCCATATACAAAAGCCCCAAAGAGGGGCTTCTTTGTTCAGACTAAATTATAAGGTGGCGGCTTTAAGCGCCCGCTTAATAACGTCTAACCCAGCGGCATAACTTAAACCACTTCCGCTTTTAGCTTCGCTGATACCTGCATGAGGTTTCAGTTCCATAAGTTCGACAGTAACATCTGTTGAGCCATCAGATTTCACTTCGATTCTGACATCATGGCCCTGTGCCGTCATTTCCATCGCCCGCATATTAAGAGCTGAAAGGATACGTTTATCGTTAATGTTCGCTACTGTTAAGCGTGCCTTCGCGACCATTTCTTCTGGGTTGAAACCTGGGAATTTGATTAAATCTGGCATTTGATCCCCCTTAACTTTCTATCAGTTTACCATGCTGTACAGCTTTTACCCAACCGTCTTTTACCGCCTTAGATTCACCCACACCACAAAATGCAACTTTCCATAAACTGGCAGCCCAGACCTACTATGCGGAACGACTTTGCCTCGCTATCAAGAAAGTAACCTGCTGCTGGGCTTCAGCGCCCGTAGCCCGGAAGAAACCGCCATGAATCACTCCCGCCACGTCGGTGCGATACTCCTTAGCGGCCTGACGTCCGATTTCATAGCAGTAGATCTGTTTGCTGCAGTAGCTATCAACCCGCCACTTACGCGGGCACAGCTACGCATGCTGCGGGCGGTGGCAATGTCTATGCGTGTAAATTTCATTAACCTCTTGGGGCTGGCGCAACGCAGGCCGAAGCAATAATGGCTCTGTATCGCCCGGCTTTAGCAAGATAGCCGTCTGGCACGAGTGAACGCACCGGGATGCGGGGCATTGCTGGGTCCGCGCGCTTCTGTTTGCAGCTGCGCAAGAGGAGTGAGGTTTATACCTCGGGATATTCCATCTAATGGATTAGCATCCTGAGAGTGAGATTTTGCTGTATGTTCGTGACGGGTTGATATGTTAGCTGAAGAGAAAAGAAACCATCCCTGGTGATATGGCGGAGAAAACAGCAGCGGCACCTTAGCTGCGCAGCAGCGTCAGCACCATGTCCGGCGTCTGATTGGCGATTTTCATCACCGCGTTTTGACCCTGTTGCAGGATCTGCGTCTGCGCGAGGCGGCTCGCTTCCTGCGCGTAGTCCGCATCCTGAATGCGGCTGCGCGCCGACTGCGTATCGACGCTCTGCTGCGCCAGCACCGTTCTGTTCGATTCGTAACGGTTAATCTTCGCGCCATAGTAGGAACGGTAGGCGCTCACTTTCTCCAGCGCCGCATCCAGCGCTTTCGTGGTGACGGAAATATCGGCGCTGGTTAACAGCGTCGTATTCTTCAGCCCCAGCGTTTTCAGATCGGCGGGCGTCGGCTTAAGGGTATCGAACTGCATCTGCTGACCAAAATCGGCGCTGGTCACGACGTCAAAATGCTGGCTCTTGATGGGCGGCACTGCGGGTTGAGTCACCGGCTCCGGCAGATCTCCCCAGGTGAGCTGACTGGTAAAAGAGCCGTTGCCTACCACCACCACAATCAGATCTTCGGTCACCTTATCCAGGCTGATGCGCTCAAGTGGATTGCTCTTGATGGCGCCGTTGTTATAGTCGCCGGTGGCGGTGTCCTCGTAACGATCGCCATCGCCGCTGTAGCTGATGCTCATGCCGTTGTAGCTCATCGAGGCGCTGCCGCTCAGCGCCCAGCTCGCTCCGCCCTGAAGCAGCTGGGAATCGTCATAGGCGGCGCCGCTGGCAAAGCCGTTGGCGCTGGTCAGCAGCGACGTTGTCGCGGTAGCGTCATCGGTGATCCCTTTGCTTACCCAGGTAAAATCGGGATCGCTGCCGTTGATCGGCGTACCGACCAGATGCTTGCCGTCGCGCGTGAACAGCTGCAGGTCGTCGTCCTGCGCCAGCGAGTCGATAGTGATGGTAATGTTGGTCGCGCCTGCCGGAATATAAGCCAGCGGTATCACGCCGGAGGTGAACGAATAGCTCTGATTCGCAACCGGGAACTTATTTTTAATAGGCTGCACGTTGCCCAACAGCGCAGGCGGCAGCTCAGGATCGTCTGTCGCCAGCGGATACTGGCCAAATATCTCCGTCTGCTCGGAGATGTCGGTGATGCCCGCCAGAATCTGTTGATACTCGTTGTTGACGCTGGCGCGATCGGCATCAGAGAGCGTGCCGTTAGCGGCCTGGATCGCCAGGCTTTTGGCGCGAATAAGCCTCTCGCTGACGGTGCTAAGACTGCTTTCAGCGGTTTGCGCAAGGCTGATGGCATCGTTGAGGCCGCGCGAAACGACGCTATCCGCCTTAACGTTAGCCGTCATCCGGTTAGCAATCGCCTGCCCCGCCGCATCATCTTTTGCGCTGTTGATACGTGAGCCTGATGAGAGCCGTTCGATAACCTGCTCCAGCACTGACGAGCTGTTATTCATCGAATTACTCGTCAGCGCGGCAAATTTGTTATGGTTTATTGTTAACATAGCCGCTACATACCTTCATGGAAACTGTATGATTTATCGGCATGGCACAAGGCGGCTTTAGCGACTAAGCCAGTAGTTATGCTGCATTGCGGCCTGTTTGCCTTTAAGTGGTTGTTCGGGAATTGATTTAAGTTGCAAAAAAATTACAGCTTTTTTGCAGGATCGCGGGTTTGTGGCGCTCTACGCGCTGCGGCGGCCACTATGCAGCCTGCCTGAATGCGCATGGCATATCAGGCAGGCAACGATTTTCAGTCCGAATGGTGCGCGGTTTCTTTGGCTATAAAACCAAACGCGCGCTTTTGTGCAGGCGGCAACGGCCGTTACTTACGCGCATCCAGCAGCTGTTGCGCATTCTCCGGCGTCACTACCGTCCAGGGAATGTAATAGTGTTTGCTGGTGCCGCCGTTCCAGTTCAGATCTTTCGCATACTGTTTCCAGATGTCGGACTGCGGCTGATAGCTGTCGCCTTTGGCGGCGCGCATCGCCACATCGATAGCGCCCTGCATCTGGCCTTTCGCATCCTGCAGAATGGAAACCATTTCGCCAGCCTGAACCGCATGGATAGCATCTGACACGCCGTCGACGCCTGCGATGGCGAAATCTTTAACGTTCAGGCCAGCGCCTTTGATGGCTTCAATCGCGCCCAGCGCCATTTCGTCGTTCTGGCCGATAACGCCGTTGATTTTGCCACGGTGTTTCTGCAGCCAGTTTTCCATCAGCGGCTGCGCCTCGGCGCGCGACCAGTTAGCGGTTTTACGCTCCAGCACGGTCACCTGCCCCGGGCCGCATTCGGCAATGGCTTTATCGTTGCCTTTGCCGCGCTGGATTTCACCGCTGCCGCCTTTCGGCCCTTCGATGATCACCACGTTCACTTTTTTCGTTTTGCACTGCAGCTTGTCCAGCACCGCTTTGGCTTCCAGATAACCGCCCAGCTCGTCGTTCGACACCACTTCCGAGGTCATATCCTCGGTATTAAGGCGGGCGTTGGTGACGACGACCGGAATTTTCGCCTCGTTGGCGTTGGTGACGATATCGATATTGGCTTCAAAATCCATGGGGTTCACGATAATCGCGTCGGCGCGAGTCTGAATGGCGGTCGCGGCCTGGTCATTTTGCACCGAGGCGTCGTAGCGTCCGTCATAAAAGGTTAATACCGCATCGCCGCTTTTCACTGCCGGATGCTCTTTGCCGTAGCGCTCCATCAGCTGCACAAACTCCGCTTTGTTGCCGTACATCAGCACCGCGATTTTCACCGGCGCGGCCTGCGCCACCGCCATATTGCCCATCATCATTGCCGAGGCAAGCAATGCAATTTTGGTCATTTTCATTCTTATCTCCTGGTCGCTTTTTTTATATAAGTAGGGTTAATCGCGCTGTTGTTTACGCGAAGGGTCGAGCAATACAGCCACTACAATCAAGGCGCCTTTAATGATCTGCTGGTAATAGGACTGCACGCCCAGCAGGTCGAGGCCGTTATTCATCACGCCGATAATGAGTACGCCGAAGAAGGTGCCAAGCAGCGTCCCGACGCCGCCAGCCATGCTGGTGCCGCCGATCACCACGGCGGCGATGGCGTCCAGCTCATAGCCGGCGCCGGCGCTGGTCTGCGCGGAGCCGGTGCGGGCGGTCAGGATCAGCCCGGCCACCCCTGCCAGAGCGGCGCACAGGGTATAGACCAGCACTTTGATGCGCACCACGCTGATGCCGGAGGTGCGGGCGCTTTTGGGATTGCCGCCTACCGCATAGATGTAGCGGCCGAAAATGGTTTTATTGAGCAGTAGCCAGGCCAGGCCGAACAGCACCACGAAGATAATCACCGGTACCGGAATGCCTGCCATATAGCCATTTCCCAGCCAGCGGAAATCGCGGTTCAGCTGCGAGACCGGATTGCCGTCGGTGGTGAGCATCGCCAGCCCGCGCGCCGCCGACAGCATGCCCATGGTGACGATAAAGGGTTGCAGACGATAGCGCGCCAGTACCGTACCGTTAATCAGGCCGCAGACGATGCCGATGCCCAGCGCGATGATTAACGGCATCATGACCGCGTGCGCGGTATCGCCAATCGCCAGTCCGCTGTTATTGGTGGCGAAACGCGCGGCGACGATGCCGCTTAGCGCCAGTACCGATCCCACCGACAGATCAACCCCGGCGGTAATGATCACGAACGTCATGCCGATGGCGAGAATGCCGTTGATTGAGACCTGGCGCAGGACAATCAGCATATTTTCATTGCTGAGAAAGTAGTTGTTGGTCCAGGCGCCCTTCGCCACCTGCACCTCGCCGATTGCCGCGACAATCAGGCACAGAACAAAGAAGGCGATAATGATGCCGTACTTGTGCATGCGGCGCTTGTTGCGCGTAAAAAACGAAACCCCGGGTGTCATAGAATGCGTACCGTTCATCTTATTATCTCTCTGTTATACCGCCAGTTTCATCAGCTCAGCCTGCGTGGCCTGCGCCGCAGTTAATTCACCGGCTAGCTGCCCGTCACGGAAGACCAGAATGCGATCGCTCATGCCGATAATTTCCGACAACTCTGACGAGACCATAATTATCCCTTTGTTTTTAAGAGCAAATTCCGACATAAAGCGATAGATCTCTTTTTTGGCGCCCACGTCGATGCCGCGCGTAGGCTCATCCAGCAGCAGGACGTCCGGATCGAGCAGCGCCCAGCGCCCCAGCACCACTTTCTGCTGATTGCCGCCGCTCAGGTTGCCGACAATCTGATCGCCGTCCGGCGTTTTGACGTTAAAGCGTTTAATCATCTCGCTGGCGCGATCGCGTTCCTGCTTCTCATTGATAAAGCCCGACCGGCTGATGGCGCCAAAAGAGGCGATATTGATGTTCTCGCTAACCGAACGGCAGAGAACCAGCCCCGTCTGCTTGCGGTCTTCCGTGACATAGGCGATGCCGCACCCGATCGCCTCTTTCGGCGAATGGCGTCCCAGGGTGGTGTCGCCCAGCTGGATGGTGCCGCTGTCGGCATGATTGATGCCGAAGACCAGATCAAGAAACTCGCTGCGCCCTGACCCCACCAGGCCATAAATCCCCAGGATCTCGCCGCGCCTGAGATGCAGGCTGATATCTTTGATTTTGTCGCGCCAGCGCAGGTTTTTTACCTCCATCATCACCTCCTCGCCCGGCTGGTTAAACTTGGCGAATTCGCTGTCGTACTCGCCGCCGATGATGTGCTCAATCAGCTGCTCGCGGGTGATGTCGGCGATAAAGCCTTCGTGGATGTAGGCGCCGTCGCGAAAGATGGTGTAGCTGTCGGCTATCTGGAAAATTTCCGACAGCCGGTGCGAGACATAAATAATCCCTTTGCCTTTCTGCGCCAGCCGGGTGATGGTCTGGAAGATCTTCTGCGCATCCTCTTCCCCAATCGCCGAGGTGGGCTCATCCATAATGATGATGTCGGCATTCGCATGGGAAAGCGCCTTGGCGATCTCCACCAGCTGCTGCTCGGCGACGCTGAGGTTGCGCATTTTTTCGGTGGCGGAGATAGTGAAATCAAGCTCTTTCAACAGGTCGCGGGTGCGCTGGTTCAGGGTGGCGAAATCGACGAATCCCAGACGGCGCGGCTCGCGCCCCAGCCAGATATTCTCCGCCACGGTCAGATCGGGAATGGCGCTCAGCTCCTGCTGCACTATCGCCACGCCTGCGGCGAGCGCATCTTTAGGGTGATGAAACTCGCAACGCTCGCCGTTGATGAAAATGCTGCCGCCGTCGGGCTGGATAAAGCCCATCAGAATACTCAGGAAGGTCGATTTTCCCGCGCCGTTGCCGCCGCACAGCGCATGGATCGAGCCACGCCGCAGGGCGAATTCAGCGTTTTTCAGCGCCACGACCGGACCAAAGGTTTTTTTTACGCCGGTCACTTCCAGCAGATAAGCGGGCTGTTGCGTGTGCGGATCGCGTGTCACAGTGATACCTCCGGATAAGCCTGTTGCAGGCGCTGCAGGTAACGTTGATAAAGCGCGTCGTACTGCGCCTGACGTTCGGCGTCAGGCTCGGCGCGGGTGGACTCATCAAGGGAGACGAAACGCCGACAGAGATCGCTCAACACGCTCTCCGCCTGCTGATGCGGATCGTCCGCCAGCGCGGTCGCCCACATCGCCTGAATCGCGCCGCCCAGCGCCGCCGTCTCGTTGACCTTCAGGCAAACCACCGGGCAGCCCGTCACGTCCGCCACAATCTGCCGCCAGCGCGGACTGCGTGCGCCGCCGCCAGTCAGGCGAATTTCCCGCGCCGCGATGCCCTGACGACGAAACAGATCCAGGCCGTAGCGCAAGCCGTAGGTAGCGCTCTCCACCACCGCCCGACAGAGGTTGGCGCGGGTAAAGTTGTCGCTGTCGAGGTTATGCAGGCTGGCGCGCGCCTGAGGCAGCGGCGGTACGCGCTCGCCGTTGAAGAAAGGCAGCATCTCTAATCCGCCGGCTCCGGGCGCGGCCTGCTCCAGTAGCCGGTTAAACCCCGCGACATCCTCTTCCAGCAGCGCCTGCACCGAGGAGGTCGCGGAGGTGACATTCATGGTGCATATCAGCGGCAGCCAGCCGTTGGTGCTGGAGCAGAAACCGGCGATGGCGTCAGTGTCGGCGACGACGGGCGCATCAGACCAGGCGAACAGCGTGCCGGAGGTGCCGAGACTCATGGTCACGGTGCCGGCCGCGATATTGCCGGATCCGATAGCGGCCATCATATTGTCGCCGCCGCCGGTGGCGACGCGCGTGGAGGTAGAGAGACCGAGCCTTTCCGCCGCTTCCGGACGCAGCGTGCCGATACAGCTTTCAGCGCTTTTCAGCGGCGGCAGCGCCTCCCACAGCCGTCCGCTGTCGTCGATAAGCGATACCGTACGGCGATCCCATTCGCGGGTGCGTACGTTCAGCAGTCCGGTACCGGACGCGTCGCCATACTCCGCCACGCGCTCCCCGGTCAGCCAGAAGTTAAGGTAGTCATGCGGCAGCAGCACCGTGCGCAGACGCGACCAGAGCTCAGGATGCTGCTGTTTGAACCAGAGAATTTTCGAGGCGGTATAGCCGGTCGCGACCGTTAAACCCAACTGTGCCAGCGATCCGCTCACGCCGCCCAGCTGCGCCAGCAGCGCGGCGTTCTCGTCGGCGGTTTCGGTGTCGCACCATAGCTTGACGCTGTGCAGCACCTCGCCCTGCTCATCCAGCGGCACAAAGCCGTGCTGCTGACCAGAGACGCCCAGCGCCTGGATGCGGCGCGCATCCACACCCGCCTGGGAAACCGCCTGCTGGAAAGCGTCCACCAGCGCGTCGATCCACCACGCCGCCTGCTGCTCGCGTCGGCCGCTGGAGTCGCTGATCAGGCGGTGCGGTGCGCTGCCCTCGCCGAGGATCACCCCCTGTTCGCTGTCGACAATCACGACTTTGGTGCCTTGCGTTCCGCAGTCAATGCCCGCATAGAGCGACATGAGTTACTCCATTTCCAGCATGATTTTGATATCAGAGGCATTACCGGCGGCAGCGCGCTCAAAAGCGGCGACGCTTTCGCTGAATTTGTAGGTTTGACTGATCAGCGGCTGCACGCGCAGCTTGCCGCTGCTCAGCAGACGCAGCGTGCGCGGATACATATTGGCGTAGCGGAAAATGGTCTTGAAGGTAATCTCTTTTGCCTGCGCGGCCACGATGTCCATCGGCGCCGCATCGATCGGCATGCCGACCAGCACCGCGGTCGCGCCCGGCGCGGCATGCTGCGCCAGCGTGGCGATAGCCGGTTTGGCGCCGCTGCACTCGAACACCACGTCAGCGCCGTTGCCGCTGGTCAGCGCGGCGACGGTAGCGGCCAAATCGCCACTTTTAATATTGACCGCGTGCAGTCCGTCGTAGTTGGCGGCGACCGCCAGCTTCTCATCGAACAGATCGCAAATAATGACGTCTGAACATCCGCCCGCGAGCGCAGCCAGCGCCGTGACGACGCCGATAGGGCCGGCGCCGATCACCAGCGCGATATCCCCTGGCTTAATACCCGCTTTCGTCGCGGCGTGCATGCCAATCGCCAGCGGCTCCACCATCGCCCCTTCGGCAAAACTGACGTTATCGGGCAGTTTGAAGGTAAAGGCGCCGGGGTGAATAACGGTTTCACGCAGACAGCCGTGTACCGGCGGCGTCGCCCAAAAACGTACGGCGGGATCAAGGTTGTAGATGCCGGCGCGCGACTGGGCCGAGTTCAGATCCGGGATGCCCGGCTCCATACAGACGCGATCGCCGGGTTTAACGTGAGTGACGTTTTTGCCGGTGGCCAGCACCACGCCCGACGCTTCATGACCCAGCACCATCGGCGCCTCAACCACAAAAGGACCAATGCGGCCGTGCTGATAGTAGTGAACGTCGCTGCCGCAAATCCCGACGGAGTGAATTTTAATTTCGACGTCGTTATCGCCGAGCGTTTCATCAAATTCACGATCTTCAATGGCGATTTTGCCCGCCTGCGCCAGAACCAATGCTTTCATTTTATGCCCCCGGTAAGATCATTTTAATGGTATCGATATCATTTATCTGCGGCGATACTGCTGTAAATAAAGCTGCAAAACTGTGATGTTTGTTAAAAAATTATCATTAAGGTAAACAGTTAAACCCTATATCAATGAGTAACATTGAGCTTGATCACAGATTAACCAGGCCTGCCCTGCAATAAATGTTATCGATACCATTACGATGAGTTGAGGAAGCGATGACGGATACCCATGAATATGTGCAACAAACGCTGAGCGCGCTGCGTCAGGCCAACATTACGCTCACGCAGGAGGAGCAGCAGCGTATTGAGATCGCCACTTTCGGACTGCCGGATTACCCTGCTTCCGGCCTGCAGCTGCTGACCTACGTGAACTCGCCGCGCTACTGCGCCAAAGAGCTGGTGCTGTTTCCCAGACAAACCTGTCCTGAGCATCTGCACCCGCCGTTTGAAGGCACGCCGGGCAAACAGGAAACGTTTCGCTGCCGCTCGGGCGAGGTTTATCTGTTCGTGGACGACAGCAGCCTGACAGAGAATGACGCCAGCGGCGCGCCGGTTTGCCGCGTGCCGGAAGGAAGCGAGGAGTGGTACACCTGCACCCGCTATGTCCTGCTGCGGCCCGGCGAGCAATACACCATCGCGCCGAATACGCGTCACTGGTTCCAGGCGGGCGATAACGGGGCGGTGGTCTCGGAGTTCTCGTCTGAAAGCCGCGATGAGCTGGATATTTTCACCGATCCGCGCGTAAACCGGCTGGCGTAACAATCAGCATTAGCTTCACACCCCAGGATCTGTCATGATTTGTAAATGATACAAAATGATGTGGTTTAATTAAGGAGCCGAAATTGGCAGCAGGTCGGGGACGAAAGGCGACGCTGGCAAGCGTCGCCGCGCAGGCAAACGTCAGTAAAATTACCGCTTCCCGGGCGTTTTCGCAGCCTGAGAAAGTGCATCCGGAAACGCTTCAGCGCATTCGCGAAACGGCAGAGCAGCTTGGCTATGTCGTCAATGCCGCCGCGCGCAACCTGCGGGCGAAAGCCAGTAAAACCATTGGCATCGTCAATCCTGATATGGCAAACCCGTTTTTTGGCGGACTGACGCGGCTAATGACGCTGGAAGCGCAAAAGATGGGTTATGACACGCTGGTTTTTGACTCCTGCGAATCGCAGGAAGCGGAAGACCGTATTATCGATAAGCTGATCGGCTATAACGTCGACGCCATTATTCTTTCCGTGATTTCCAATGACGTTAACTATCATCCCGCCTATATGAAGCGGCTGGAAATTCTCAACATTCCCGTGGTGCTGGTCGATCGCGAACTGCAGGCGTCGCACTGTAGCGGCGTCTATATCGATAACCTGGACTGCGGCCTGCAGACCGGCCGCTGGCTTCTGGAGCAGCAGGCCAGCCGCGTCGTCGTGGTTTCCGGACCGGAAAATTCCAACGTCGCGCGTGAAAGAGTCACCGGCTTGCAGGCGGCTTTGCTGGGCAAGGTAGAGTCGTTTGAAATTCTCTATGCCGATTTCTTTATGGATGCGGCGTGGCGGGAAACCAGCCGCTGGCTGAACAGCCATCAGGCCCCCGATTACTTTGTCGGCTGTAATAACCAGATTTCGCTGGGCATCATTAAAGCCTGTATCGAGCACAATTTGCGGCTCATGGACGAGGTCAACCTTTTCAGTATCGATCATGTTTCGCACGCCGAGATTTACGGTTTCCACTTTCCCTGCGTCAGCCACGACCTGCAGGAGATCGCATGGCAGGCGCTCAACCTGGCGATTCGCCGCGTGCAGGATGGCGACAGCAAGCCAGGAAAGGTTATCGTGCGCGGCAGGATCGCCGCATAGCGAATGCGGCGCGCGATCTCTGGGCCGATAATCGGCCCAGGTTCCCACCCTAACTTACAATCTCAATCAGATTGCCGTCTGGATCGCGGATAATCGCCTCATAATAGCCATCCCCGGTGACCCGCGCGGGGCTAACCAATATGTTACTGGCGTCAGCCTTCCTGACCATCTCATCGACCCGTTGCCGAGAGCCTACCGTGATGGCGAGATGAGCCCATCCCGTCACTTCTTTCCCGTGCGGGCCGCTCTCCAGCCCGTCCAGGCTCATAAGCTCAATGGTCGGCCCTTCGGCTAAGCTGACAAAATAAGAGCGGAAGCCAGGCCGATTTTTGCTGATATAGAGATCGTTCGATTCAGCGGCGAAGAAATGCCGCCAGAACGCCTTTTGCGCTTCAAGATCTCTGGTCCATAACGCCACGTGTGCGATTTTCATGCGTTTTCCCTTACTGACTGCGCGCGGTCAAGATTCAGGCTGAACGCCAGCGCGCCGACAAACAGCATTATCCCCATGATGAGTGAAAAGGCGACGGCGAGCGACGTGAAATGAGCGACATAGCCAATGAGTGCCGGGCCGCTCAGCACGCCCAGATATCCCAGGGTGGTCATGGCCGGAACGGCAACCGACTGCGGCATCACGCTCTGCTGCCCCACCGCCGAGAACATCACGGGCACGATATTCGCACAGCCGGCTCCTACCAGCGCGTATCCCGGCAGCGACAGGTGCCACGAGGGGACGTAGATCACCAGCGCCAGCCCGGCGATCGTCATCACCGATCCGCCGACAACCACGGTTAAGCGGCCGAGATGGCGAACAACGCGGTCGCCCGTTAGCCTGGCGGCGGTCATGGCCACGGCGAAACAGGTATATCCCAGACCGCCCAGGGTATCCGGCATGCCTTTCACCTGCGTCAGATAGAGGGCGCTCCAGTCGAGCACCGTCCCTTCGGTCAGAAACACGGAAAAACAGATAATCCCCAGCAACAAAACGATTCCGCGCGGCCTGGCGAACGCAGGCCCCTCTTTAGGGTTTGCGTAGGTCAGCAGCCCCGGATAGCTCAGTATGGCTAACGCCAGCACCATAAAAATAACCAGCAGCGTCGCGACAGCAACCTCTGTTCCCATCGCTAACAGCAAGGTCATTACGCCCGCGCCCGCAATGCCGCCAAAACTGTACATGCCATGAAAACCCGACATCAGCGGAACGGATGATTGCTTTTCAACCAGGATTGCCTGAATGTTCATGGCGCAGTCGGTGACGCCCATACCCACGCCGAACAGCAGCAGCACCAGCCCCAGCAGCAGCGGATCGGCAATAAACGCCAGCGGCGGCGTGCTGACGATAATCACCGCAATGGAAACCATGATGACGCGACGGCAGCCGAAGCGACTGGTGAGCGAGCCTGTTACCGGCATCGCGATCAGCGCGCCGACGCCCAGACAGAGCAGCAACGTGCCCAGCGTCGCCTCATCGACGCCCGTGTTGGCGCGAGCATAGGGCACGATAACCGCCCAGGCGGCGGTGACCACGCCCGCAATAAAAAAAGCCAGCCGCGTCGCATGGCGCGAAGTAATTCGGGTGAATGGCATAACCATGTAATTCCTCGTCAGATGGCTGAAAACCCCTTTTGCGTACGGGTAAAAGCGCAGCAGCGGGTTGACAGGTGCGGTGGCATGCACGATCATGCTCGCTTAAGCTCGTTATAATAATATTAAAGGTAATTTATGCTCGATTATGCAGCTTTCCCAGAGCAGCGGCAAGCGTTGATCCGACAAACTTTGCGCGAACAGGGAAGCGTCGTTTGCGCCGAACTCGCCCGCCAGCTGGGTGTCTCAGAGCATACGGTCCGGCGCGATCTTCATGAACTCAGCAAGGAAGGCCTGTGCAAAAAGGTGTATGGCGGCGCGGTGCTAATCGTGCCGGATGCCGGCACCTTTGCGATACGAAAAGAGCACAATCTCTCAGCTAAAGAGGCCATCGCGCAAAAGTGCGCAGAGCGAATAAAAAATGCGAGCTGCATCTTTATCGATGCCGGTACCACCAATCTGGCTATGACCCGTTTTCTGCCTCAAACGCTCGTCGCTACGGTGGTCACCAATGCGCCCGATATCGCCGCGGCGCTGCTGAACTATGCCGCGATTGACGTCATTATGCTTGGCGGTCGCATTGATAAAAACAGCGGCGGCTGCGTCGGCAACAGGGCCATTGAGCAGCTGAAAGGCGTGATGTTTGACCAGGCGTTTATAGGCGGATGCGCCATGAGTCCCGATACTGGACTGACAGGCTTTAATTACGATGATTGTGAGTTTAAGAAAGCGGCTATCAGGCAAAGCAGCCAGACCATTGTCGGGCTGACCGCAGAGAAAATCCCAGGCGTCGCCAGGTTCTCCGTCGCCAGCTGCGAGGAAATAGACGTTCTGGTTATCGAAGACAAGCTTGATCGCGCATTCCAGCTGGCGCTGAAAGAGAAAAACATCACCCTTGTCACCGTTTAAGACATTACTGTGCCTTAATCTCGATGCCCGCCGCGACCAGACAGCCTTTGAGGACGCCAAACGCGTCCTGACACTGCCGCTCATTGACGCAGGCATAGCCGAGCAGCAATCCGCGTTCGCGCTGCGGATGCATATAGTACTGCGAGAGCGGCCGCACCTTTACGCCGCGTTTGAGCGCCTCCGCGGTAATCGCGACGTCGTCGCAGCCCGGCGGCAGCCGCAGCACCAGATGCAGCCCCGCTTCATGGTTGACCAGCGGTAAAAACGACGGCCCCAGATAGCGCTCGATCAGCCTGCATAAAAACTGACGTCGCTGGCCGTAGAGCAGCCGCATGCGGCGGATATGATCCATGTAATGCCCCTGCCGGATAAACTCACCCAGCGCGCGCTGGATCAAGAGATGGCCGCCGCGATAGAGTTCGGTCGCCGCGGTGCGCATCGGTTCCGCCAGCATCTTCGGCACCACCATGTAGCCAATGCGCAGCGCCGGATAGAGCGTTTTGCTGAAGGTGCCCATATAGATGACCGGCGCATCCTCTTCCAGTCCCTGTAGCGACGGCCAGGGCGTGCCTGAAAAGCGAAATTCGCTGTCGTAGTCATCTTCGATAATCCAGCTACCGTGACGCCGCGCCTGCGCCAGCAGCGCCTTACGCCGCGCCAGACTCAGATGAGCGCCCAGCGGATATTGATGTGACGGCGTCACGAATACCATGCGGGGCGGCGGGCCGGACGCTGGCACAATCCCCTCGTCATCGACCGGGATGGCGCGAATTTTCAGGCCGTTTTTACGCAGCAGGTTGCGCGTTCCCCAGTACCCCGGCTCCTCCATCCACACCAGATCGCCAGGATCGCCCAGCACGCAGCTCACCAGATCCACCGCCTGATGCACCCCTTCGGTGATCAGGATTTGATCGGCATCCGCCTTCACCGATCGCGCCACGCGCAGATACTCCACCAGCGCATGGCGCAGATCGGGGCAGCCGCCGCCGCTGCTGTAAATCAGTCGGTGAACGTCGGGATCGCGGTTGAGTCGCGCCTGAATCTGGCTAAACAACTTATGAGGGAATTCGGTCACATCAGGCGCGCCGGGCACGAAGGCGCCCCACTGATAGGGCGAGGCGGTGGCATGCCCTAGCAGCATCGCGCCGCGTTTTGACAGCGTGGCTGGCAGCGGCGCGGCAACCGGCTGAAGCAGCTCGATCGCCTGACTTTGCAGACAGATCTCCGGCAGCGTCTCCACCACGCGGGTGCCGCTGCCGGTGCGCGCCGTCACGTAGCCCTGCGCCATTAAACTTTCATAAACATGCATTACCGTATTTCGCGATACGCCCAGCTCGCGCGCCATGTCGCGCGTCGGCGGCAAACGTCCGCCGCGAGGAAAAACCCCTTCAATAATAGCGGCCTGTATGCAGGCCAGCAGTCGCTGCTGTAGCGAACCACTCTGCAAAACCTGCAGTCGCGCTAATAAGTGATCGGCATATAACAGCTGCAATTGGCTCCATCCCACTCTCTGAAATTGGCTCTGGCAACTTACCTCTCCGCACGCATAAATAAAAGCCTTTGTCGGGAATTGTAAATAAAACGTATCAGCTTCCCGGCTCGCTGCCGCGAGTCTGTCCCCCTGCTCGTCCCGGGCACATAAGCCCGGGAGCCGTTCTGGAGATGTATTGATGACGAGAATGCAGAGTGCGAACGAAGATGCACTGGCACAAAATCTAAAGCCGCGCCATGTGCGCATGCTGTCCATTGCCGGCGTGATTGGCGCAGGCCTGTTTGTGGGGTCCGGCCACGCTATCGCCGAGGCGGGCCCGGCGGTGCTTATCGCCTATGCCGCTGCTGGCGCGCTGGTGGTGTTGATTATGCGTATGCTGGCGGAGATGGCGGTGTCGCTGCCGGACTCCGGCTCTTTCTCTACCTACGCCGATAAGGCGCTCGGCCGCTGGGCCGGCTTTACCATCGGCTGGCTCTACTGGTGGTTTTGGGTGCTGGTGATCCCTCTGGAAGCGAACGCGGCCGGCACCATCCTGCACGCCTGGTTTCCGCAGATCGCCATCTGGCAGTTTACGCTCGCCATTACGGTGGTTTTAACCCTGACCAATTTGCTGAGCGTAAAAAACTATGGCGAGTTTGAGTTCTGGTTCGCCCTGCTCAAGGTCGCGGCGATCGTCGCATTCCTGTGTGCCGCCGGGCTGGCCGTATTCGGCTATCTGCCCAACAGCGGCGCCAGCGGCCTTCAGCATCTTTATGACACCCAGGGATTTATGCCCAACGGCATCGGCAAGGTGATGGCGGCGATTCTGACCACCATGTTTTCATTTATGGGCACCGAAATTATTACCATCGCAGCCGCCGAATCGAAGAACCCCGGCAAGCAGATCACCCAGGCCACCAATTCGGTTATCTGGCGTATCGCGCTGTTCTATCTGCTGTCGATATTCTTCGTGGTCGCTCTGGTGCCCTGGAATTCGCCGTCGCTGGTTGAGCACGGCTCTTATCAGACCGTGCTGCAGGCCATGAATATTCCGCACGCCAAACTCATTGTCGATGTCGTGGTGCTGATAGCGGTTTGCAGCTGCCTTAACTCGGCGCTCTATACCTCTTCGCGTATGCTCTACTCTCTGTCGCGTCGGAAGGATGCGCCTGCGGCGGCATCCCGCACCACGCGCAGCGGTACGCCCTGGATTGCGGTGCTGCTCTCGACGGCGGCGGCGTTTGTCGCGGTGGTGGCTAACTATCTGGCGCCCAGCGTGGTGTTTGAATTCCTGCTGGCGAGCTCAGGCGCCATTGCGCTGCTGGTTTACCTGGTGATCGCCTTCTCTCATCTGGTGCTGCGCAAAAAGCGCGAAAAAGCGGGCGAAACGCTGAGTTACCGCATGTGGCTGTTTCCGGGCCTGACCTGGCTGACCATTTTGTTTATCGTCACCGTGCTGGTTTGCATGCTGTTTAACGCGCAGCATCAGAATGAGTTGCTGGCGACCGGCGGCCTGACGCTGGTGATTATCATCGCCAGCCTGGTGATGCCGCGCAGACAGCGTCAGCAGCAGAAAGCGCGTTTCTACGCCGTTCGCTCCTCTGAAAACTCCTGACAAGCCCCTCGGAGGCGCGCCGTACCGCTGTGCGGCGCCCCTCAGCATCCCGCCTGTCCCGCTCTGCGCACGATAAATTAAGCGGACTGACGCGGTTAACCTTTGCACCAGTAGGCCATAAAGCTCACGCTCTCGCTCGCCAGCTGGCGCTCGCCCACCAGATAGCGCCGGATATGCCTGACGGCTGACGAATCCGCCGCAACCCAGCCGTAAAAAAGATTGTCTTTGCACGCCGCACTGCGCCACAGGCTCTCCTGTTCCACCTCCAGCGACGCCGGACAGGCGCTGAGCGCTGAGTCAGGCACGGCGAGGTTCGCCTTTACCGCCTGCAGCAGCGCTGCGCCGTGCGCCGTGCGGGTTTGGTCGCGGGGAAGCCAGAAGACCTCGGCAAAGGCGTATTGACGCCAGTCGACGCAGTCCTCCGCCCGCGGTACCTCCTGAAAAATCTGCAGCGCGGGCGGCGCCGCCAGTTGCGCCACCTGCTCAAGGATCCCTTTCACCGCCGGCAGCGCCGTCTCATCGGCCACGATCAGCGCGCGCGCGACCTCGGCATGAGGACGCCACTCATATCCGCCGCTGTCATCGGCGTGTTGCCGGTTGGGCGCAACCATCTGCAGAGCATCGCCTGGTTCCGCGCTGATGACCCAGGCCGAGGCGGGTCCCTCGGTGCCATGAATCACAAACTCCACCTCCACCAGGCGGTCGGCAGCGTCAACCGCGCGCAGCGTGTAGGTGCGCGGTATCGGCTTTTGCTCGGGCGGCAGGGTTTTAAGCTGCTCGCGCCATGGAAGATGCGCGGTTAACGAGGCGGGAATCCCCTGTAACGACGGAAAGAGAATTTTAATGCGTTGATCGGGCCCATCGCGCTTCATCATCCCGACCTCTTCGCCCGTAAAGAGGCAGCTCACCAGCGAGGGAGAGAGCCATCTTTTGCGCAGCAGAGTGACATTGAATAAGCGGTAGGCTGGAATGGCGTCCATATTTTTTCCTGACTTCAGCGCGCGCTTTCCGCGCTTGCCGTTAATCGCAGCCGACAGGCCACCATGAAAAACATCATTGATGCTATCCATGCGCCCGCCAGCAGGTGGTGCTGTCCCCACTGCCACGTGATAAAGGGGATCAGCAAGGCGCTCAGGCCGTAGCCCAGCGTGTGGCTGGTGGCGATCAGGCCAGCCCCTTTGCCGATAGAGAGTTTTTGATTAAGCATCAGCTGATAGGCTGGGGTCGCCATCGCAGCGCCGAACGAGGTGACGGCGATGCCTGCATAAAGCGAAATAAGGTTGCCGACGACCATGATGCCCAGCCCTGCGCTCATCAGTACCGCAGCGCTAAACAGCAGCGGCTGAATCTGCAACCGCTGCGGCCTGACCACCAGAAACTGCGCCAGCAGAGTCGCGATGGCGGCCAGGCTCAGCAGCCAGGCGATATGGCGGCTGACCGCCGCGGGCGCGCTCATGTAATCGCGCAGCACGGGCGCCAGCCCGATCTGCATCAGGCTGATGCTGAGGGCGAGCAGCGCCGCCAGCGCCAGAAGCGGCAGTAAACTGCTCTGCCAGCGCGCCGCCTGATGCGCAACCGGCGCCAGCGGCGGATCGCCATACTCGCGGCCGATCAGCATCAGGGCGAAGAGCGGCGCGGCGGCCATCAGCCACAGCGGCGCCATGGGATAAAGGCTGAGAGCGCCCGCCGCCAGAGGCGGCCCCAGCAATCTTCCGCAGCTTAGCCCGGAGCTGATCGCCGCCAGCGCCGCCATGCGCCGCTCTGCGCCAGCGCGCTGCATCGCCCAGGTTTGCGCGGCGGGCACCATGCCCGAGACGGTGAGACCGTACGCCATCCGCGACAGGATCAGCGCCGCAAGCCCGACCGGCATGCCGATCCGCTTTTCCGCCATCATCCAGACCGCCAGCGCCAGAATGCCGAAGCTGGCCAGATAGCCTGACAGCGACGCCACCACGACAAATTTACAGCCCCTCACTTCGGAGACCCGTCCCCACCAGGGCGAGGCGGGCAGAAACAGCATCGAACCAAACATCAATAAACCGGCCCAGCTCGAGAGCGTCAGGCCGGTCATCTCTACCAGCTGCGGCAGCACGACCAGTAAGCCATTCTGACCAATTCCCAGCAGCCCGGCGCAAAAAGCCAGCGGCCAGCTTGATTTACCCGGCCCCGTCATACCCGCCGACTCTGTAATAACTGACACATAAATGTAAAGACACCGTTAAAAACAGGGATATACAGTTCATAAGATGTATGCAAATATTGCAAAAATGATTGCCTTTGTAAATTAAATAATTATCATAACGATAATCATTATCAGTTAAGAAGTGAGATTATCTTATGGATGGCTTCTCTCAAACGGCTGGCGTTGACGTGGCGGCGCAGTGCTTTCTCAATGCGCTTTTTCGGGAAACGCGCGACTGGAAATATGTTGCCGAGGCTGCGCCCGGCCAGAGGCAACATATTGACCTGCCCCTTTCGTCATCGCAGGCGATCCGTCTGCCGCTGCGCTACTTCTCTCCTACCCAGCACCATCAGTATCAGTTTCCCGCGCGGCTCATCAGCCCGGATTCGCCTGAGGGCGAAGCCATCAGCTTTGCAACCCTGGTATCGCTGATTCTGGCAAAACCGGCCATTCGCGCGGAACTCAGCAGCGGCATCATCGAGCGTTTCCAGCAGCGCGTCGGCGAAAGCCATGCCAATACCTGGCAGGCGATCAATGTGCGCCATCGCTGGCCTGAGCTACGCAACAAACCGCTTTCGTTTGCTGAGGCCGAACAGGCGCTGCTGGTGGGGCACGCGTTCCACCCTGCCCCGAAATCGCACGAGCCTTTTGATGAAGCAGAAGCGCGCCGCTATCTGCCTGACTTCGCCTCTGACTTCCCGCTGCACTGGCTCTCCGTCGATAGCGAATATGTGGCGGGCGAAAGCCTCGGCCTGTCGCTGCGCGCGCGTCTGCTGCGCTTTGCCGCGCAGAGCGCGCCCGCGCTGCTGAGCCACTTTACCGACCGGCGCTGGCTGATCCCGATGCATCCGTGGCAGGCCCGCTATCTGCTGTCGCAGGCGTGGTGCCAGCAGCTAATCGATAACGGCGCGCTGGCGGACTTAGGGGAATGCGGCAGCGCCTGGCTGCCCACCAGCTCTTCACGTTCGCTCTACTCGCCTGTCAGCAGCGACATGATCAAATTCTCGCTGAGCGTGCGTCTGACTAATTCGGTGCGGACCCTGTCGGTGAAAGAGGTGAAGCGCGGTATGCGCCTGGCGCGTCTCGCCCAGACCCCGCGCTGGCAGTCGTTGCAGATGGACTATCCCACTATGCGCGTGATGCAGGAGGATGGCTGGGCCGGGTTGCGCGCCGCTGATGGCGTGATCCAGGAAGAGAGCCTGATGGCGTTTCGCGTCAACAGCCTCTTCGATACCCCGGCAACCCAGACCAACGTGCTGGTCAGCCTGACGCAGGCCGCGCCAGACGGCGGCGACAGCCTGCTGGCGGCGGCGGTAAGAAGAGTGAGCGTTCGGCTCGGGCTGACGCTTGCCCAGGCGGCGCAGTGCTGGCTGAACGCCTACTGCGATCGCGTACTGCTGCCGCTGTTCGGCACCGAGGCCAATTACGGCCTGGTGCTGCTGGCGCATCAGCAAAACATCCTGGTCGAGATGCAGCAGGATCTGCCGGTCGGACTGCTCTACCGCGACTGCCAGGGCAGCGGCTTCACGGAAAACGCCATCGACTGGCTGGCGCAGATTGACGAAGCGGATGCGGAAAACTGCTTTAGCCGCGAGCAAGTGCTGCGCTACTTCCCCTATTACCTGCTGGTCAACTCCACGCTGGCGGTTACCGCCGCGCTGGGCGCAGCGGGCTTTGAGACCGAAGAGCGCCTGATGGCCCTGGTGCGCGACAGGCTGGCGGCGTTGCGCAGTCGCGTCAGCGACACCCGCAGTCTCGATTACGTGCTCGACAGCCGACACTGGAACTGTAAAGGCAATTTCAATTGCTATCTCTACGACCACAACGAAAACACCATCGCCGATCCGGCAGTGATCTACTTCGATTTTCAGAATCCGTTCTACAGGGAGAAGCCGTGATGCCAAATGCGCATATCGTACATGGCGACACCGGTTTCCGCTGTGCGCTGACCGGACAGGCGTTGCCGCTCATGCTCGGGCTGGACAACAGCGCCGCGCTGCAGTTTATGGCGGCGATACCGGAAGGCTGGCTTGCCGAGGCGATCGATCAGCTGCTGGTGGCCGCGCCGCACCTGAGCGGCGTTCATCTCCCCTGGGCGCAGTGGCAGCATGAGCCGCAGGCGCAGGCGCTGTTCGCGGCGGTCGACGGCGACTACATTTCCCGCGAAACCTTCTGGCAGCTGCCGATCTGGCGCCGCGGCGAACGGTCAGTGGCCAGCGGCAAAATGCAGTTCGATGATGAGCGTCAGCTCTTCTATCCCGTGCGTCCGGCCAGGCCGGAAGGCGAAATCTATCGGCGCTACGATCCGCAGATCAAGCGGACGCTCAGCTTTCGCGTCGCCGACGTGGCGGAGGACGCCGCGCGCTTTACACGCTGGATGAACGCGCCCCGCGTCAACGCCTTCTGGGAAATGGCCGCGCCGCAGCCGAAGCAGGAAAACTACCTGCGCAAGCAGCTCGACTCCGCGTACTGCTGCCCGGTCATTGGCTGTTTCGACGACCAGCCGTTCGGCTATTTCGAAATTTACTGGGCGGCGGAAGATCGTATCGGCCGTCACTACCGCTGGCAGCCTTACGATCGCGGTCTGCATATGCTGGTAGGCGAAGAGGCGTGGCGCGGCGCGCACTTTATTCGCAGCTGGCTGCGCGGGCTGACGCACTATCTGTTTCTCGACGAGCCCCGTACGCAGCGCATCGTCGCTGAACCGCGCTACGACAATCAGCGTCTGTTCCGCCATCTGCCGGTTGCCGGCTATCACACCCTCAAGGAGTTCGATTTCCCCCACAAGCGTTCTCGCCTGGTGATGAGCGAACGCAACCGCTTCTTTACGGAGGAGGGCTTATGATGTGGGAGCGCGTCAACCGCGAGATGATCGCCAAAATTCTCGCCGAGCTGGAGTATGAGCAGGCGCTGCGCGCCGTGGAGCGTTCAGCAGGCCGCTGGGAAATCAGCGTGGGCTCAGCGTGCTGGGCGTTTGCCGCCCGCCGCGGCATCTGGGGCTGGCTGCATATCGATCCCGCCTCTCTCAGCGGCGGGCCGCTGGAGGCGGACGCGCTGCTGCGTCAGCTGGCCGTGGCGCTGGAGATGAGCGATGCCCAGACGGCCGAGCATCTTGAAGATCTCTACGCCACCCTGCGCGGCGATCTGCAACTGCTGGAAGCGCGCCGGTCGCTGAGCGCTGACGATCTGATCGCGCTCGATGCGGATGAGCTACAGTGCCTGCTCAGCGGACATCCCAAGTTTATCTTCAACAAAGGGCGTCGCGGTTGGGGGCTGGATGCGCTGCGCGCCTATGCGCCGGAGTACCGCAATCGGTTTCAGCTGCACTGGGTCGCGGTGCGCCGGGATAAGCTGGTCTGGAGCCATGAAGAGACGTGCGACCTCTCTACCCTGCTCGCCAGCGCCATGGATGACGCCGAGCTGACGCGTTTTCACCAGCGCTGGCAGTCAGCCGGACTCGACGACAGCTGGATGGCGGTGCCCGTTCATCCCTGGCAGTGGCAGCAAAAAATCGCGATTCACTTTCTGCCGCAGCTGGCGCGCGGAGAGATAGTCGAGCTGGGCGCCTTCGGCGACCGCTATCTGGCGCAGCAGTCGCTGCGCACCCTGACCAATGTCAGCCGCGCTGCGCGGTTCGATATCAAACTGCCGCTGACCATCTATAACACCTCCTGCTATCGCGGCATTCCCGGCAAGTATATCGCCGCCGGGCCGATCGCCTCCGGCTGGTTAACGCGCCAGTTCGCGCAGGATGAGACGCTGCGCGCCACCGGCGCCCGTATTCTGGCGGAGCCGGCCGCAGGCTACTTGTCTCACGAAGGCTACGCCGCGCTGCCGCAGGCGCCCTATCGCTACCAGGAGATGCTCGGCGTGATCTGGCGCGAAAGCCCCGGCTGCTACTTGCAGGCAGGCGAACAGGCGGTGCTGATGGCCGCGCTGATGGAAACCGATAACGACGGACGCCCGCTGATCGACGCCTGGATCAAGGCGTCGGGACTGGATGCGGCAAGCTGGCTGAGCCACATGTTCGACGTGGTGGTGATCCCCTTCTATCATCTGATGTGCCGCTACGGCGTGGCGCTTATCGCGCACGGTCAGAACGTCACGCTGGTGATGAAGGACCATATTCCGCAGCGCATTCTGCTGAAGGATTTTCAGGGCGATATGCGTCTTGTCGATCGCGACTTCCCGGAGGCGGCGTCGCTGCCTGCGGCGGTGAAAGAGGTCACCGCGCGCCTGAGCGCCGACTACCTTATTCACGATCTGCAGACCGGGCACTTTGTCACCGTGCTGCGTTTTATCTCCCGTCTGACGCTGCAGTCGGGCATCGATGAGCGCCATTTTTACCGCCTTCTCGCCGGCGTGCTGCAGCGCTATATGGCGCAACATCCGACGATGGCCGATCGCTTCGCCCTGTTCGATCTCTTCAGGCCTCAGATCATCCGCGTCGTGCTTAATCCGGTAAAGCTGAGGTTCTCAGAGCATGACGGCGGCAGCCGAATGCTGCCCAACTACCTTACCGATCTCGATAACCCTCTCTATCTGGTCACCCAGGAGTCTGCAAAATGAAGCCTTATGATTTCATTGGCATAGGCATCGGCCCGTTCAACCTCAGCGTCGCCGCGCTGGCGGAAGGACTGGACGGTTTTAGCTCGCTGTTTCTTGAGCGCAAACCCGACTTCGCCTGGCATCCGGGCATGATGGTGCCGGACTGCGCGATGCAAACCAGCTTTCTCAAAGATCTGGTGAGCGCGGTTGAGCCGACCAGCCGCTATAGCTTTGTGAACTATCTGGTGCAGCAAAAGAAATTCTACCGTTTTCTCACCACCGAGCAGCGCACGGTCTCCAGAGAGGAGTTTTCCGACTACCTGGCCTGGGTGGCGAAGCGTCTCAGCAATCTGGCCTTTAACCAGCCGGTCACCCGCGTGACCTTTAACGACGCGACGCGTCTGTTCACGGTCGAAACCGCCCATGACTGTTTCCAGGCGCGCCATGTCTGTCTCGGCATCGGGAAGCAGGCCCGGCTGCCGGCGTGCGTCACTGAACAGAGCGATCGCTGCTTTCACGCCAGCGAAATGATGCTGCGTCGGCCGGACCTGCACGGCAAGCGCGTTACCATTGTCGGCGGTGGCCAGAGCGGCGCCGACCTGTTTCTCAATATCTTCCGTGGTGAATGGGGTCAGCCCGCGGCCCTGAACTGGGTGTCGCGCAGGAATAACTTCAACGCGCTGGATGAAGCCGCCTTCGCCAACGAGTACTTCACGCCGGAGTACCTGGAAAGCTTCTCGACGCTGGACGAAAGCGCGCGCCAGCAGATGCTGAACGAGCAGAAGATGACCTCAGACGGCATCACCAGCGAGTCGCTTCTCGCCATCTATCGGGCGATGTATCACCGCTTTGAGGTGCTGCGTGAGCAGCCCTGGGCGCGTCTGATGCCGTCGCGCTCGGTGATCTCGCTTGAGCAGGCGCAGGAAGCGCAGCAGCTGAGGCTGCGTCACCATCTCGATCACGGCGAAGAGCAGCTGACGACCGACGTGGTGATTTTCGCCACCGGCTATCGCTCGGCGCGTCCCGCTTTTATGGCGCCTGTCGCGCATCGCCTGCAGCTTGACCGCGACGAAAATTTCCAGATCAACACCGACTTCACCCTTAACTGGGACGGGCCGGAAAGCAACAGTCTTTTTGCCGTCAATGCCGGGATGCAGCGCCTGGGCATTGCGGAACCCCAGCTCAGCCTGATGGCCTGGCGCGCCGCCCGCATTCTTAACCGTGCGCACCCGGATGAACCCTTTGAGCTGAGCACCACCCCTGGCGTGATCCAGTGGCGCACGCAGCAGCCGGAAAATCACGCTCGGGATCCTCAACACACCGTTAATTCCGTTCAGTTTTGAACACGTCATCGGAAAAAAATAAAAAATGAAACAGCCGTATCTGTGGGTTTTAAATCCTTGTTTACTCGCGATGCTCTCCTCCGGCGCCTGGGCCGAAGAGGTAAAAGAGGATCAGATGGTGGTCTCCGCCAGCCGCTCGCACCGCAGCGTGGCGGAAATGGCGCAAACCACCTGGATTATCGAGCAGGAGGAAATTGAGCAGCAGGTCCAGGGCGGCAAGGAGTTGAAAGAGGTGCGGCGCAGCTCATTCCCGGCATGGACGTCAGCAGTCAGGGACGCACCAACTACGGTATGAACATGCGCGGTCGCTCGATGATGGTGATGGTGGACGGCGTTCGCCTTAACTCGTCACGCAGCGACAGCCGCCAGCTGGACGCGATCGATCCGTTCAACATCGAGCGTATCGAGGTGATTTCAGGCGCGACCTCGCTCTATGGCGGCGGCAGTACCGGCGGCTTAATCAATATCGTGACGAAGAAAGGTCAGCCGGGCACGCAGGCGGAGCTGCAAACCGGCGTCAAAAGCGGGTTCAACAGCCATAACGATCATGATGAGAACGTCGCGGCGGCGGTGAGCGGCGGCGACGACAAGGCCTCGGGTCGCCTGTCGGTTGCTTATCAGCGCTACGGCGGCTGGTATGACGGCAAAGGCAACGAGGCGATTATCGATAATACCCAGACCGGGCTGCAGTACTCCGATCGTCTGGATGTAATGGGCACGGGCACGCTTAATATCGATGAGAACCAGCAGCTGCAGCTTACCACGCAGTACTTCAAGAGCGAATCAGACGGCAAGCATGGCCTCTATCTGGGCGAGAATTTCTCGGCGGTGACCGGCTCCGGCAGCGCCTATAACTCAGGCAATCTCGACTCCGACCGCCTGCCCGGCACCGAACGCCATCTGATCAATGTGCAGTACTCCAATACCGACTTTTTCGGCCAGGATCTGGTGGCGCAGGTTTACTATCGCGACGAGAGTCTGACCTTCTATCCTTTCCCTACGCTTACCCGCAATCGCGTCTCCAGTATCGGCGCCTCGCAGCAAAAGACCGATTTCTATGGCGGCAAGCTGACCCTTAACAGCCAGCCGATCGATGCCCTGACGCTGACTTACGGCGTTGACGCCGACCATGAGACCTTTGACGCCAATCAGCAGTTTTTTGACCTGAACACCGCGGCGCAAAGCGGCGGCATGACGCTGAAAAACGCCTACAACGTCGGGCGCTATCCGGGCTATAGCATCACCAATCTCGCGCCGTTCCTGCAGTCGAGCTACGACATCGACGCCATCACGCTGAGCGGCGGCGTGCGCTATCAGTATACGAAAAACAAGGTGGACGATTTTGTCGGCTACGCGCAGCAGCAGGCGATCGCCACCGGCCAGGCCAACTCGGCGGATGCGGTACCGGGAGGATCGACCGACTACAATAACCTGCTTTTCAATGCCGGTATTCTGGGTCGACTGACCGAGCGCCAGCAGGTCTGGTTTAACTTCTCGCAGGGCTTTGAGATCCCCGACCTGGCCAAATATTACGGTTCCGGCACCTATCGCCTGGCGAACGGGCATTACAACCTCACCAACAGCGTTAACGTCAACGATTCGAAGCTCGATGGGATCAAAGTCGATTCTTACGAGCTCGGCTGGCGCTATACCGGCGATAACCTGCGCACCCAGCTGGCGGCTTACTATTCGCTGTCGGATAAAACCATCAGCATCAATAAAACCGATATGACGATTAATCTGGATGACGATAAGCGCCGCATTTACGGCGTGGAGGGCCAGGTTGATTACTTCTTTAACGACAGCGAATGGAGTACCGGCTCTAACTTTAACGTCATTAAATCTGAAACGCGCGTCGAGGGTAAATGGGAGAAGCTGACCATCGACAGCGCCAGCCCGTCCAAAGTCAGCGCCTGGCTGAACTGGGCGCCGGGCGACTGGAACCTGCGCGTGCAGAGCACGCAAACCCTTGACGTTTCCGATGCGGATGGCAAAAAAATCAACGGCTATAACACCGTTGACCTGCTGGGAAGCTACGCGCTGCCGGTCGGCAAACTCAGCTTTAGCGTAGAGAACCTGCTGGATAAAGATTACACCACGGTGTGGGGCCAGCGGGCGCCGGGGCTCTATAGCCCGACCTACGGCGACGCGGGTCTTTATACCTATAAGGGGCGCGGACGAACCTTTGGGCTGAACTACTCGGTGCTGTTCTGAGGTTAAACGGGCATCTGCGCTGGCAGCTGCCTGTTTTCAGAGAACGACTCAAGCACAGGGATTCTTCTTTTTCTTGAGTAAAGGCTTTGCTCTATTGAGCGGCGCTTCTCGCTTGCCGGGAGTTGTGGCTGGCGTGGATGCCAGCTTTAAAGTAGAAGCGAGTGCTCATTTAGACATTTTCCCCCTCTCTTTCACAAGACCTGACCATAATACCCGCGCTCTCCTGTGAACCATTCATCGCGGTCTTCGCTTCCATATTCTTCGAGTGTAATACCCAGTTCTTGTACACTGGCGGGAAGAATAAGGCCCCACTCAGCAGCCAGGCTGCGATCTTCAATCAAAGCAGAAGCCCCAGTTTGGTTACGTCAGGGCTCTATCTCGGCAGACATTCCTGAAAAGTGGTTCACTGGACAGAATATGCGGTCTATCCAGGAGGTGACTGTATCAACGCGCTGGGTCTCTGAGGCATAGACGGTGCGTGGCTTTTTCTATGCCAGTTAAAGCAACGAAACCAGCTCGTTCATAGAAAGCGAATGCCGATGGAGGAGCGTTTGTGTTGATCAACTCAAACCAGTGGCCAGAATCCTTAAGTATCTCACGGAGCAGGGCGCTGCCAATCTGCCTTTTTCTCCATCCCGAGTCTACATAGAGATGTCGCAGACGTCCGATGCCAGTTTTTAGCGTAAACGGGTCAATGTTAAGTCCACAAACGCCAACGATTAACCCATCCACAGAAGCCCCAATGAGTTTTTCTCCGGGTCTATCAAAGCGGTTGTGTCCGCTAAGCCAGTTATCTTCCAGTCGGCGTAACATGTTAAATCCTTCAGCCATGCTCTGCGATCTTAACTCAGCAAATCCTGGGCTGTCCGGGGTGACGTTTGTGAGTTGGATATCCATGATTCTTCCAGTGATTTCAATCTGCATCGTCTGGACAGAATTATGATTGTGTCCAGTATGACAATGGTACTCTCACACTTCTAATGCCATCAATATCCGCTTTGTGCCAGAAGCGGATGTTAACAGTTCAACAACCTTCATAAGTAATAGGGTGAAACCGGATTACAGCTGGATCGTCACAAGAAAAAAGCCGCCCAGAGGCGGCTTGTCATTATTTACGTGTTTTACCTGCATCCGAGCGCTTCTCTCCAACTCTTCCATCGTTGTTACGATCGCGAGGCTGGGTACCGCCGCCAGGTTTAGGAACAACTACGTCGGGATTGAGTGGTCTTCTATCCGCCATAATTCCATTTCCTAATTGAATGGCAAAAGTGCCGCCTTTTTTGATACGCCTGATATTATGACCTTTCAACCCCAATAAGAAAATTTGTTGTGCGACGGCATCTTTTTCCGCTTTCCGCTTTAAGCGGATGTTGGCTTCCCCGTATGTCCGCGTTTTGCCAGAAGCGGACATTATTTCTTTTGACTGAAGCTGCTTATTGCAATTCATTGCCTGCAAATGAACAACTTCCATGAGACTTTAGCCGGATTCAGCCTGATCGGTGGTTAGTCGAAAACGCCATTAATTACAGCGGTCACGACAGCCGTACTCAGAGCAATAAGCACTAAATCATTGCCTACGGCCCGCCACTCATATCCGGGGTAATAGGGCAGATCATTAATCATTGAAGCAGGTAAGCTTTTTTTAGCGATACCTGGAGGTAAAGGTTTACCACGCGCAACCTTTTTAGCGATACCGGGAGGCAGAGACTGATACCCTGTCAGGCCATAATTGACGGCAAGAGAACGTGCACGAGAGAAAATGATATCAGACCCGACACGGTCTGGTTGTCCATAATTCTTACGATTTCCATGTTTGTCTTCAGACTTCACATTATGTTGTCCTTTACCCCCGTGCGCGCCATTGTTACCGTGATTGCCATTGCCATTGCCATTGCCATTGCCATTGCCATTGCCATTGCCAGGGTTTGCATAAGCTGGAGGGCTTTGTTGAATAAATCAG